>JAFMIU010000100.1 GCA_017853835.1 Pirellulales bacterium | reverse complement strand
CCTGTAACCTTCAGCTCCGGAGGCTGACGCTCTATCCAATTGAGCTACGGGAGCGAACCCCCGGAGTCTAGCAGCCGGGGCGCGGCCGACAAATCGCGACGTTTTTCGGGCCACCGGCCTTGCCGGCGTCAGGCCGATCGCTTGAGTTCGCGTGGCCGGGGCGCCGCATGCGGCGGCGAGGCCGAGTCGTGAGGGGCGTCGATGCGGAAGGTGCGGGCATGGGCGTCGGCCGATCCGTGCTTCGATGCCGTGAGCAGATCGCGAAGCTGTCGCGTGCGTGCCCGGCAGGATCCAACGTGCAGCAGGGCGGCGAGCCGGCCGGCGAGCATGCCCACCGTGCCGAGTGGCGCCGTCGCCACGGCATGCCGAACGATTTCCGTGGCGTGGAAGATGCTCGCTGGAATGGTCCGTTCGCACGGAAGCGATCGCCAGAAAAGCCGCTCCGCATGCAGTCCCGCGCGAAAGCTCGAAGGCCGCTTGGCCATGGGACCGGCGATGACGGTGCATGCGGGTTCCACCGCGACCGTCCCGCCCGATGCCTTCAGTCCGGCGGCGAGGTCGGCTGCCGCCAGGGCATCGCCGCACGCCGACGAGATGCCGATGCTGCGAAGCGTCTCGGCCCGCCAAAAGCCCGCTTCGAGCAGCGGGGCATGGGGAGGGGAGCCCGTCACCACTCCGGCGTCGGTGAGGCGGGGCACGACCACGATGCTTCGGCCGCCCGAGGTTCGTCGCACGCCCGTTGCCACCGGCCGCGCGGCATCATCGGCGCGCATGGCGAGGGGCACCACCGCCGCCACATCGGGACGCGTGAAGTGCGTCATGGCAGCCGCAGTCCAGTCGGCCGTCGCTTTCCATCCGGCGGCGAGCAGGTGGATGACGTCGCCGGTGGCCACGGCCAGGCCCGCCGTGGCGCAGCCAACCAAACCCGAACGACGGTCTGCGTTGACGAACGTCACCTCATCGCCGATCTGCCAGGGATCGTCGTAGCGTTCCCCGAGGGCGACGATGATGTCGCAGTCGTCTGGACGATGCTCGAGCACGCTGACGAGCGTGTCTTCCAGGCCCGCCACCCTCGGCGCCACGACCACGACCGAAAGCCGGTGCGGATCATTCCCCGGCCGATGCAACGACATGATTCCCCCGATTCCTATTCCGACGGTCGGCGCAGACAATCCCCCCGGACCGTCAGAAGAGCCGTTTTCCCCCAGGTTGGCCTGCCGCGATCAGGCGGCGGCCCGCTGCGGTTGCAGTTCCGTGAACAGATTCACGGTGTGCAGCATCTCGCCATCGGCGTCGTAGAACTGCAGGACGCCGACATCGATGAGCCACATCGCGAACATCTCGGCCACGCGGTAGCACCGAGCGACACAGCGGCCGCGGTCGATGCGGATGTTCTCCTGCATGTCATCGACATCGGATGCCTCGGCTCCGAGTTCGACGAAGTGGCGTGAAACCAGGCCGCGGACATCCGCGGCATTCATGTGGAGACGCATGGCTTGGCAACCTCCTGTTGCGGGCTTTCGATTCGACGTCCTGTCGATCGGGCCGGGAAACCTACCGAGGCGCGAGCGCCGACGAAAGGCTGGTTTACCGCTGGGAAGCCCGTTGCCGGCCTTCCCGGCCCGCCACCGAAACTATCCATCGGCCGGTCGCCCTGACCTCGATCAGCCCTGAAACCACCCACTTCCCATTCCTCATGGTCGGATGGGTCTGCCCAGTCGGCCAGGTCGCCGTAATCGACCGGGACCGTGGCGGGAGGCGTCGCGTTCGGCCTCGCTCAGGGCAGGCGGTTCGTCCAGTCGGCGTCGAGGTAGCGACCGTTGAGGAGTTCGGCAGTCTGGTCGGCAGGCCAGTCGCGCCGAATGTCCTGGGCCAGGAAGGCCTGCCGCACAGCAGCCTCGAGCGTCGCCCGGCCGAGGGCGAGGTTTGCAAGAAAGTCGTCGTGCGTTCGCCGCTGGCGATAGTCGGGCTCCCGTGGCGGGTGGCGGAGCACTCGGCCGATCAGGCTGAGATCGAATGCGTCGAGCAGGGTGCCGTGATAGAGCACGGCCTGTCGCCGCACTCGGAGCGCATTGCCCGACACCTTGCGTTCGACGCCGTCGGTGACGACCGCCAGGTCGCTCGATCCTCGTCGCACGACCGGCCGTCCGGCCTCGTTCAGCGAACCGCAGAGGGGCTCGAGGATGGCCGCGTGCACGCGATCGATCGTCGGCACGGGGCCCGGCCAGGCCACGATCACCGACCACATCAGGCACCCTGGGCCAAGCACGACCGTCAGCCCACCGCTCGGTCGACGCAGCACATCCACGCCGTTTGCCCGACACGCGTCGAGGTCGACCTCGTCGGTGACGCGGCTCGAGGATCCGAGAACCACGGTTGGCGTCGAGGCCATCCAGGTGCGGACCACCGCACCGGTGAAGAGTCCGTCATGGGCTTCGGCGAGCAGGGCCTCGTCGAGGGCCAGATTCTCCGCGACCGTCGGCTGCTCCGCGTCGAGCCACCGCGCCGGGGCGTCGAAAACGGGACGTTGACTCACGGGGAGGGCCTCCTAGACTGCTCGCATGAGTGAAACACACCGTCGCGGCACTCAGCCCGACGACGCCCTGCCGCCGGTCGAGCCCCCGAACGCGGCCTTTCTCGTGCAGCTGTTCGTGGTGCCACTCACGATCGTGGCATGCGGCCTGTTCGTGGTGTGGGGATTCTACTGGCTCGCTCACATGGGCAACGACCCGGACAGCTACGTCCGCGCCCTGCGCCGCAACAACGAGGGCCGTTGGCAGGTCGCGCTCAACTTTGCCAACGACCTGCGTGGACCTGGCGGCGCCGCCCTGAAGGCCGATGCGAAACTCGCCGGCGATCTTGGCAGCATTCTCGACGACGAGGTGGCCAGCGGCCGTCCTGCCGGCGGGGGGCACGCATCGGAACAGTCAAAGACGCTCTGTGGGTATCTCTGCCGCGCGCTTGGCGAGTTTGCCGTGCCCGAAGCCGCGTTGCCGCTGGTCCGCCGCGCCACCGACGCCTCCGATCCCCAGACGGCCCGCGCTGCGGTCGAGGCCCTTGCGGTGTTGTCCGACAACCTGGCGGCTGCCGGCCGTGCCTTCGACGATCCGGAGGCGGTGGCACGGGCCGTGCTCCAGGCCTCCACGAGCGACGACGCATCGCTTCGGTCATCGGCGGCCTATGCGCTTGGCGTGATCGGCGGCGTCCCTGCGATGGAGCGGCTCACGGCGCTGCTCGAGGACGCGGCGGACGACGTGCGATTCAATGCCGCGATCGGCTTGGCGCGACAGGGAGACACGGGAGCCTGGGCGACGCTCGAAGAGATGCTCGGCCTGCCGGATGTCGTACCCGTCGCCGGCGATCAGCGAGGGCAGGCCGAGCGGTATCGCCGCGCGATGATCGTGGTCAATGCCCTCAAGGGTGTCGGCAAACTCGTCGACACCACCGGGCGGGCTCCACCTCCCGGAATCCAGTCGAGGATCGCCGCCTTGGCCGAGGATCCGGTTCCCGACGTGCGGTCGAGCGCGGCCGCGCTGGCTCGTCGCATCGATCGCCTGGATGCCGCCTGATCGGGCGTCTGCTCGCCATCAGCTGAGAAACTCTTCGAGCGCGTCGCGGAGCATGTCGACATCGACATCGAGCCCGGACAGCGTGTGGAAGTCGATGGCCGTTTGAACCGCGCGGATCTCGAGTCCGTCGATGATGCAGGCGCCCGCGGTTCTCGCCGACGCGACGGCCACGGTTTCGGCGAGCGATGCATCCGCCACGACGAGGTCGGCTCGAAGCCCGGCAAGGGTGCCTCGGCAGCCTGCCGGCGAGATGATCACGATCGCGGCTCCTTCGGGCAGCGGCATGTCGGGCTGCCACTCCATCACCAGCGAGGCGACGTTGGGCAGGCTTCCGAGGGCCTCGACGAGCGCGTGCGCCTGGGCGGCGTCGGGATCGGCCACATGGATCGTCGTGGCGCCGGCGAGCGCCAGTTCCAGGGCCGTCGCGCGGCCGCACGCATCGGCGCCGAGCACGACGGCCTCTCGCTGTGCCGGGTCGACATGCCCCCGCACCGCCTCCACGATCCCTCGACCGTCGGTCATGTGGCCGACGAACCCGTCGTCGCGCCGTTCGATCAGGCTGACGGACCGGGCGAACGACGCTGATGGGCTCGCCGTGGTCATGAGGGGAAAGGCTTCGTCACGGAGCGGGCCGGAGAGAAGGCACCCGCGAAACCCCATGGCGATGACGCCGGCGAGGGCCGCGGAGGCGTCGGCCACGGCCACGTCGCACGAGATGAACTGCCAGTCAAGCGAGGCCGCGGCGATCGCCCGTTCGAAGAGGTACTGCGCCGGATTGCCGGCTGCCGGGCATCCGAGCAGCGCCACGATTTCCTGCAGGGCCGAACTGGGCATCCGGGATCCGTCCTCGCGTCTCGTGGGAATCCATTCCCGGCGTGGGTGCCGGCGGGTCAGACCACGACGTGGGTGACGGCGACAAACCTCGGGTCACTCCGGATCGGGTCGAAGTCGCGTTCCGCGCCGGTGAGGTCGCGAAATCGATCGTCGATCGAGATGGCCTTGGTGAGATGGTCGACCGCCGCCGCCACGTCGCCGGCCAGGGAGTGGTAGCAGGCCAGATTGTAGAGCAGAAGCGGCTGCCCGGGGGCGGCCTCCAAGCCGCTCCGCAGCGCTGCGATCGCCTCGTCGAGCCGACCCATTCGCTTGTAGCACCAGCCCAGGCCCAGCCAGGCTTCGAGCTGTTCGGGAGAAACCTCGGCGACCCTTCCGAGCGGCACGAGTGCCTCCTCCCACGAGCCAAGAGCCCGCAGGGCCCGCCCTTCGAGAAGGCTGGCCGTCGTGCCACTGCGGGTTGGCTCCGACAGCAGACCGAGCTCTGCAAGGCCTCTCTGGAGCACCCTCTGGGCGGTCGCCGGAACGGCTCCCTCACCGTCGGTGAGGAGTTCGCCCAGTTCGATGTAGCCTGAGGCCTGACGCAGGTGCAGCTGACGAAGGTTTGCGTTCATGGTGCAGACCCCAGTGGGCCGGCGGTCGACGAGACTGCCAAATTCTAGCCCTCACCCCCGGAGGGCCAAGTGGGTCGGACACCCACTATACGACGCCCGAGCCCGCATGGATCGCGTCATGTCCCCGTTTTTTCGGGGCGGATTTCCTGCACGAAAGGTCGCCGCCGTCGCCACTCTTTCTGGTAGAGGAGGCGCTGCGATTCCTTCTCGCGAGGGCTTGGAGCGTGTCATGCGACTGACCGTGCGGACGATGCTGGCGTGGATCGACGGGGTGCTGACGCCCTCCGATCAGGCCGCCCTGGGCGAGAAAGTGGCGGCGAGCGACGTGGCCGGCAGGCTCGTCGAACGCACGAAGGCGGCCGTTCAGAATCCCGGCCTTTCCGCCCCCGCGCCGATCGGGCGAGGGCTCGCCGACGACGCGAATACCGTCGCCGAGTTTCTCGACAACGTGCTCGACGACGAGCGGCTCGCGGCGTTCGAGCGGGTGTGTGTGGAGTCAGACCGGCATCTCGCCGAGGCGGCGTCCTGCCACGGCATGCTCGCGGAGATCCTGCGGGAGCCCGGAGCCATCGCGCCGGTCGATCCACGGATGCGATCGCGGCTCATCGATCGATCGAAGCATCCGTCGGCCGACGTCGTGAACGTGCAGCCGGCAGCGGTCGCAGCCCCTGCGGCACGGCACAGGCGGCGCCGCCGAACCCGTGGAGCCTGGGGGGCGGCCGCGGCGGCGGTGGTGCTGTTGGTCGCCTTGGTGGCGGCACTCGTCTGGACTCTCGGTGTTTCGGGGCGCCGCGGGGGGGATCGCCCCGGTGATCGTGAGCTGGCAGCGGACGCGACACCGATCCCTGCGGTCGGGCAGGACGTGGAGAACGCGATGGTCGAGCCCGTGCGTGATGCACCGGTGGAGGTGCCGTCGGCCGAGCCGGCCCTTCCGTCCACGCATGACGACCACGGTGAGTCCCTGGCGGGTGACGCTCGCGAGCCGGATCGTTCGTCGTCGGCCGTGTCGCCCGACGCAAGCACGATGGCGGGCTCACGCCCGGTCGAACAGGGTGAGGCGATGGCCATCGTCGCGGTTCCGATGCAGCCCGAGCCGAGCGAAACCTCCGTGGAATCCGCCGTCGAAGCTCCTCATGCGGTGGCTGATGATGGCCGCGCTGATTCCATCGTGACCGGAGAAGGTGGGCCCCTTCTGCATCGGCGTGTGCGGGGTGACGAGTCGGCGTGGGCCTCCCTCTCCGCCGGAGCCGTCCTTGCGGATCGCGAGCAGCTCCTCGCCCCGCCCTGGTGTCTTCCGGTCTTCATCGTCGATGGCGTGCGGATACGGCTCGGGCCGAGCACGCTCGCCATGCTTTCGCATGACGCCGACGGCACACCGCGACTCGAGGTGGTTTTTGGAAGGGCCGTCGTGTCGTCGTCGTCGGCCGATGCGAGGATTGGCATCGTGGCAGGAGGGCTCTCCGGCGTCCTGTCGGGCATGCTTCGGAACCCTGCCGGTGTGGAGGTGGTGTTGGTGCGAGCCGATGGTGCCGCCACGGGGCATCGCACGGCGGCCGTCATCGCCGGTGATGGTGACATGATCTGGAGGCAGACCACCGACACCGGGGCGGCGATCGACCAGCCGCTCATCGGTGTTCGCGCCGAAACGCTCCTCGCCGCCCACGCCTCGATCGAGTGGAGCGAGACCGACCCGGCGGCCGCTGTGATCACGCCACCAGCGGCGACGCCATCCTGGTTGGCGGCCAGCGACCACATCCCTCGGGTGTATGGCCGTGCCGTCGAGTCGCTTGCCACGGCACTGGCTGAACATGACGACGGTGCGATCGAGATCGCGCTTCACGCGATGGCCGGCGACCGCCGGGTGGAGAATCGCATGATCGCCGCGGCGACGCTGGCCATGCTCGGCGACTACCGCGATCTCGTGGCGGTGCTGGGGGCGGAGGGTCCGGACGAACTCAGCGAGGCGCAGTGGACCGACCTCGAGGCGGCGGCGGTGCCATTGGCATTGGCTCGTGGCGAGAATGCGGCCGCCGCGCTCGCCGAGGCGTTTCGTGCCGCATGGCCGGAAGCGACGGGCGAGGTGCTGGCGCTGCTGGCGCGCGGCATGAGCGACGAAATGCTCGAGTCAGGGGGGGATCGAACGCTCATCGAGGCACTCTCCGACGGGCATGTGGCGGTGCGGCGATATGCCATTCGCCGGCTCGTCGAGATCGCCCCCCCCGACGATCGTCACCGGGGGATCTATCGTGCCGACCGTCCGGAGGCGATGCGTCGAGACGGTGTGGCCTGGTGGGCGTCGCAGCGCGAGCGGGGGCGGATTCGTCGCGGGGAGTTGGAGCCGAAGGAATGACTTTTGAGCCCAGCCAGCGGTTTTCGTGGTGCGAATTGCTGCCGCCGTGACGCGGGTGATATGCTCCGGAAACTTGTTTCACACCCTCGACAGGAACCTTCCGGTGCAGACCAAAGTCTCGGCACGGCACGGCCACCTCAGCCCCGCATCCCAGTCGAAGATCGAATCGAAGGTGTCGCGGCTCACGCGGTATTTCGATCGACTGACGGCGCTCAATGTGACAGTCGACCTTCAAGACAGGGCCCTGCCGGCCGTCGAAATCGTCGCGTCGTCCGAACACTTCCATGAGCTCGTCAGCCATGAGGCCTCGGCCCAGCTCTGGCGGAGCGTCGACGGGGCGGTTCAGAAAATGGAGCAGCAGCTCCGCAAGCACAAGGAAAAGGTCCGCGACCACAAGCATGTGCAGTCGGGCCGTCGGTCGTAGTTTCCTCCGTCCGTCTTTGAGCACGTCATCCCTACGACACGGCATTTCGAATGAAATTCTCTGATTTCGTCGCTTCCGAGGCCATCCGATCGCAGGTCCACGCCACCACGAAAGAGGGCGTGATTCGCGAGATGGCCCAGTCGCTGGTCGACTCGGGCAAGATCGCGGAGGCCGATCTCGAGAGCATCGTCAAGGCGATTCTCAAGCGGGAGGAGCTTGGCAGCACCGGCATCGGCCGGGGTGTGGCCGTTCCCCACACCAAGCACCCGAGCGTTGGCAAGCTCGTGGGGACGGTGGCGGTGAGTCAGGATGGGATCAACTTCGAGAGCCTCGATGGCGAGCCGGTGCAGCTGTTCTTCCTGCTCGTGTCGCCGCCCGATCGGCCTGGGGACCATCTTCGCGCGCTCGAGAACATCTCGCGGCAGCTTCGCGACGAAGGTTTCTGCCAGCAACTGAAGGCGGCGAAGAACCCGATCGACATTCAAAACCTCCTCGTGGAGGCCGACAGCCACGGCGTGGCTACCTGACCATGATGGCCGACAGTTCACCATCCGTGCATTCGGGCGACCATTCCGCCGCGACGATGTCGCGCGAGGTGGTCGTGATCAATGCGGCGGGGCTCCACGCCCGGCCGGCCGATCTGCTCGCGCGCGAGGCCCGGCGCTGGCAGTCGCGGATCGAACTCGTCAACGACTCCCAGCGGGCCGACGGCAAGAGCATTCTCGATCTGCTGACCCTCGCGGCCGAAGCCGGCACGCGGCTGGTGGTGGAAGCGACCGGGCCTGATGCCCGCGAGGCGCTCGAAGCCATCGGCAGCCTGTTTGAGCGGCGTTTCAACGAACACGAAGACAACCCGAGATCCTGACCCGGCCGGCGTGTTTCGGGGTCGCAGGTGGCCCCCGCCTTCCGAGGTCTTCCACACAACCGACAACCCACAAAGGAGCCGCACCCAACGCTAGGCGCGACAGTCAGGGATCGTGAGCGCCGTCCGCGTCATGCGGAGTGGCCGCCCTCCCCTGAGGCCTGTCGCAGCCGGCGGGCGGACTGCGCCCGATGCTGAAACTCCAAGGCATCGCCGTTTCTCCCGGCGTCATGATCGGCGAAGCGTTCGTCCTCGACAGCGAGGGATTTCGTATCCCGCGCCGCTTCGTGGAGCGAAGTGCGGTCGACACGGAACTGGCCCGGCTGGCCGCCGCCATCGCCGACACGGCCCGCGAGGTGGAGCGAAACCGCGACGCCATCCGCGTGGAACTCGGCGACCAATACGCCGCGATCTTCGAGGCGCACCTGGCGATGCTTCACGACCCGAAGCTCCAGGATGAACTGACCAGCGCCGTCCGCGACAAGAACTGGTGGCCGGAATACGCGGTGAGTCGAACGCTTCGCCGCTATGCCAAGGTGTTTCAGAACCTCGACAACCACATCGCCCAGCGGGCCCACGACATCTACGACCTCGAGAAGAGCCTGCTTCGCAATCTTCTCGGCCAGCGTCGGGAAACGCTCGCGGCCATCTCGCAGCCGGTGGTGGTGCTCGCCCACAATCTCACGCCGAGCGAGACCGCCAATCTCGACCGCCGGTTTGTGAAGGGTTTCGCGACGGAACTCGGCGGGCCCGGGAGCCACACGGCGATCGTGGCCGAAGGGCTCGAGATTCCGGCGGTCGTCGGGGTGGGGCCGTTCCTTGCCGACGTCTCGGGAGGGGAGCCGGTGATCCTCGACGGCAATCAGGGGGTGGTGATCCTTCAGCCCGACGAGGAGACGATCGCCCGCTACCGCCTCGAGGAGGAGGCTGCCCGCACGGTGGCCGCCCGCCTCGGCCGTCTGCGCGACCTGCCCGCCGAAACGATCGACGGCGAGCGCGTGAAGATCATGGGGAACATCGAGTTTCCCAGCGAAGTGGAGCAGTGCATCAGCCGTGGCTGCGACGGGATCGGCCTCTACCGCACCGAGTTTCTCTATCTCACGAGCCGCCGCGAGCCGACCGAGCAGGACCACTACGAGGCCTATAGCAGCGTCGTGAAGGCGATGCCGGGAAAGCCGGTCGTCATTCGCACGCTCGACCTCGGCGCCGACAAGATGCTCACCGAGCGGACTCCCGAGGAGGAGCGCAATCCCTGTCTTGGCCTCCGGAGCATCCGCCTCTCGCTGCGGCAGTTGCCGATCTTTCGCACGCAGCTGCGTGCCATCCTCCGGGCGAGCGCCCTCGGCGACGTGCGGGTGATGTTTCCGCTGATCTCCACGGTGGTCGAGCTTCGCCAGGCCCGCATGGTGCTCGCCGACGTCATGGAGGATTTGGCGGAACACGGCATCGAGTTCAATCCGAAGATGCCCGTCGGCATGATGGTGGAGACACCTGCCGCGGTGATGATGCTCGACGCCTTCATCAAGGAGGTCGATTTTGTTTCGATCGGAACCAACGACCTGATCCAGTACACGCTGGCGGTCGATCGAGGCAACAAGGACGTTGCCGATCTGTACAACGCGTGCGATCCGGCGGTGCTGCGACTGTTGCGGCGATCGCTGGACGTGGCGCGAGAGGCCGGAGTGCCGGCCAATGTGTGCGGCCAGATGAGTGGCAGCGTGATGTTCACGCAGCTGCTTCTGGGATTGGGACTGCGGCAGCTCAGCGTGCCGGCCAGTGCCGTTCCGGAGGTGAAGCAGGCGTGCCGAAGCGTTTCGGCCGCTGATTGCCGCGTGGTCGCCGACAAGGCGCTGACGATGCATTCCGCGCAGGAGGTGAAAGCCTTCCTGCGCGACCAGATGCGTCGTCTGCTCGCCCAATCCGTGGCCTAGCGCCACGCCGCCCTGAAGGAGCGGACAACCAGAGGAGAAATCGATGAAGCAGGAAATGCTGATCAATGTGTCGCAGCCGGAGGAGTGCCGGATCGCGATCATGGAAGACGGCGTGCTGGAGGAGCTCTATGTCGAGCGGACCAGCCAGGACAACTACGTTGGAAACATCTACAAGGGCCGGATCGTCAACATCGAGCCATCGATCCAGGCGGCGTTCGTCGACTTCGGTGTCGGCCGCAACGGCTTCCTCCACATCAGCGACGTGGAGCCGCAGTATTACCGGCAGGGCGGTCTCGACCCCGACAAGGCGTTTGATCTCGTCGATACCAGCGGCAAGGCGGCCGAGGCCGCTTCGGACGACCCCTCTCGGGCGCGTCGGAAGCCGCGGCTTGGAGACCGGCCCCGGGTCAAGCCGCCGATCCAGGACATTCTGCGACGCGGCGACGAGGTGTTGGTGCAGGTGATCAAGGAGGGCTTCGGCACCAAGGGGCCGACGCTCTCCACCTACATTTCGATCCCGGGCCGCTATCTCGTGCTCATGCCGCCGCTGGGCCGCGTGGGCATCTCCAAGAAGATCGACGACGAGCGTGAGCGCCGCGTGCTTCGCGACATCATGCTCGACCTCAAGCCCCCGAAGGGCGTCGGCTTCGTGGTGCGCACCGCGGGCACGGAGCGGACCAAGTCGGAAATGGCCCGCGACATGGCCTATCTCCTGCGGCTCTGGAAGAGCATCGTGCGACGGATGCGCAAGTATTCCGCGCCGATCGACATCTACCAGGAGAGTGACATGATCATCCGCACGATCCGTGACATGTTCACGGAAGACGTGGGGCGGATCC
>JAFMIU010000099.1 GCA_017853835.1 Pirellulales bacterium | reverse complement strand
AACGCACGCGCTCCCAAGCCGGAGCCGACGCCGGGACGGCGGCGACGGCGCGACCATCAGCGTGTGGTCACGTGCGGTTACCACGCGGCTTCCCACGGCCAACGCCTTTCGTCTACGATGTGAACCGGTGAACAGCATGTCTTCTTTCCGTGAACCCAGCATCCAGGCTCCCGCCGACGAAGCGCCGGTGGAAGATCGTGCGCTGCGACCGCAGCGGATGGAGGAGATGATCGGCCAGCGGGCGGTGCACGAACGGCTGTCCATTGCCATCGATGCGGCCCGAAAACGCAGCGAAACGCTCGGCCACATCCTGCTCGACGGCCCGCCGGGGCTGGGCAAGACGACGTTCGCCACCTGCATTCCGCGGGAGCTGGGGACCACGCTTCAGATCGCCAGCGGCGCCGCCCTCGCGGCCCCCAAGGATCTCCTGCCCTACCTCACCAACGCGGCCGAGGGGTCGGTGCTGTTCATCGACGAGATTCACCGCCTGCCGATCGCGGTGGAGGAGTTTCTCTATCCGGCGATGGAGGATTTTCGGATCGACATCACCCTTGGCGACGGGGTGGCGGCCCGCACGATCAACATGCCGTTGCGGCCATTCACGCTCGTCGGGGCGACCACGCGGGCCGGGCTGATCTCGGCACCGCTCCGGGATCGTTTCGTGATCCGCGAGCATCTCGACTACTACACGCCGGCCGAACTGTCGGCGATCGTCCACCGGTCGGCCGGCAAACTCGCGATGTTCATGGACGACGAGTCGGCCGACGAGATCGCCCGCCGCAGCCGCGGAACACCCCGTCTGGCCAACAACCGCCTGCGATGGATTCGGGATTATTCGACGAGCCGGGCGGCCGACCAGATGAGCGTGGAGATCGCCCGCACGGCCCTCGAGATGCAGGGCATCGACGAACTCGGCCTCGACGGTTTCGATCGCCGCTACCTCGAAACGGTGCAACGGGTGTTTGGTGGCGGCCCGGTCGGCATCGAGGCCATCGCCCACACCATGAGCACGGCCGTGGACACGCTCGAAGATGATGTGGAGCCGTTTCTCCTGCGGTGCGAGCTGATCGTTCGGACGGCGCGGGGCCGACGGCTGACCGCCAAGGGGGAGGATCATCTCGGGGCCCCTCCCAAGGCCGACCAGAACCGGCTGTTCTGATCGCCACGTGGCGCGACGACGCCTGTTTTTGAGGGCGGATTGACCGCGACGGGGGATTCCGGCTACCCTTCAAGGCTCTCCCGAACACGTTAAGGTGATTTCATGGCCGTTCCCAAGCGACGTCAGTCCAACCAGAAAACCCGCTCCCGTCGGGCCCACGACTTCCTCACGCCCCGGCAGCTGACCTTCTGCTCGACGTGCGGCAAGGCCATCCCGACGCACCGCGTGTGCAACACCTGCGGCACCTATATGGGGAAGTCGGTCATCAAGACCGACGAGACCTGATCCGCTTCCGCGAAGGAATGAGCCCGTTGGGCACCGAATCCGCTCCCGGCGAGCCGCCGATCCCAGCGATTGTGTTTCCCGGCCAGGGGGCCCAGTCGGTTGGCATGGCTGGCGATTGGGTCGACGCCTCGCCGAAGGCTGCGTCGCTCTTCGCGAGGGCGTCCGACCTGCTCGGGTATGACCTGCTCGGCGTGTGCCGCAGCGGTCCGGCCGAGCGGCTCAACACCACGTCCGTGAGCCAGCCTGCCATTCTCGTGACGAGCCTGGCGGCCCTCGAGGTGCTCCGCGGCCGCGAAGGACATCCGCTCGATGCGGCACCGATCACCGCAGGGCTCTCCCTGGGCGAATACACGTCGCTCGTTTTTTCGGGCGCCGTCGATTTCGACGATGCCGTACGGCTCGTCGATGTGCGTGGCCGCGCCATGCAGGAATGTGCCGAGCGTCGTCCGGGCGCCATGCTGGCCGTGCTGGGGATGGAGCGAGACGCCCTCGTGGCCTTGTGCAACGAGTGCCGGGGGGATGACGTGCTCGAGGTGGCCAACGTGCTCTGCCCGGGCAACATCGTCGCATCGGGCTCGGCCGACGCGTGCCGTCGCCTCGAGGCGGCCGCCCTGGCGGCCGGGGCGATGAAGTGCGTGCCGCTCGAGGTGGCTGGCGCCTTCCACACCGTGCTCATGCAACCGGCGGTCGAACGACTCTCCGCGGCCCTCGCGGAGGTGACGTTTCGGATCCCCCGGATTCCCGTCGTGAGCAATGTCGACGCCCTTCCCCACACCGATCCCGCCGAAATCAAGGCCCTTCTGTCCCGGCAGGTGGTCGGTGTTGTCGAGTGGAACGCCTCCATGGCATACATCCTCTCCACCGGCGTGCGCGCGATCTGGGAAGTTGGTCCCGGTCGCGTGCTCCGCGGACTGATGAAGAGGATCGACCGCCGCGTGGCCTGCTCCGGCGTGTTCGACTGATTCTGGAAAACGACACATCCCGACCTTTGAAGGAGTTGGTGACCATGGCTGATGATGCTGCGCAGACGGATCGCAAGCGGCTCCAGGTGGACCTCAGTGGTCAGGTGGCCCTCGTCACGGGCGCGTCGCAAGGCCTCGGCAAGGCGATCGCCGAGGCGCTCGCTGCCGCCGGCGCCACGGTGGCACTCGCCGCCCGCTCGGCCGACAAGCTGGCCCAGGTGGCCGCAGCCATCCGCGCGGCGGGCGGCAAGGCGGAAGAGATTCCCTGCGACGTTTCGAAGGCCGAGGAGGCCCAGCGGGTGGTCGATGCGGTGGTGGAGAAGTGCGGTCGTCTCGACATCCTCGTCAACAACGCGGGCGTCACCCGCGACACCCTCCTGCCGAGGATGAGCGACGAAGAGTGGGACACCGTGCTCGACACCAACCTTCGCGGTCCCTTCCTGTTCATGCGGGCCGCGAGCCGGCCGATGATGCAGCAGCGGTACGGCCGAATCGTCAACGTCGCGAGCGTGTCGGGCCTCATTGGCAACCCGGGCCAGGCCAACTACTCCGCGTCGAAGGCCGGGCTCGTGGGCCTCACGAAGACGGTCGCCAAGGAGTTGGCTGGCCGGAAGATCACGGTCAACGCCGTGGCTCCGGGCTTCATCGCCAGCGACATGACCGCCGCCCTCGGCCCGGCACTGCTCGACGAGGTGAAGAAGCGGGTCCCGGCCAAGCGGCTTGGCGAGGCGTGGGAGATCGCCGAAGCGGTGGTGTTTCTCGCGGCCCCGTCGTCGGGCTACATCACGGCCCAGACGCTCGTCGTCGACGGCGGCATGATCGGATAAAAACGGCATTTGCGTCGGGCTGGACACGCTCGGTGGCGAGCGGGTATATCTCTCCCGACAAGTCAGGCAAGGTGCGCAGCCTTGGAGGGTTGGTGCCAGCCTGAGTTCGACCGCCCCGCCCCGCTCATGGCCCGCCCGTCGGCCGGCCTGACGAGGGCCTCAGGAGGATTCATACGGTGGCTTCAGTTCAAGAGCGAGTGATCGAAATCGTGGCGTCCCAACTCGGCGTGAGCAAGGAGCAGATCACGCCCGAAACGTCGTTCATCAAGGACCTGGGCGCCGACTCGCTCGATACCGTCGAGCTCGTGATGGAACTTGAGGAAGAGTTCGAAATCAACATCCCCGACGACGCGGCTGAGAAGATCCAGACGGTCGGCCAGGCGGTTGAGTTCATCGAAAAGCACCAGTCCTGAACGACTGATCGCAAAGCACGGACGGCGGAGCGGCGGAATGAAGCGACGGGCGGTGGTAACCGGCGTGGGAGTTGTGACCTCCCTGGGCCGACAGATCGAGACCTTCTGGGATCGCATCGTGCGCGGCGAAAGCGGCGTCGGGCCGATCTCCCTGTTTGACGTGGCTGGCTACCGCGTCCAGTTCGGCGGCCAGGTTCCCTGGGAGCCGGAAAACGAGGACATCGCCAGCCCGAAGGAGATCAAGCGGCTCGATCGCTTCACGCAGTTTGCCATCGCGTCGGCCAAAGACGCCGTGGCCGACTCGGGGATCGACTTCTCGTCGGAAGACCCTTACCGCTGCGGCGTCGTGATCGGCTCGGGCATCGGCGGGCTGTGGGAGTTCGAGGTGCAGGAGGAGCGTCTGCTCCACAAGGGCATCGACAAGGTCTCGCCGTTCACCATCCCCAAGCTGATGGTCAACTCCGCGAGCGGCCATGTGTCGAGCATCTTCGGGGCGAAGGGCCCCAACTTCGCCGTGGCCACGGCCTGTGCGAGCGCCGCCAACTCCATCGGCAGCGCGCTGCGGGCGATCCAGTATGGCGACGCCGACGTGATGATCACGGGTGCGAGTGAAGCCGCGCTCACGCCGATCGGCCTGGCCGGCTTCCAGAACATGCGGGCCTTGTCCTTCCGAAGTGACAATCCCCAGGCGGCCAGCCGGCCGTTCGACGTCGACCGCGACGGCTTCGTGCTCGCGGAAGGCGCGGGCGTGCTCGTGATCGAAGAGCTCGAACACGCCCGGCGACGGGGCGCCCGGATCTACGCCGAGCTCAAGGGCTACGGGGCCAGCGGCGACGCCGGCCACATCACCCAGCCCGATGAAGAGGGCCGCGGTGGCGCGCAGGCGATGGCCAGCGCCCTGGCGGATGCCGGGCTCGCCGCCGACGCGGTCGACTACATCAACGCCCATGGCACGAGCACGCCGCTCGGCGACGTGGCCGAGACCAAGGCGGTGAAGCGGGTGTTTGGCGACCACGCCAAACGGCTCATGATTTCGAGCACCAAGAGCCAGCTCGGCCACACGCTCGGCGCCAGCGGCGGCATCGAACTGGTGGTGTGTGCCCTGTCGATCGCCCGTGGTGTGATCGCCCCGACGATCAACCTCGACACCCCCGACCCCGAATGCGATCTCGACTACGTGCCGAAGGTGGCCCGCGAGGCGAAGATCGACGTGGCGATGAGCAACTCGTTCGGATTCGGCGGCCACAACGCGAGCCTGCTGCTGGCCCGCCTCTGACGGCGGGTCGGGCTGTGCCGACGAAACTGGGAGGATGCGACCATGGATCGGTCGTCCGTCGGTGTCGTGACGGGCCTCGCCTGCTGCCTGGCATGGGCCGCCATGCCGGAGCGCTCTCTCGCCCAGGTGCCCTCCTCCGACGGCCAGGTCTGGAAAACCTACGACATCTCGCCGTTCGTTCGGGCGGCCGGTGAAGGAAGCCAGCGGTATGTGGTCGACTGGATCCTCCAGGAAACCGGCTACGCATCGTGGCATGGCGAGATTCCGTCGACGCTCTCGGCCACGCCCACCACGCTTTCGTGCTTCCACACGCCAGACATGCAGGAGAAGGTGGCCGACGCCGCGGCGAGGTTTGTCGATGATGCCGCCGTTCCGGATCGCTTCAGCGTGCGGGTGCTCGGTCTCGACGGACCGAGTTGGCGAACCGAGGCACGGCCGGCGATCACCGCGATCCCCGCAGCCACCCCCGGCGTGCAGGCGTGGATCGCGCCCCGGGAAACGGCCGCGGCGGTGCTGGCCCGGATTCGCTCGCGATCCGATTGCCATGAGCTCCCCACCGGCCCGGTGCTCGCCGCCAACGGCCTTCCTGCCACGCTCTCAGGGGGCCGAAAGCAGCCGTACGTGCAGGACGTGGCCCCTCGCCCCGACGCCTGGCCCGGGTGGCAGCCCCAGTCGGCCGCCTGCGACGAAGGCTTCGCGATCGACATCCACCCCCTCCTCTCCCGCGACCGCACGGTGATCGAGGCCGTGGTGCGTTGCCGGATCGACCAGATCGAGCGGATGGCCCCCGTGGCCCTCGCCTCCCCCGCCAGCTCACAGCGGGTGCAGGTGGAGGTGCCCCAGGTGGCGGCGGTTCGGGTCGGCGAGCGATTCCGCTGGCCTGCCAACCAGACGCTCTTCATCGGACTCGGGTTGGTGCCGTGGCCGGTGCCTGCGCAGAATGTGACCCCGGTGGCCCTGCTCACCGACGTCAAGCGATGCGACGTGGTGATCGTGGTCGAGCCCAGGCTCGGCGGCGGTCCGTGAGCCCGGAGCTGCGGCGTGGTGCCGCGGCGAGCCGCCCCCAACTTTTCACTCCGAAAGCCAACAGGAAGCGTGCATGAGCGGTTCGTCGAAACGGCGTGTGGTGATCACCGGCATGGGCGTGGTCTGCCCCCTCGGACTGTCCCTCGATGACCTCTGGAGCGGCCTCGTCGAAGGGAAGAGCGGCGTCGGGCCGATCACGTCGTTCGATGCGTCGGGGCTTCCGCTCCATCACGCCGCCGAGTCGCTCGGATTCACCGGCGACATCGACAACTTCGGCCCCCTTGACGGCGAGAAGAAAAAGGCGATCCGCAAGGGATGCAAGGTGATGTGCCGCGAAAGCCAGATGGCCGTCGCCGCCGCGCAGCGGGCCCTCTACGACTGCGGCGACGCCTCGGCCCACCACCAGCCGGAACGGTTTGGCTGTGCCTTTGGCTCCGACTACATGCTCACGCTGCCCGACGACTTCACCGCGAGCGTGGCGAAGTGCCGTGCCCCCGACGGCTCCTTCGACTTCCAGCTCTGGGGAAGCGAAGGCATGCCGCAGCTGACGCCCCTGTGGCTGCTGAAGTATCTGCCCAACATGCCCGCGAGCCACATCGCGATCTACAACGACCTTCGTGGTCCGAGCAACTCGCTCACGCTCCGCGAGGCGAGCGGGCATCTCGCCGTCGGCGAAGCCACCGTGACGATCCAGCGAGGCGCCGCCGACATCATGGTGGCGGGCGCCACCGGCACCCGTGTGCATCCCATGAAGACGGTGCACGCCCTGCAGAGCGAGGAGGTGGCCACGGGAGACGGCGACCCGGCCGCATGGAGCCGCCCGTTTGATGCCGCCCGTCGCGGCATGGTGCTCGGCGAGGGAGCCGCCGTGCTGATTCTGGAGGAACTCTCGCACGCCCTCGCCCGCGGGGCCCGCATCTACGGCGAGGTGATCGGCCATGCCGCCCGCTGCTCAACCGACAAGGCAGGTGTCGGACGCATCCGTCAGACCACCGCCCACTCGATGAAGCGGGCGCTCGAAATGGCGGAGGTGACGGGCGACCGCCTCGGACACATCCACGCCCATGGATTGAGCACCGTGGCCGGTGACCGCGACGAAGCGGCAGGGATCCTCGACGCGGTGGGCCCCAACGCCGCGAACATTCCGGTGGTGGCCGCCAAGAGCCACTTCGGCAACCTCGGCGGCGGAAGTGGCTTGGTGGAGTGTGTCGGGAGCATTCTTGCGCTGCAGCGGGGCGAGCTCTTTCCCCTGCTCAACCACGACACCACCGATCCGTCGTGCGGCATTCGGCCCGCGCGGCGCGGCGACCCGGCCGGCGACGTGTTCGTCTCGACCTCGATGACGCCGCAGGGGCAGTCGGGCTCGCTCGTGATCCGGGCCTGGCGGGCATAGCCCCCGAGCCGCCAAAAACCGCCGGTGGCGCAGCCCCCGAAGAACGGGGCTGCTCCTTGACAGTTTGCATGATTCGGCTTAGTTTTCACGGGTTGCCCCCTTTCGTGAGGATGGCTGCTGGTTCGCGGATGACCTTTCCAAATGCCCGACGCACGGCATCGTGCGAGGGTGTTTCGGCGCCCATGACGTGATATGGCGTCGGCCGTGCCGGCTGCACCATTTCACGGACGGCACCCGAGAACCACATGAAGCCCGAAGAAATCCTCCGCATCGTCGACGCGATCCATCGCGACAAGAACATCGACAAGGAGACCGTATTCCAGGCGATCGAGGCCGCCCTGGTGACGGCCCTCTCGCGGCAATACGGCGAAGGCTCCGAGGTCACCATCGCGATCGACCGGATCAACGGCCGCGTGGCCGGCTCCTACAACGGCGCCCCCCTCGACACCGCCGAACTCTCCGGCCGCATCGGCGCCCAGACCGCCAAGCAGGTGATCATCCAGAAGATTCGCGAAGCCGAACGCGACGCGATCCACGATGAGTTCGAGGAGCAGGTTGGCCAGATGGTGTCGGGAGTCGTCACCCGCTTCGAGGGTGCCACCGCCACCGTCACGCTCGGCACCCACGAAGCCATCCTGCCTCGCAGCGAGCAGATCCCCGGCGAGTCGTACCATCCCAACGAGCGGATCCGTGCCACGATCTTCGAGGTTCGGAAGGTCGGCAGCCGCGTGAAGATCATCCTCTCCCGCATCCGTCCGCAGCTCGTCCAGCGGCTCTTCGAGCAGGAGATTCCCGAGATTGCCGACGGCGTGATCGAAATCCGCGCCATCGCCCGCGAGCCCGGATACCGCAGCAAGGTGGCGGTGATCAGCTCCGACAACCGCATCGACTGCGTCGGCGCCTGCGTCGGCGTGCGTGGCAATCGCATCAAGAACATCGTCGAAGAACTCGGCGGCGAGCGAATCGACATCGTGCGGTGGAGCGACGACCTGCAGGTCCTGGTGCCCAACGCCCTCCAGCCCGCCGAAATCGACGAAGTGATCCTCTGCCAGATGCTCGGCCGCGGGATCGTGCTGGTGCGCGAGGATCAGCTCTCCCTGGCGATCGGCCGCCGCGGGCAGAATGTCCGCCTGGCCAGCAAGCTCTGCGGATGGGACATCGAGATCATGACCCGCGAGGAGCTCGATCAGCAGATCGAGCGGGCCATCGTGGGCTTCTCGTCGATCGAGGGCCTCGATGAGTCCCTTGCCGAGCGGCTCGTGGGCGAGGGTTTCCTCTCCTACGACGACCTCTCGGTGATCGAGCCGGCCGATCTCATGGAGATGGGCGGCTTGACCGAGGAGCAGGTGGACACGATCGTGGCGGAGGCAGAAGACCGGGCCAGCCAGGCCGAGGCTGCCGCCGCCGACGAGCGACGGAAGCAGCGGGAAGCCGACCGCATCGCGAAGGCTACGGCCGACGCAGACGCGGCCGATGCTCTCGCCGCCGGTCAGGTGGAGGAGCCGGGGATGGCCGAGGCCGCCCCGGAATCTGAACCTGGCGCATGACGATAGGCGTGATTGTATGAAGGTGTTCGGCGAGAGGCGTTGCGAAAGAGGGTCGAGTGGCTGTCCGAATCTATACGCTGGCGAAAGAACTGAAGATCGACAGCAAAGAGCTGGTCGACCTGTGCACGCGCGCCGGCATCCAAGACAAGGGCTCGGCGCTCGCCAGCATGACCGACGAGGAGGTGGCGAAGCTCAAGGAGTTCATCGCCGCCAAGTCACGGCCTGCTGAGAAGAAGCCCACCGCGCCCGTCCGCCCTGCGGCCCCCACCACGCTCAAGCGGGAAGACTACATCGCCCCGGCCGGCGTCGCTGGCAAGGGCAAGCCTCCCGAGATCCAGCCGCCCGCCAACCCGGCGGCCCCCGTCGCGCCGGCTGCTGCAGCACCGGCTGCCCCGGTGGCTCCCGCGGCGTCGGCACCGGCAGCGCCCACACCCAAGCCCAAGCCCACGGTTCGTCCTGGTGGCGACGGCCCGCGGCCTGCTCCCCGCCCCGCGTTCAAACTGGCTCCTGTGCCGGCCGCCGGCCGCGCGCCGATCACGCCACGGCCCTCCTCGCAGGAGCCGGTTGCCCAGAAGCCCGACGTGAAGCTCCCGCTCGATGCGATCAGGAGCGCCAAGGCCGGAGGTGCCAAGCCTCTCGCCGAGCACATGCGAAAGCACGAGCAGCAACGGGCCGCCGAGCAGCAGCGGGCCAAAACGGCCGGCCTCCTGCGTGGCGGCTCGGGCCCTGCCCCTGCCCCGCCGCCGCTCCAGCCCGGCGTTCGTCCTCGCCGCACTCCGTCGAAGTCGGGCGGCCAGGGTGATGACGTGCTCGGGGGCCGCGAGCAGCGGCAGCTCAGTCGCAAGCGCATCTCCGAGCCGCGTGGTCTCGACGACGACGACGGTCGTCGTGGCCGCCGCCGCCACGCCCGACCCAAGCGGGCCGGCATCTCCACGGCCGCGCCGCGAAAGACCAACGCTTCGATTCAGGTGCCCTGCACCGTTCGCGCCTTCTCGGAGGCGATCGGCCTCGGCGCGGGTGAGGTGCTCAAGAAGCTCCTCACGTTCGGCATGGAGCAGATGCCGAGCATGTCGACGGCCCTCGACCGCGACACCGTCGAACTGCTAGCCGCTGAGATGGGCGTGCAGCTCGACATCAAAACGGCCGAAGACCTCGAGAAGGAACTCCTTGCCGGCTTCGACGCCATCGACGAAGACCCCTCGCTCCGTCTGCCCCGGGCTCCGGTGGTCACGTTCCTCGGCCACGTCGACCACGGCAAGACGTCGCTGCTCGACAAGATCTTCGCCATCGACGTGGCCGGCCGCGAGAGCGGCGGCATCACCCAGCACATCCGTGCCTACACCGTCAACCGCAACGACAAGTCGATCACCTTCGTCGACACGCCGGGCCACGAGGCCTTCACGCAGATGCGTGCCCGCGGTGCCAACGTCACCGACGTGGCCGTGATCGTGGTGGCCGCCGACGACGGCGTGATGCCACAGACGGAAGAAGCCATCAGTCATGCCAAGGCGGCCGGCGTGCCGATCGTGGCGTGCATCAACAAGATCGACCTGCCGGGCGCCGACGTGCAGCGGGTCTACCAGCAGCTGGCCGCCGTCGAGCTGCTGCCCACGGAGTGGGGTGGCGAGACGGAAGTGGTGAAGACCAGCGCCATGACCGGCGAGGGCGTCGACACCCTTCTCGACACGCTCCTGACGATCGCCGAACTCCACGACCTTCGCGCCAATCCCAACCGGATGGCGGCGGGCGTGTGCCTCGATGCATCGATCCACGAGGGCCGGGGCGTCGTGGCGTGTCTGCTCGTGCAGAAGGGCATGCTCAACATCGGCGATCCGCTGGTGTGCGGCGAGGCCACGGGCCATGTGAAGTCGATGTTTGACACCCTGACGCGTCGCAAGGTGACGGAAGCCGGCCCGTCGCGGCCGGTGTTTGTCACGGGTCTCGATGTGCCGCCAGGTGCCGGCGACCGCTTCCAGGAGGTTGAGGAAATCGCCATGGCCCGAGAGGTCGCCCTCAAACGAGCCGACATCCGCCGCCAGTCGCACCTCTCGAGCGCCCCGGTTCACGTCACCCTGGAAAATCTGGCCGACCGGCTCGGCACCGAGAAGGCCCCCACGCTCAACCTCATCCTCCGCGCCGACGTGCGGGGCTCGATCGAGGCCATTCTCAAGGAGCTGCAGAAGCTCGATCATCCCGAGGTGAAGATCCGCGTGCTCCAGGCGACGGTGGGCGGCATCAGCGAGGCCGACGTGCAGCTTGCCGATGCGTCCGACGCCGTCATCATCGGCTTCAATGTCGTGCCCGACGAGCGGGCCCGGTCGCTGGCCGAAGACAAGGGCGTGCAGGTTCGCCGCTACGAGATCATCTATCAGGTCACCGACGACCTGAAGAAGGCGCTCGAGGGCATGCTCGCGCCGGAGAAGAAGGAAAACGAACTCGGCCGTGCGATGGTCCAGAGGACCTTCTCCATCAGCCGTCTCGGCGTGATTGCCGGCTGCCGCGTGATCGCCGGCATCATCGCCCGCAACGCCCGGCTGCGGGTGATCC
>JAFMIU010000182.1 GCA_017853835.1 Pirellulales bacterium | reverse complement strand
GCCGAGCGACGTGCTGCTTCACGAGCCGATTGCACCGCCGGAAGAAGCAGCCCGATCAGGGTGGCAATGATGGCGATCACGACGAGCAGTTCGACAAGCGTGAAGCCGGTCGATCGTCGGCAAAGAGGCTGACGCATGGCACATCCCACGGAGTGAGCGGGCACCAGGACGAGGGAATCGTCACAACAGCCTGGGAGTTTACACAGCCCGCGCAAGGTTGTCTGCCCGCCACGACGGGGGCTGCCGAGGGCCGCGGATGAAAGCGGGCAAATCCTGGCGGAGTTTGAGGTTTGGGACGGGAAAAACGGGGGCGGGCATCGTGGCGGCCGATACGTGGTGTCATCAGAAGGGGGTGGCGAGCGTGGGGCCCAGTCGTCATGGATCGCAGGCACGGGTGGCCTTTGGAGCCATGGGTGCGCTCATTGCATGGTGGGGCCTGATCGCAAACGCATCGGGGCCAGGCGAGGCGTCGACGCCCCCCCGGGAATCGCCCCATCAGGCAGCCCAACGCGAACTGCGGCTTGCCCGCGAGCATCTGAAGGCATCCTGCGAGATGCTCAAGGATTGCGATCGGCATGCGGTCGATGGCTATTACGTGGCCTGCCAGGAGGCATGGAATGCGGCCTGGCTCTGCCCGACGGATCGTGATCTCCTGATCGACGCCTCCGATGCCTACGCCGATTCGCTCGCCGGGCTCCTGGAAGCGGCTCGTCGCCATGGCCGCATGGAACGACGTGGGCTCGTGGTCGGCCTGCGCGGCCAGCCTGTGATCGTGCCCTACGAACCGCGGGCCCTGCCTGTGGCCGCGGAGTGCATCGCCTCGATCGAGCCACAGGCCCAGCATCAGGATTCGCGGATCACCCGCCGCCACCTTCGCGACGGCTTCGGCCTCCCGGTGGTGGTTCGTGTGGCCAATGGCTCGACGGAGGAAGAACCGCGGGGATTCGCCGCGCCGCGGCAGTCGCTCGCCGCCACCGCGGTGCTGCGATTCGATGTGCCTGGCAATGAAACCTTCCTGCAGAAGTTCGCGGGGCCGGCAGGGCGCGATCACTCCCCGGCGGTGCTCGACCTGGCCAACCCGATCGAGATCGCGGCCGTGAACATCAACGGCGTGAAGCCCCATCTGGCCGCCGATCTGACGGCGCCACTGCTCGACGCGATCGAGGGCACGCCCCGCGCCAATCTCATGGGATTTCTCCAGCCCTTTGCGAGCGGAGCCACCAGGCCCCATCTGGAGATGCTGGAGCCCCATCAGCCTGGTCGGATTCCCGTGGTGTTCGTGCACGGCCTGGCGAGCGACGAGGGCACCTGGTTCGACATGATCAACGAACTGCGGGCCTGGCCAGAGTTTCACCGACGGTTTGAGCCATGGGTGTTTCATTACCCAACCGGCACGGCGTTTCTCCAGTCATCGGCGATATTGCGGTCCCAGCTTCGGGCGGCGGTTCGCCAGTGTGATCCTGAGGGGCGTGATCCGGCCCTGAGGCAGATCGTTCTCGTGGGCCACAGCCTGGGCGGGCTTCATGCCAAGCTCCAGGTGGTCGCCTCGGGAGGCCGGATCTGGAACGCCGTGGCGACCGTGCCCCTCGATCAGATGCGGATGCCGTCACAGGTGCGGGAGTGGGTGCGGCCGGCCTATTTTTTCGAGCCCTTGCCCTTCGTCACCCGGGTGGTCTGCATCGCGACGCCCCATCGCGGCTCGCTCATCGCCTCGCTGGGGGTGGGACGCCTGGCGGCGCTGTCGGTGAGGGCACCGCCGGAGATGCAGCGGATTCACGATCAGGTCGTGCGGGCCAATCCCGGCGGCTTCCGA
Source organism: Pirellulales bacterium (assembly GCA_017853835.1). Lineage (GTDB taxonomy): Bacteria > Planctomycetota > Planctomycetia > Pirellulales > UBA1268 > QWPN01. Next base: position 763 of record JAFMIU010000182.1, on the reverse strand, counting down.
CCCGACTTCGAGCGACGCGTGCCCACCACGATCGACATGCTCGAGCCCGATTCCGCCGTCCTGAGTGCGATCGGCAGCCTTCGGCCTCCGTGCTGGGTGTCGGTGCACAGCGTCGTGGGGGTTGGGCACGCCTCCCTCACGGGCGGCCGGGATGACTGCGTCGTGTCGGCGGAAAGCGCGCACACGATTGGAGCGATCAGCGAGATCGACGTGCCCGCCAAACACACGAAGGTTCACCACCACCCGATGACGATCGCCGAGGTGCGGCGGATTTTGACGCAACACCTCGGCGAAACGGCAGGATCAGTCGACGCTACCGCCGACGGCGGATGACGAAGGTTGCGGCGGCTGCCGCGACGACACCAAGGCCGAGCGAGGGTTCCGGCACGGCCGCCACGCCGCTGGCACTGTCTGCCGGCGGATTATAGGGGCCGATGTCGAAGAGTCCCGTGCCGAGGTAGAGGGCCACGTCGGTGATGTCGACGAGGCCGTCGTAGGTGTAGTCGCCCTCCGACCAGCTCGATGGCTCGCCGGTGTCATACTTGCCGGCGGCAAGATACGTGCCGATGTCGAGCAGGTCGATCGACCAGTCGAGGTTCGTGTCACCCGGGGCGGCATAGCCAAAGGTGACGGTGCCGTCGCCATTGTCGAGCCAGCCGACCGCCCGCGACACGCCCAGCGCCGAGTCGGCGGCGGCGGCACTCGACGTGATGCCGGTGGTGCCGTTCCACGAGCCGTCGCCCATGCCGGCGACGATCGCGGT
>JAFMIU010000030.1 GCA_017853835.1 Pirellulales bacterium | reverse complement strand
CAGGTGGGCAAGGATCCCGGCACGATGGTCAACGATGCCGTCGGCTGGGCTGGGCTGATCTGCGTGATCATCGCCGGCTGGACCACCGCCAACCCGACGATCTACCGGGCCGGTCTCGCGTTTCAGGCGATGATTCCAGGCATCACCCGTTCTGCGGCCACGATGCTCGCCGGCGGCCTGTGCATCGCAGCCGGGATCTTTCCGGCCTTTGCCATGAACCTGCTCGATTTCGTCGGCATCTACGGCACGATCCTCGCGCCGGTCGGGGCGATCATCGTCGTCGATCACTTCTTTGCCGATGCGGTCGGCATCCCACGCGATCCGGCGGCCCGCACCGGGTCGGTATTCAACATGAGCGTGCTCGTCTCCTGGCTCGTGCCGGTGGCGGCGGGCATGTGGCTCTACAAGACGCAGGGGGTGTTTGCGTCGTACCTGCCGCTGCCGTGCGCCGTGGCGTGCGGTCTGATCTACATCGTGTTGTCGAAGATGGCCGCCCGCGACGCCCTGCCCGTGCGGGCCTCGTAGCCGTCGCTGCTCTCACCCGATCCATCAGGAGTTCGTCCCATGAAAACCCCAGCAATGATCATCGGCCTGCTCGCCCTCGCGGGCACGCTGCTGCCCTCGGCCATCTTCATGGTGCAGTCGATTCAGGCGGGGGCCGGCGCGGCGCCCTCGATGTCGAACGACATGGTCAAGACGATCATGCTCGCCTCGACGGTGGCCTGGTTCGCCGCCGCGCCGTTCTGGATGAAGGTCGAGTAGCCGCCCGACGGTCGATGGCGGCGGCGATCAGACGATCTCGTAGCCCTGCTCCTGATGCTCGGAGAGGTCGAGCCCCATGTGCTCGGTTTCCAGGCTCGCCCGCATGCCCACCAGCCGATCGACGAGCAGGTAAGCCACGATCGACACGACTCCGCTCCAGATGATCGTGACGACCACGCTCGCCGCCTGAGCGGCGACCTGCATGGCGATCGAGTCGCGTTCCATGCCGGATCCGCCCAACGCCGGTGACGCGAACACGCCGGTGAGCACCGCGCCGATGATGCCCCCGACGCCGTGAACGCCAAAGACGTCGAGGCTGTCGTCGTAGCCGAAGGCGTGCTTCACCTTCGTCGCCGTGAGGTAGCACACGCCGGCCGAGATCGCCCCCAGCACGATCGCGCCGAGCGGACCTGCCGTGCCGCTGGCGGGCGTGATCGCCACGAGTCCGGCGACGGCGCCCGTGACGATGCCGAGGGCGGAGGCCTTGCCGTGCGCCCGCATCTCGATGAGCATCCACATCGTGGCGGCCGACGCCGCGGCAAGGTGGGTTACCAGGAGGGCCATCGCCGCGGTGCCGTTGGCGGCCAGGGCGCTGCCCGCGTTGAAGCCAAACCAGCCCACCCACAGCATGCCGGCCCCCATCACGGTGAGCGGGAGGTTGTGGGGCCGCATGGGCAGGCGGGGAAAGCCCTTGCGGGGGCCGATCAGCACACACGCTACGAGGGCGGCGATGCCGGCATTGACGTGCACGACGGTGCCGCCGGCGAAGTCGAGCACACCCCACTGAACGAACAGGGCCCCCTCGCCGGCCCATGCCATGTGGCAGACCGGGATGTAGGAAAAGGTGAACCACAAGATGCTGAACAGCATCATCCCCGCAAACTTCATCCGTTCGGCGAAGGCCCCGACGATCAGCGCCGGCGTGATGATCGCGAAGGTCATCTGGAACGCGACGAAGAGCGTCTCCGGGATCGTGCCCGTGAGGGCATCGAGGCCCACGCCTCGCAGGAAGGCCTTGTCGACGGTGCCGATGACGGCGTGGAGCGATCCTCCCGTGCCGAAGGCGAGACTGTAGCCGTAGGCGACCCAGAGGAGCGACATCACGCCGGCCAGCGCGAAGCATTGCACGAGCACCGAAAGCACGTTCTTGCTCCGGACGAGGCCGCCGTAGAAGAGGGCGAGGCCCGGCAGCGTCATGAAGAGTACGAGGGCGGTGGCGACGATCATCCAGGCGGTGTCGCCGGCGTTCAGGGCGGTGTCCATGGTTGGGCCTCGGGATCTCGGAGGGGAAAGGGGAAGGGTGTCAGTAGCGGGGCACGGACGGGTCGATGTGTGTCGTCCAGGCCTCGATTCCCCCGGCCATGCTCTGGGCCAGGGGAAAGCCGTGGTCGCGGAGCCAACGGGTCACCCGCAGGCTTCGCATGCCGTGGTGGCAGTGTACGATGAGGGGCCGGTTTTCGTGGCCGGCCAGTTCGCCGATCCGCTCCGTCAGCTCCTGCATCGGGATGAGCACGGCTCCGTCGATGCTAGCCGTGGCAAACTCCTCCGGAGTCCGGCAGTCGAGCAGCACGGGACGGGGGGCCGGGCCACGCAGGGCGGCGGCTGTGTCGACGGCGGAGATTTCGAGCGGGAGGTCGGCCATGGTCTGGAACAACGTGGGTTCAGGAGGCTGACGCCGCCGGATGCCGGGGTGTGGTGCCGAGCCGAAGGCGACGGCCTCGCACGCCCGCGGCGAGCCGCTCGAGCAGCTGCACGCTCTCGTCCCAGCCGAGGCAGGCGTCGGTGATCGATTGTCCGTGCATGAGGGCATGGCCCGGCTTGAGGTCCTGCCGGCCGCCGACGAGATTGCTCTCCACCATCACCCCCACGATCCGCCGTTCGCCGGCCTCGAGTTGCTCGGCCACCGCGTCGGCCACCACGAGCTGCCGCTCGTGCTGCTTCGACGAGTTGCCGTGTGAGGCGTCGATCATCAGGCGGCCGTCGAGGCCATGGCGGGCGAGCTCGTCGCAGGCGGCATGCACGCTGGCCGAGTCGTAGTTGGGGGCCTTGCCGCCGCGGAGGATGATGTGGCAGTCGTCGTTGCCCTTCGTCGAAACGATCGCGGTGTGGCCCCCCTTGGTGACCGACAGGAAGTGGTGCGGGCGGCGGGCGGCAAGGATGGCCTCCGCGGCGATGCGCACGTTGCCGTCGGTGCCGTTTTTGAACCCCACGGGGCAGGAGAGCCCGGAGGCGAGTTCACGGTGCACCTGGCTCTCGGTGGTGCGGGCGCCGATCGCTCCCCAGGCCACGAGGTCGGCGATGTATTGCGGGGTGATCATGTCGAGAAACTCGCATCCGGCCGGGAGGCCGAGTTCATTGATCTCGACGAGCAGTTCACGGGCGAGCCGGAGCCCCTTGTTGATGTGGAAGGTGCCGTCGAGGTCGGGGTCGTTGATGAGCCCCTTCCAGCCGACCGTCGTGCGGGGCTTCTCAAAATAGACCCGCATCACCACGACGAGGTCGGTGGCGAGCCGATCCTGCTCGGCCCGGAGACGGCGGGCGTATTCCACCGCCGCCTCCGGATCGTGAATCGAGCACGGCCCGATCACCACCACCAGCCGGTCGTCGTCGCCGACGAGCACGTCGTGAATCGTCGTGCGGGCCGACGACACGACCCGCCCGATCTCGTCGGTGCAGGGAAGCTCCCGGAGCAGGTGGGACGGGGGTGACAGCTCCTTGATGTCCTGGATGCGGAGGTCGTCGGTCGGGGAGCGGCGGGGTCGCATGGGGGGAGGCTACGGGGTTCCGGCGGGGCGGGAATCCCCATGGTACAGTCGTTTTCCCAAGGCTGAAGGCTGGCCCCGCGGTGCCGCGGCGTAGGCCATTCCCAGCCGGTTCCATGAGGAGTCACGATGCGGACGACGATCCCAACGAATGCTGGCATGTGGATGGCGGCGATGCTGGCGACCGCCATGATTGGCCGGGTGGAGGCGGCGGTCGATGCGCCCGTGAAGCCGGAGGTCGTGAAGGCCGCCGACGACAGGCCGCCCGCCGACAAGCCGCCCGCCGACAAGCCCGTGGCTCCGAAGTCAGCCTCCGAGAAGGCGTCGACGGAGAAGCCCGATACGGTGACCGCCGAGAAGGGGCCCTTCGAAGCGGCGATCACGGCAAAAGGGGCGTTTGAACCGGTTGAATACGTCGTGGTCGAGTTCCGGCCCGAAGCCTGGTCGCAGCCGATGGATGTGGTGCGGGTCGTCGCGCACGGCACGCGGGTGAACGCCGGCGATCCGCTCGTTGAGTTCGACGTCGTGAAGCTCACGCGGGCGATCGACGACCTCACGCTCGATCTGGCGGCCGGCGAGAAGGCGCTGGAGGTGGCCCGCAAGGAAGTGGCCACCGCCGAGGCGATGCACCCACTCGACATGGCCTCCGCTGAGCGCCTCGCCAAGGTGTCGGGCGAGGAGCTTGCCCGATTTCTGGCGGTGGACCGCGCTGCGATGGAGGAGCAGGCCCGATTTGCCGTTCGGGCCGCCGAGGAACGACTGAAGTATGCGAGGGAGGAGCTTCGGCAGCTCGAGCAGATGTACAAGGACAAGGACCTCACCGAGGAAACGGAGGAGATGATCCTTCAGCGGACGCGGTTCGACGTCACGCAATCGGAGCAGTCGTTGAAGCGGATCAGCGAAAGTTCGGCCGAAACACTCGAGTTCGGCATCCCGCGGCGGGAGGTGAGCCTTCGCCGGGCAGCCGATGCCGCGGCGATCGCCCTGGAGCAGGCGAGGGCCACGCTGCCACTTCAGCTGGCGCAGAAGCGGCTCGCCCTGGGCAAGCAGGAACATGATCGGGCCGAGGCGCTCCGACGGCTCGGCGAGCTCGAGGCTGATCGGGCGGCCGCCACCGTGCGGGCCCCAAGGGGGGGCATGGTCTACCACGGCCGATTCCGCGACGGCTCGTGGTCGACGGCGCTCGTGTCGGGCAAGGCCGTGGTCGGTCAGCCCGTGCCGGCCGCCGAACTCGACTTCACCATCTTCGATCCCGATCGGCTCCAGTTTCGAGCGAAGGTCGACGAGAAGGATCTTCACCTCGTTTCGCCGGGGCTGACCGGCCGCGTCGTGCCGACGGGGTATCCCGACGCCGACATCGCCGCCACCCTCACCCCCTTCGTGCCGGCGCCGCGTGAGGGTGGATTCGACGCGGTCTTCGCCGTCACGCCTCGCGACGGCCGTCCGGTGCTCATGGCCGCCATGACCGGGAACGTGCGGTGTGTGGTGGCGAAGCGGGACGAGGCGGTGACGCTGCCAGCCGCTGCGGTGTTTCGTGACGACGATGGAAGCCGGTTTGTCTACGTGCTCGGGAGCGACGGCAAGCCGGTGAAGCGGAGCGTGACGGTGGGGATCACCGCCGGCGGCCGCACGGAGATCGTGGAGGGAGTCGCCGCGGGAGACCGCGTGCGCCCATCGAAGCCGTGATCCTGAAAAGCCTCATCGCGGCCATGGTCGTCGTGAATCTCGCCGCAGTCGCGGCGCACGGAGATTCTCCGCCCGGCGTCGATGATCCGTCGTCGCTCGTCCGCTTCGAACCCGTCGAGGTGCCGATGGAGCGGCTCGACGACGCGGTCGGCCGCGGGCGATCGTTCCTCGTGCGGATTCAAAACGACGACGGCTCGTTCGGCTCGGCGGAGCGCACGAAAGACCTCAACATCATGGCGGGGGTGGGGTCGCATTTCGGGTTTCGTGCGGCGACGACGGCCCTGTGCGTGCAGGCGCTCATCGAGGAGGACGATGGCTCCACGGCGGTGGCGCGGGCGATCGATCGGGGCGAGCGATGGCTCATGGACAACCTTCCCGAGGTGCGTCGCGACAATCCCACCTTGATCTACAACGTCTGGTCGCACGCCTACGGGATCCAGGCGCTCGCCGCGATGCACGGCCGCGTGCCCGAGGATGCCGTCCGTCGGCGTCGCATCGAGGCGCTGATCCGAGGGCAGTATGACCGGCTCACCCGCTATGAATCGGCCGAGGGCGGCTGGGGCTACTACGACTTCACCGCGGGAACCCAGCGGCCGTCGTCGTCGTCGACGAGCTTCGTGAATGCGGCCGTGCTGGTGGCGTTTCACGACGCGAAGGCGGCGGGGGTGGAGCCGCCGGCGAAGGTCACGCAACGGGCCGTCGATGCGACCGAGGCGCAGCAGCTTCCCGACTTCAGCTACCTCTACGGCTCCTACCTCCGATGGCAGCCGCGCCGGCCCATCAATCGGCCAGGGGGGAGTCTTGGACGCAGCCAGGCATGCAATCTCGCCCTGCGGCTGTGGGGTGACGAGCGGATCACCGACGCGGTGCTCGAGGATTGGCTCGAGCGGATCATCGTGAGGAACGGCTGGCTCGAACTCGGCCGCAAGCGACCGGTGCCGCACGAATCGTTTTTCCAGGTGGCCGGCTATTTCTACTACTTCGGCCACTACTACGCCGCGAGGTCCCTCGAACTTCTCCCGGAGGCCGCACAGGCTCGGTATCGCGGCGGCCTCGCCACCATCATCCTCGACGTGCAGGATGCCGATGGGTCCTGGTGGGACTATCCACTCTACGACTATCACCAGCAGTATGGAACGGCCTACGCGCTGATGACGCTCCACCGCTGCCGTCCGCCGGCCCGCCACTAGCCGGTGGTGCGCATCCCCGCGGCGATCCCCTGCACGCAGAGCCGCAGCAGCCCCCGATGGCGGTCGGTTGCCGACGGGTCGGTCGCCAGCGCCGCCCGCCGGCGCCGCATGAACTCGATCTGGATCAGGTTGAGCGGATCGACCGATGGATTTCTCGCCTCGATCGATCGTTGGAGCCATGGCGTGGAGGCGAGGAGTTCGCCGCCGCCCACGATGTCGAGAATCGCCTGACGGGTGCGATCCCGCTCCTCGGCGATCCGCATCCAGATTCGTCGACGCGCATCCTCGTCGTCGGCCAGCTCGGAATACCGCTGGGCGATGGAAAGGTCGACCTTCGCCAGGGCCAGGGCCGCGTTGTCGATCGTGGCCTGGAAGAATGGCCACTCGCGATACATGTCGCACACGTGCTGCCAGCCGCGGCGGTCTTCATACTTCACGTCCGACAGCGCTGTCCCGAGCCCATACCAGGCCGGGATCATGCAGCGGTTTTGCGTCCACGCAAAGACCCAGGGAATCGCCCGTAGGTCGTCGAGTGTTCGCTCGCCCCGGCGGCGCGACGGCCGGGAGGCGATCGGAAGGTTTTCGATCTCGTCGATCGGCGTCGTCTGGGAGAAGTAGCCGATGAAGCCGGGCTGGTCGACGAGGTCGCGGTAGACGGCAAACGACCGGTCCGCCATCCGCGCGGCGAGGGTTGTCCATTCCGTTCGGGCTTCGATCCGCCGGGTGCTCGAGGCCACGAGCGTCGCCCAGGTCACCTGTTCGAGATGGCGGCGGGCGATGTCGGGATCATCGTACCGCTCCGCAAGCACCTCTCCCTGCTCCGTGAGCCGCAGCGACCCATCGAGCGCCTCCGATGGGAGCGAGAGGATGCCGCGGGCCGCGGGGCCGCCACCCCGGCCGAGCGAGCCACCGCGGCCGTGGAAGAAGGTTAGCGCGACGCCCCGGCCCGTCGCCGTGGCATGGAGGCGGCTCTGCGCATCTTGGAGGCCGCAGCAGGCGGCGAGGTAGCCGCCGTCCTTCGTGCTGTCGGAGTAGCCAACCATCACGATCTGCCGGTCGCCTCGGCCTCGGAGATGGTCGCGGTAGGCGGGCACGTCGAGGATGGCGGCGAGGGTTTCGTGGGCGTGGGCGAGGTCGTTGATCTTCTCGAAGAGCGGGATGATCGCGAGGTCGCTGTCGGCCACCACCCGGCCCGTGGCCGCCGCCCGCCCCTGTGCCCACCGCCACAGCCAGAGCACGGCGAGCACGTCGGCCGGGCAGCGGGTGAGGCTCACCACGGCACCACCGACACACCGTGGTCCGAATCGCACCACCGCCTCGTGCAGCACGCCAAAGAGCCGGATCGTGTCGAGCGGCAGCGGACTGAGGCCGTCGGGCGGGATGTCGCCTGCAAAGCCGAGCGACTCGACGAGCAGACGGCAGCAGCCCGCATCGTCGAGCGACCGGAAGGCGTCGGCCGTGCTCACGATCCCCGCGGCCGCGAGGATCTCGCCCATGATGTCACGGTAGGCGCGGGCATCCTGACGCACGTCGAGCCGCGTCATGTGGAGCCCGAAAGTGCGCACGAGATCGAGCCACTCGTGCGTGGGCGAATCGTTGCCCACGGCATGGTCGGTGGTGAGGCACTCGATCAGGGGCGCGAGGTCGGCTTCGAGGTCGGTGCCGTCGCGGTAGGCCCACTCGGGGGCGGTGGCGTCGAAGGAAACGGCCTGCGAGGCCTCCAGCCGCGTGCGGATCATGCGAAGCCAGCGGCGGTAGATCTCATGCTCCGCGATCGGCCCGACCGCCTCGGCGACAGCCGGCCATCGTGCCCCTCTCTCGGCGAGTCGGGCGGCCAGCGGCCGCGATCCGCCGGCCACGTGGCTCGACACCGAGAGCAGGTCGTTGAGCCTGGTGCACCATTCGAGGTGCTGGGCGATCGCCTCATGCCGAAGCCGCAGGAGCGTGGAGGCCGTGACGTCGGCGGTGACGAACGGGTTGCCATCGCGATCCCCACCCATCCACGACCCAAAGGAGAGGAATGCCGGCATCGTGAAGGCATGGCCTGGGTAGGCATCGGCCAGCGCCCGCCGCAGCGCGCCGCAGACCTGCGGCACCGCCTCCCAGAGCCGGGGCATGATCGAGAGGCCACGATCGACCTCGTCGAGCACGGTCGGCTTCGTGGGCCGCAGAAACTCCGTCTGCCAGAGGAGCACGAGCTCGCTCCGCATCTCGGCTTCGTGACGAAGCCGTTCGCGGGGCAGCAGCTCCGTCGAGTCGAACGCCTGGAGGCTTCGTCGCATCCGGCGCAGCTTCGATCGGATCGAACGCCGCTTGGCTTCGCTCGGATGGGCCGTGAAGACGAGCTCCACGGCGAGTCGGTCGAGCACCTGCTGAACGTCTTCGGGCGGGGCGCCGAGCGCTTTCAGCTCGGCGATGCCCGCGGCGAGCGATTCGCCGAGCGGGCTGGGATACCGCATCCGTTCGCGTTCGCGGAGCACGCGAATCCGCTGCCGATCTTCGGCGATGTTGGCGAGGTCGAAGAAAATCCCGAAGGCCCGAGCGACGATCGTCGCCTGCGTCTCGTCGAGGGATTCGATGCGGGCCGCAAGGTGCTGCTCGGCGTCATGCCCGCCCTGGCGTCGGTCGCGGGCGAGCCGCCGAACCTCCTCGACGAGGGCATCGGCCTCGGGGCCTGCGAGTTCGCGAATCACGCTCCCGAGCATCTCCCCCAGAAACCGCACGTCGCGGCGGAGGAGTTCGTCGTGGACACCGGCGGAGGAGACTGGAGCGGACACGCGGGCGGCTGGAGGCGGGGAAGGGTGCGAGGCCATGACCGTTGTACCGTCAAAGCCCGCGGCGGGAATACGCCGATGCTTGCGTGCGGGGCCGGCATGGATGATTTTCAACCCCCGGGCCTCACCCGACGGGGCCGGCCATCGCTCCGATCGCCGCCCCCATTCATCCCTTTTCAGCCAACCGGGTATGCTTCGCGCATGATCGTCGTGCCGTTGTTCCGGATCATGCTGCTGGTCGTCGCCGTCGTGGCCTCATCGCCCGCCCGCGGTGAGGTGCCGGCCGACCGGGTGAGGCAGATGCAGGCCGACGCCGAGATGTCGGGGAGTGCTGCCTGGGGCCACTGGGGCGATCGGCCCTCCGACTATGCCGCCTGGTCGACCCACTCCAACCGGCTCATCCCGGTCTACACCTTCGGCACGACACTCGATGGGGTGAAGGACGGAGCCAGCCCGTATCGCGATCCGAAGCGGCTCGATGCGCTCTACGGCCGGATGCCCGATCACACGCTCGACCCCGCCGCCGACTACTTCGATCAAACCGACATCTACCGCCTCCAGATGGCGGCTGCCGACGCGGGCAAGCGGATCATCGTGTTGTTCGTGTTCGACGGGCTCGACTGGCACATGACGCGCACCGCCGCGATCGCCACCTCGGGGAGCATCGCTTACACGTCGGGGCGCGGCACCGGCTTTGCGTTTCAAGACTACCGTGGAACGACGACCGACTACGGATTCTGCGTCACGAGCCCTGCCAACGCGGGGACGACGTTCGATGTCGATGCGCAGATCGTGAAGAATCCCGGCGGTACCGTGGCGGGGGGCTACGACGCCAGCCGCGGCGGGGCCACCCCGTGGGATCACCGATCGAGCATCACCTATCTCATAGGGCACGATCGCGACGTGCCCCATGCCTACACCGATTCCGCCGCGTCGGCGGTGGCGATGTGCACGGGCCACAAAACCTACAACGACGCGATCAACGTCGACGTCAACGGCCGCCAGCTCGAGCCGATCGCCCGCACGCTCCAGGCACGCGGCTTCGCGGTGGGGGCGGTCTCGAGCGTGCCCTGCTCGCACGCCACGCCGGCGTGCACCTACGCCAACAACGTCAGCCGCGACGACTACCAGGACATCGCCCGCGACCTCGTGGGGCTGCGGTCGATCGCCCACCGCACCGAACCGCTCCCCGGGCTCGATGTGGTGATTGGCGGCGGAATCGGCGTCGGTGCCGCGGCGGAGGCCGATCAGGGGGCCAACTTCGAACGGGGCCACAAGTTCGTCGCCACGTCGACCCTCCTGGAAATCGACGAGGCCCGCGGCGGCCGGTATCGGATGGCCGTGCGAACGCGGGGGCGAAAGGGGGGCGACGTGCTCGCCGAGGCCGCCGCCGATGCGATCGCGCGAAACGTCAGGCTCTTCGGCTTCTTCGGCGCGGCCGAAGGGCACCTGCCGTATCGCACCGCCAACGGTGATTTCACGCCGGCGGCGGGCTCGATCCCGACCGACGATCCCGACGTCGCGGAGCTTCGGCGGAAATATGGATCCTCGATCAACTACACCGAGGCCGACATCCTGGAAAACCCCACGCTCGGCGAGATGGCGACGGCCGCGCTCGACGTGCTCTCCGCGCGGGGAAAGGCATGGCTGATGGTGGAGGCGGGCGATGTCGACTGGGCCAGCCACGCCAACAACATCGACAACGCGATCGGTGCGGTGCAGAGCGGCGACGAGGCGTTTCGGGCGGTCGTGTCGTGGATCGAACGCCACGATGCCTGGAACGATGCCGTGGTGATCGTCACGAGCGACCATGGCCACGCGTTCATGCTCACCGATCCCACGGCGTTCACCGCTGGCGACGGCGAGGGCGAGGACTAGGCGATCAGGGCCTTCATCTCGCGGACAGCCTGGGCGAGGCCGACGAACACGGCGCGGGCCACGATCGAGTGGCCGATGTTGAGCTCACCCATGCGGTCGATGCGGGCCACGGGCACGACGTTGCGGTAGGTGAGGCCGTGGCCGGCGTTCAGCTCCAGGCCGGCCTGTCGCACCATCGCGGCGGCACGGGTGAGCCGCACGAGCTCCTCATGACGGTCGGCATCAGTCGTGGCGTTGGCGTAGCAGCCGGTGTGGAGCTCGGCGGCGACGGCGCCCAGGTCGACGGAGGCATCGATCTGGGCGGGCACCGGATCGATGAACATCGACACGGCGATGCCGGCGTCTCGCAGGCGGCGCACGGCCTCGTCGCAGGCGGTGCGATGGGCCACGACGTCGAGGCCGCCTTCGGTGGTGATCTCCTCGCGCTTCTCCGGCACGAGCGTCACCTGGCAGGGCTTCACGCGGCAGGCGATGTCGATCATCGCCGGCGTGATGGCGCATTCAAGGTTGAGTTTCACCTGCACCGTCGCGCGAAGCACCTCGAGATCGCGGTCTTGGATGTGGCGGCGATCCTCGCGGAGATGCACGGTGATCGCATCCGCGCCGCCGAGTTCGGCGAGCGCTGCGGCCCACACTGGATCGGGCTCGACGGTGCGGCGGGCCTGCCGCACCGTGGCGACGTGGTCGATGTTGACGCCGAGGGTTGCCATGGGGCCAAGCCTCGCCGCCCGCGGGTCGATTTGCAAGGGTGTCGCGGCCGCCCGGGGCACCGTGCGCCGGCGCCCCGGGCGGCATCCTCTCGCGCAGGCCTGCCGCAGGCGGGCCTGCGCGATGGTCATTCCTTCTTCAGCAAGACCACCGAGTTGCCACGGGGGGTTCTCACGCTGAGCACCACGCCGTCGGCAGCCGACTCCTTCGCGATGGCCGCCTCGAACTCCTCGAGGGTCGTGACCGGGGTTCGGCCGACCTTGCGGATCAGCATGCCCGGGCCGATGCCGGCCTGGGCGGCGAGCCCGTCGGGGTCGACGCGATCGACCACCACCCCCTCGACGTCGGCGTAGGCGTCTTCCGCCAGCGACGCCTTTTCACGAACCTCGAGCCCGAACTCCTCGGCGTAGGAGGTTTCGGCATCGTCCTCGGCTTTCGGCGAGGGCGACCGTCCGGCCGCCGCGACGTCGGCGGGGAGCGGCTTGACCGTCACCGTGAGCGTGACCTGCTTCCCGTCGCGGAAGACGGTGAGGGTGTGGGGCTTGCCGATCGCCGCCCGTTCCACGACTTCCTGGAGCGAGCGGGTGCCCTTTACCGGATTGCCGTCGAACGCCGTGATGACGTCGAGCTCCTGCACGCCCGCCGCCTCAGCGGGGGAGCCCGGCACCACGTCGTTCACGAGCACGCCGTTGCGATCCTTGGCGCCGAGCTTCGCGGCCATGCGGGCGTCGAGCGGCCCCATCTGCACGCCGATGAAGGCCCGCTCCACCTTGCCCGTGTCGATCAACTGGTCGGTCACCCAGCGGGCGAGGTTCGAGGGGATGGCGAAGCCGATTCCCTGATAGCCACCGCTGTTGGACGCGATCGCGGTGTTGATCCCGACCACCTCACCCTCGAGATTGATGAGCGGGCCGCCGGAGTTGCCGGGATTGATCGCCGCGTCGGTCTGGAGGAACTGCGCGCGGCGGATGCCGCCAAGTTCGCGTCCCTTGCCGCTGATGATGCCGGCGCTGACCGTGGTTTCCAGGTCGAACGGATTGCCGATCGCGATCACCCAGTCGCCAATCTCGAGCGCGTCGGAGTTGCCGAGCTTCGCGGTCGGCAGGCCCTTGGCATCGACGAGCCGGATCACGGCCAGATCGCTTTCGGGGTCGGTTTCGATCGTGTCGGCCTTGAACGCACGTCCATCGGAGAGTTCCACGGTGACGACGTCGGCCCCTTCGACGACGTGGTTGTTGGTGATCACGACCCCGGCCGCGTCGACGATCACGCCGGAGCCCACGCCAGACTGGGCGGGCGATTTTCCATCGGGCATGTTGAACTCAAACCCCTCGGGCAGGCCGTCGGGAAACATGTTTTCAAACGGCGTGCCCCGGAAGGGGTTGTCGCCGCGTCGCTGCGGGCCTCGCTGCGGGGTCCGCTTCTCGCGCTTCGGCTTCACCTCGCTCCGAACGACCACCACGGCGGGCGTGGCGATCTCGGCGGCATGGCGAAACGCCTTCGACAGCGCGTTGGCATGGTCGATCGCATCGGCCGGAGGCTGGTCGGCCCGGCTCGACACCGGGGCCAGGGCCGCCACCACCGCGGCGGCCCCGAGGGCCATGGCACAGAAAACACAGAAGGCGGGCCTCCGTCGGCCCGCGAATGACATGAGCGAAGCAGGCATCGTGAACAGACTCCTTTCGAGAACGACGAACGGGACAAGTCTAGGCCGGACACGACCAATTGGCACCGGCCAGCCTCCCCGGCTGGCGGTGCCATCGCTGATCGGTTTTCCCTTGATACGGAGCCGGCTTCGGGCTTGTTCGCGCCCGATTCAAATCGGGTTTTTCCCGGGCGCCGTGCGTTGACACGCCCCCGAGCCGGGGGCTATCGTCCGGTCTAGGAGGCGGCGTCGCGGCATGACCGAGCATGAGCAGGAGGGCGGCCGAGGCCTCATCGACGTGTCGGAGTGCGAGCGTCGGATCGGCCATGCCTTTCGCGACCGGTCGCTCCTCATGGCCGCGCTCACCCATGCCTCCGGCGCCCAGCATCGGCTCGCTTCCAATGAGCGGCTCGAGTTTCTGGGTGATGCCATCCTCGGCTTTCTCGTGTGCGAGCGGCTCTATCGGCAGTTTCCTGAATCACTCGAGGGCGACCTCACCCGGATCAAGTCGGTCGTGGTGAGTCGCGAGACGTGCAGCCGACTGAGCGATCAGCTTCAGCTCATCGACTTTCTCATCGTGGGCAAGGGCCTGTCGGTGCCCGATCGCGAGGTGCCGAGTTCCGTGCTCTCGGACCTGTTCGAGTCGATCGTGGCGGCCATCTATCTCGATGGCGGCATCGAGGCGGTGCGGCCGCTCGTCGATCGGATGCTCGCGCCCGAGATCGAGCGGGCGGCCAGCGGGCAGCACGGGTCCAACCACAAGTCGCTCCTCCAGCAGTGGGCCCAGCGGGATTACGGGGTGACGCCGACCTATGAGGTGATCGAGGAGGCCGGCCCCGACCACAGCAAGAGCTTTCACGTGTCGGCGCAGATCGGCAGTCGGAGCTACGAGCCCGCGTGGGGCCGCAACAAGAAGGAGGCGGAGCAGCGTGCCGCCAGCAACGCCCTCCGTGAACTCGGCTCCGAGCCGAAGCGATCCAAGGAACGCCGCTGACGCCCGGCGGTGGTGGCGGAATCTCCGATCGCGTACAACCGCCAAGATCTTTCCAAGGAGGTTGCATGGACGAGTTTGTCGAGCCGCTCGGGATGCGGGTGTTGATCCGCAAGGACGAGAGTCGTCACACCACCCGCGGCGGCATCGTGCTTCCCGACAAGGCCGAGATTCCCACCATCACCGGACGGGTGGTCGAGGTGAGCCTGCAGGTCGAGCGCGACGCCGACTTTCCGATCGAGAAGTACGACAAGGTTCTCTTTCATCCGAAAAACTCGATCCCGGTCGATTTCGAGCAGAACAACCTTCTCTACGTGGTTCCCATCGAGGATGTCGTGGCGGTGTTTCGCAAGGCCGATTCGGCGCGGGCGCGTCGGCGGGGCAAGGCCGACCGCGACGACGAGGCGTCGTGACGGCGGACGATGGCCATGGGGCGAGAACGATCGAGCCGATCACGATGATCGACGGGCCTCGAGCGGTGAGATCAACCGTGGTGGCCATCCGGAGCCGGTTCCCCACCACACGGCGCACCTCCCCTGGTGGCGTTTTTCTCGGGTCGGCGCAGACGTCATCTGGTGTTGCCGTGCCGGCGGGACCGTGCGCGTCGATGCGACGCGTGCCGGCCTCGATCGACGTCAGGCTTGGGCGTTTTGCCCCAGATGCTTGGGCGATTCGCCCCAGCGCCACCACGCGCATGCTCGGCCGTCTTCGCGAAACGCGCGACTATCGGCGGTCATCCATTGCTTTCCGGAATCGGGTGGTGCCGCCAGGCTTCGGCACGAGATGTGCAGGAAAAAGAAGGAGGCGGTGCGTTGGCACTGCCGTGTTCGGTGGCACCCGCGGCAGGAGGAGTCACCATGAAATGCTCTCGCAGCAGTTTCATCGCTGTGGTCATGCTCGGTTCGTTTTCGGCGTCGTGTCCGGCGGCGTTGGTAGGCGGATGGGATTTCAGCACGATGGCGAGTCAGGCGAGCGGACCATGGATCGCCGATGTGGGCTCGGGCACGATGTCGGTTTCGAACGCGGGAGGCACGAGCGGAATCGAGGGCACCACGCTCAACGCCGCAGCCTACGGCCTCTCGACCGTCACCACGGCGCCGCAGGCCCTGCAGTTTTCCGGCCAGCAGTCCAACAACGACGCGCTGCTCATCCATTTTTCGATGACCGGTGTCGAGGGCCTCACCCTGTCGTTCGCCGCCCAGGCGAGTGCCACGACCTACACCCAGACCTGGGAGGCCAGCGTGAATGGCGGCACGTATCAGCCGCTGGGAGGTTACAGTCCTCCGCTCGTCACGTCTGGCACATGGGCCGTGTACACCTGGGATCTGAGCGGCTTTACGGCGGCTGATCATCAGGCGGACGTCGCCCTGCGGGTGACGCTGACCGGCAACACGCCGAACTCCAACACCATCGCCTTCGACAACGTCGTCGTCACGGCCGTGCCGGAACCCGGCGGCATCGCGTTGGCGGTCTCGGTGGCCGTGGTCGTGGCGTCAGGATGGCGAACCGACCGTCACCGGCAGCGGTCTGCCACGCGTCCGTCGAGCGCCCTACCACCCGCCGCCACCGCCGCCGCCACCGCCACCACCACTCGAGCCGCCGCCATCCCCGCCGCTCGAGGATGACGGACTCGTGGCCGCCGCCGCCACCGCCGCGGTCATGGCCACCCCCAGCCCGGCCGCCGCGGCGCCGATCCTGGAGCCCGACCAGGCCGGCCCGTGGTACCACGCCGGATGATAGCCCAGAGGGGCGTCGTGATCCGAACGGCGAGCCTCGTCGATCGCGTCGCGAAAGCCCGCCGCCCATCCGTCCGCCACGTCGAGGGCCACCGCGTAGGGAAGATAGCGCTCGAAGAGGTCGAGCGAACGGGATGGGACCATGGCGGTGCCCGTGAGCGAGAGCCGAAAGGCGTCGATCTCGTCCATGACCGCCCGGCCTTCCATCGTGGGCACCTTGAGGAGCGTGCGAAACCCCACCACCGTGCCGATGATGGCCACGAGGATCGGAATCAGCCAGAGCGACGTCATCGATCCGATCAGAAAGAGCACAAACCCCTCCGCGCCCACGAAGGGCGTTGCGAAGAGCGTGATCATGAGGGCACCGACGAGTCCCAACGCCCGTCGGCCCAGGGGGCCGCTTGCCAGCACCTTCCGCCACGCCGCCGCCACCATCATCACGAGGCCCACCACCCCGATCGACCAGATCGTGAGCCACAGCACGAGAAAGCCGACCGGGCCGGCCGCGGTGAGCCCGCCCCCGAGCAGGACCACGGTGGGAAGGAAGGCGACCGCCAGGACGACACCTCCCGCGAACCAACGGCCGTTGGTTCGAAAGAGGCTTCCTTCGTAGGCCGTGCGGAGCGACTGTTGCAGATCGGCGATGGTCTTGGAGAACCGCTCGTGATGCTGCTGGGCCACGTCGATCGACTGCCGCTGCCCGAGGAGCGACGCAAACACCTGCCGCTCGTCGGCCGATGCGGTGGCCGGCGGCTCAGACCGCTTGACGAGCCTGAAGCCCCGATCGTCGTCGTGGATCTCGATGGCCCCTTGCGATGCCAGCGACAGAATTGCCACCGAAAAACACTCCTTGTCGAATCCCATGCGACGGAGAAACCGGCAGGCCGCCGGATCGAGTCCTGGTGGCGGTGTGAAGCGAGGCGTCACGCTCCCGGGCCCGGGATCTCGCCCCACAAGCCACCACGCCACGACGAAGTAGCCGAGCACGATGCCCAGCCCGATCAGGCCGAGTCGCACGTAGCGGTCGTTCCATGCCTGGTCGGCCAGCGAGGGGAGCGTCACGAAGCCCTTCGGAAACCTCGCCACGATCGTAAGGCCCTCGGATGGTGCGAGCGGCACCGTCGCCTCGTAGACGGCCACGCCCTTCGGGTGGTCGACGAAGGCCCGCACGTCGCGCTGGTTCTTCGAGCCCACGACCCCGACATAGGCCTCCGGCCGGATCGAGTCGCCCGGCACGCCGTCGGGAAACGTGATCGAGGCGCGGGCCTTCGCGATCGGGAAGGCCCAGGCGTTGCCCGTGGCGTTCCAATACACCTCGTCGTGGTCGGCGTAGGATCGCAGCTGCCGGGTGCGGTATTCGATCGTGTAGGTGTGCGGGCCGCGGGGCACCATCACATCCGTGTCGCCGATAGACACCCTGGCGAACGAGCCCTGGTCGTCCGTGTGATACGGAGCCGGGCGGCCATCGCATTCGATCCGGACGATCTCCAGTGGAATTCGAACCGGCATTCCCAGCGGCCCGCCGCCAAACCACACGGGGATGTCGCGGTAGATGCCCCGCTTGATCTCGTGGTGGCCGGCTACCACATCGATCGTTTCGGTCACGGTCATGAGGCCATCGGCGGCGACGGCGACATCCGCCTGAAACGACGAAATCTCCTCCACGTTCTCCAGCGGCTGCTCCGGCAGCACGCACAGAACGGCCAGGCTCACAAGCCTCCACCAGCCCGAAGTGAAGCTCGCGATCATGGGCGTGTCACTCGGGGGGAGCTTTTGGAATGGCGGCCCGCTGTGAAAAGGCGGCCCGCGGGGGCTCATCAGGATCATACCGCAGCCCGTCAGCGCTGAGGGATCGTCGCGATGGCGGGCCGATTCCTCTTCCGCCGGTCGGCCGCCCCCGGTATCGTCTCCCCGCCATCAGGCTCCCGTGTGTTTGGAGGCTCACATGCCACGCTCTGCCCATGGTTCATCGATCGTGATGATCGTCGTGCTGGCGACGATCGGTCCGCATGTGTTCGGGCAGTCGTTTGGCCCCACCAGCGTGGCGCCGGCGCCCGCCGCCGGCACCTGGCCGGCCCAGCCGCCGCGACGAATCTACGTGCTCCCTTTCGCCATGGAGCCCGGACTCCAGGAGGCCCTCCAGCAGGAGCCAGCTGGAGTCATCCCAGAGGGCCCGGTGCGACAGATGATGGCTGGCCGTCCCCGCGTGATCGACATGGTCACGGGCAATGATCGCAGCCAGCCGGTGGGCACCACCGTCGCCAAGCTCGTGGCCGACGAGATGGCCGCCGCGGGCTGGCCCGTGACCTATTGGGATCAGCCCTCGCCGCCGCCGTCCGACGGCTGGCGGCTCGCTGGGCAGGTCGTGACGCTCGACGAAGGAAGTGCGGCGGCCCGCAACCTCGTCGGCTTCGGGGTGGGCAATCGGCATGTGGGCATCGATATCGTGATGTCCGATCCGGCCACCGGCGGGGGCCAGCCCTTTTTCATTCTCGACAGCTCCGACAAGGGGCGCATGACGCCGGGCACCGTCGCCGTGGGGGCTGCGGCAGGCTTCAACCCCTATGTCGTGGTGGGAAAACACGTCGCCTCGGCCAGCGGCGTCGCCGACATCACCCAGCAGCAACGGCTGGCCGACGAGATCTCGAATGCGGTGGCCGAAGCGATCAACGAACACGCGGCACGCTGACGGTCGCACCGGTGTGCGGGCGTGTCACGGCCCCCGCCTCGTCGCAGCCTACATGAGGAAATAGCGGGCCACAGTGACCGCGATCAGCACGGCGTACGCCAGCGGAAAGGCCCAGCGGGAGGTTTTGTCGATCCGCTTGGCTGTGGCATGCCGCCCCTTCCGCACCAGCGAGTGGATGATGAGGCTCTGCGGGATCGTGGCGCACATCGCCCAAAACGACACCAGCAGCAGCGTGTCGGTGAAGGTGAGATACGACATCCGCGGCATGTCGTCGATCACCACGAACTGATACGCCACGATCGTCAGCACGCCGATGAACGACAGGTTGAGCCGGTCGGCCAACGACTCGATGTCGATCCAAAACACCGACCACATCATCGACACGAGAATGAGCATCGGAAAGAGAAGCTCCCACACGAGCTGCCAGCTGCGTCGCTGAAGCGTGATTGTCGTGACGAGCTGCGAATACCGCGACTGGCCGTCTCCGTCGGCGAGATAGTTTTCGTTCACGTTCATGTCGAGATGCCGGAGCGTCCATCCGGCCACGTTGACCGACTCCTCCCGCTTCACGTAGTCGTCGGTGGCCTCGCGGTAACGATCCTCCACCATGAGCACGACGTCGTCGGTGAGGTTGCCCATCGAGATCATCGAGGCCTTGAGCCGCTGTGTGTCGAAGGGATAGTCGTGGAGCGACATGGGCGTTTCGAGCTGGGCGTGCCGCATTTCGAGGTAGCGCACCAGGCCGTCGGGCTGCACCTCGATCTTCACCCCCTTCGTGTCGCCGCGGCCCACTTCGTTGACGATCACAAACTGCGGCCACCAGCCGTTGAACACCTCCGCAAACTGGTAGTCGCCCTGGAAGATCTTGCGGGTGGTGCCCTCCTTCTCCGGATCAAACGCCAGCCGCGGGTCGTGCCAGTTGGCCATGATCGCCAGTTCCGCCTCGAACGACTCGTTCACGTCGTCGATGTTGACGATGTCGACGATCACGATCGCGCACCGCACCTCCGTGGGCGAGGCGGGCGGGTTGGGCATGCCCGCCTCGAGGGCCAGGGCCGGGCCGGGCAGGGCCAGGATGGCCGCGCACGCCGTCGCCGCGAGAAACATGCCGACGATTCCGAGCCGTGTGGTCATTCGCGTCCTCTCTGACCGATGATGATGACGGCGGTATTTTTGCCGCAGCACCCCGTTGCCGTCGAGTGGGATTTCATGCCCGTGTCCCGTGCCGCATCGTCGCCGTGGATCGTCTACATCCTCCGCTGCGGCGACGGCACGCTCTACACCGGCATCACCAACGACCTCGATCGCCGGCTGCGCGCCCACGCTGCCGGGAAGGCCTCGCGGTACACGCGATCGCGGCTGCCCGTTCGCACGGCGTATGAGGAGCGACAGCCCTCGAAGTCGGCGGCCTTGAAACGCGAGGCGGCGATCAAGCGGCTTCCGCGTGCGGCGAAGGATCGGCTCCTGGCGAGCCGCCGGGCGGGTTCATAGCCCCTCGGCCCGCAGGCGTGCCTCCACCATGTCGGCCATCTCGCGGGCCTGTTCTTGGAGTTCCTCCAGCAGTTCGTCGTTGTCATCGTCATCGGCCCGACGCGCCTGAACGAGGAGGTAGTTGGCCTCGTTGCGCCAGGCCTTCAGCCAGTCGGGACGGGTCGAGACCCGGCGGTAGAGCAGCTGCTCGAGGCGGGCGAAGGCGTCGTGCGAGAAGGTCATGTCGGGTGTGCCCCAGAGCGGCCCACGGTAGGCTGGAAAGCCGACGACAGCCCGATGGCTGCCGCCGCACCATCCCGAGAGGATACCCGCCGCCATGTCGTGTTCGAGCCGGATGGAGGCGTGGCCGCGCCGCGATCGCCCCGGGAGTTGGCTCGTGGGGGCTCTTGGCGTGGTGATGGTCGCCGGCGGTGCGGCTCAGCCTCCGCTGCCCGATCGCGGGGCTGTCGGGCCTGCGGCGATGCCGCCAGCGATCGCCCCCGTCGCGCCCCCCTTCGAGATGCCGCAGCCCCGTCGGCCCGCCTTTCCCGACCGGGTGATCGACATCGATCGGCAGCGGGTCGCCGAGGACGGCTCGATCACCGCGGCCGTGCAGGCGGCGATCGACGAGTTGGCGGCCGCCGGCGGTGGAACGGTGGTGATCCCTCCGGGCACCTGGCGCAGCGGCCGGATCATCCTTCGCTCCGGCGTGAATCTCCACGTCGCCACCGGAGCAACGGTGCGGTTTTCGGGCGCGATCGACGACTACCTCCCCGTGGTTCGCACCTGGTATGAGGGGGTCGAGGTGATGAGCCCCGGCGGCCTGATCTACGCCTGCGGGGAGGCCGGCGTGGCGGTGACGGGGGGCGGGGTTCTGGAAGGGCCGTCCGATGGCCCGCTTCGCGAGGTGCGCCCGGGGCTTGTCGAGCAGCTCGTCGATCCCGCCAGCCCCGTGCCGACGCGGGTGTTTGACGGCCGGGATGGCCGCCATTTTTTCAGACCCAATTTTCTCGTGTTCGTGGACTGCCGCGACGTGCTGGTGGAGGGCGTGACCCTTCGGCATGGTCCGATGTGGCATGTGTCGCCGATCGCATGCGAGGGTGTCGTCATCCGCGGCGTGGCCATCGAGAGCCGGGGCGTGGGCAATGGCGACGGAGTCGACGTGGTCGCGAGCCGCAACGTGCTCGTGGAATACTGCAGCGCCGACACCGGCGACGATTCCTACGCGCTGAAGGCCGGACGAAGCGCCGCCCTCACGCCGGCCGGGGCCGAAACGGCCAACGTGGTGCTTCGCCACAACCTCGCCACGGGCGGCACGGGCGGCATCGCATGCGGGAGCGAAACGGCCGGCGGTATCCGAAACGTCCATGTGCACGACTGCGTCCTCGAAAACGTGCGCCACGCGATCTATCTCAAGACCCGTCGGCCCCGCAGTGGCGGTGGCGAGCACTGGCTGATCGAACGCGTCGCGTTTTCGTGCAGCCACACGGCGGTGATGGTCGACATGCTGGGCTCGCGGGCGTATGCGGGGCCGCTGGCCGACCGGCTTCCGGCGCCGCCCGACTCTCCGCAGACGCCCTTCTACCGCGACATCACGATCCGTCGCCTGGTCGGCACATCAGGGGGCGAGGCGTTGAAGGTGAAGGGGCTGCCGGAGCGGCCGGTCGAGGGCTTCATGCTCGACGGCTGCGACCTGCGCGGCCCACGGCTGATCAGCCTCGCCGATGTGGCCGGGCTGACGGTTCGGGATTCACTCTTTCTGGCCGACGATCCGGTCGTCATGCTGCTCGATGCAGCCGGCGTGTCGTTCGACGGGTGTCGGTTCGGGCTCGACGGCCGCCTTCCGAAGATCGAGCAGCTCGGCGCGTCGGCGATCCCCCGTGGCCTGGAGCCGGGCGACGCCGCGGGGATGACCGGCCGGCCCCGTTGACCGTGTGCCCAAGGAGCAGGCTGTGGCGATCGCCCTTTCCCATCACGACATCGGCTCAGGACCGCCGTTGGTGATCCTGCACGGCCTGTTTGGATCGAAGCGCAACTGGGCCAGCGTGGCCCGGGCCCTTGCCGACCACCGGCGGGTGATCACAGTCGACCTGCGCAACCACGGCGAGAGTCCGTGGGACGACCGCCACGACTACCCGGCGCTCGCCGACGACGTGGCGAAGCTCATCGAGGAGGTGGCCGGCGGCCCTGCGGCCGTGATCGGCCACAGCATGGGAGGGAAGGCGGCGATGGTGCTCGCGCTGTCGCGGCCCGACCTCGTGGAGCGGCTCGTGGTGGTCGATATCGCCCCGGCGGCCTCCACCGCGACCTCGATCGAGATGCTCCGTGCGATGCGCGCCGTGCCGCTCGCAGCGTGTTCCCGCCGGGCCGACGTGGAGGCCGCGCTTGCCGCCACGGTGAAGGCTCCGGCCCTGCGGTCCTTCCTCGTGCAGAGTATTCGCACAGGTCCCAACGGGCTCTCGTGGGGCATCAACCTCGCGGTCCTCGAGCGGCAGTTCCAGGAGATCCTCGGGTTTCCTGAAGTGCCCACGGGGGTTCGATACACCGGGCCCGTGCTGTTTCTGTCGGGCGGCCGATCGGAGTATGTGCGGCCGGAGCACCATGCCACGATCGCCGGTCTGTTTCCCGCATCGTCGATCGAGGTGATCGCCGACGCGGGCCACTGGATCCACGCCGAGGCCCCGGACCTGTTCCGGCAGAAAACCGAGGCCTTTTTGAAGCAACAGTGATCGTATCGGGCCATATGGCCGATGCGCACGACGTGCTTGGGTGGTAGACTCCAGCCTTCGTCATGCACAGGTACGGCGATCCCGATCCCAGTAGTCTCCGGTGATTCGTCTTGTGACGCGCCCAAAAAAAGTTTCCGCCGTGCCGGCGACGATCTTCATCGTCGGCCTCGTGATCTCCGCGGCGGTGGCGGTGCAACGATTCCGTTCCGACCGCATGACCGTTCATACGCTCGTGGAAGCGAATGCCGCCGACGTTGCCACAATGCTCGAATCGTTTCTGAGCCGCACGGCATACGGGTTGCTGGGCGGCAGAGCCATGATGGAGGCCACCGGGATCCGCGACCGCGAGACTTTCTACACGTATGTTGAACGACGGAAACTCGCCAAAGAATTTCCGGGCGTATTCGCGTTCGGGTTTGTCGAGCCAGTCGGCAACGACGAGGTGGAAGCCTACGTGGCAAGGGAGCGAGCCGAAGGCTCTGCTGACCTGAAGATCCATCCCACGCCTCCTCACGACCACGGCACCTTGATCGTTGTGCGATGGGCGGCTCCGCAATCCGTGAATAAGAGCGCTATCGGGCTCAACATCTTAAGCGAACCGCGACGAGCCGTGGCGATTCGTGCAGCCATTGATTCAGGTCAACCCACCATGACAGCGGGAGTGCCACTTCCGCAGACTCGCGACGGCGATCTGGGCTCTTTTGTCTATGTGCCGATCGTCAGGAGCGGGGCAGAGATCTCGGCGTCTGATCCGTTCGTTGGCTTTCAGGGAGCATGGTACGCAGCCTTTCGATATCGCGACGTCTTGAGCGCGTGTGGTCGCGGGCGCGAGGTTGCCGTCATGGATCGAGAGAGCGGGGAGTCATGGGGGCCGCGTGCGGATGATGTATCGAACGACGCCATTCAGGCTTCACGCGAGATCGAGATTCTGGGCCGATCGCTGCAGGTGACGGTGTGGGCGAGTCCCGCGCAGATGTCGGTGATAAGCCCCATGCTGTATGCCGCGATCATGGCCGCTGGGGCAGTTGTCTCGGCGGCCGCCGCCATGAGTGTTCGTGGCGCCGAACGGGCGCGTGCGGATGCCGAGTTGATCGTGGAAGCACGAACGGCTGAGCTCCGGTCGGTCATCGACGGGGTGCCCTTTGGCCTGTCGTTGTGTGATATGAACGCGAACGTCCTCATGGCGAATCGGCAGTTCGACACGATGCAACAACACGACGCGATGACGGCGTGGCTCGAGAAATCCGCCGGGGAGAGCGGGCCTTGTAGCGCGGTGTTTGAGGCTGATGGCCGGGTGCTGGAGGCCCGGACCACCCCTTCTCAGGGGAAGGTGATCGTGACGGTTGCCGATGTGTCGGCCCTGACGAGCCTGGCTCAGGTTGCGGACCGGTCTCGTCAAGTGATCGATCTGGCGACCGTCGGCATCGTCACCAAGGACACTCGCGGAGTGATCACCGGATGGAATCGCGAGGCTTCTGGGTTGTTTGGCTATTCCGCCAGTGAAGCGATTGGGCGGCCGGTCACCATGCTGATACCGCCTGATCGGATGACGGAAGAAGATGCGATCAAAGAGAAGATACTGGAAGGGGCGCGTCTGGAACCGTTTGAAACGGTTCGACTGCATCGCAGCGGCACCCCGATCGATGTCTTGGTGGCGGTGTCGCCGGTTTGTGACGACCGCGGCGTCGTCGTGGGAGCGGCAAAGTTTGTCGTCGGCATCGCCGACGTGGTGGAAGGTCGCCGCAAACTGGTCGAGAGTCGAAACCTGGCCGAGCAGTCCATGCGCAAGGCCGAACAAGCAAGTGCTGCGAAGTCGGTTTTTCTCGCAACGATGAGCCACGAGATTCGCACGCCGCTCAATGCGATCATCGGCCTCGGTCACATGTTGTCGAAGGAGCACCTGAACGAGAGTCAGGCGGGGGATGTCGAGTCGATCGTGGCGTCATCGCAGCATCTACTCGAGTTGATCAACAATGTGCTTGACTTCACGAAGATCGAGGCGGATGAACTGGAGATCGAACATAAGATTTTCCGAGTGAGCGACGTCCTTGGCGATATCAAGGCCATGTTTTCGAAGACTGCGCAGGCGAAAAATCTGACGTTGGCGGTCGACCAGGTGCCTTTGGGCTTTCCGGCGGAGCAGGTGGGCGACGCCTACCGATTGCGACAGGTGCTGGTCAATCTCGTTGGTAACGCCATCAAGTTTACGGATGCCGGCGGCAGGGTTGGCGTTCGGGTGGCTGGTTTTCAGGGGCATGACGGCTGGACGGAGCATGTGATGCGGATCGAGGTGTCTGACACCGGACGAGGCATCGCACCGAGCGATCTGCCGAATCTCTTTGATCGCTTTTCGAACATTGGAGGGACGGAGAGTGCGTGTCTTGGTGGGAGTGGTCTCGGGCTTTCGATCGTCCGGCGATTGGTCGAGCTCATGGGGGGCAGGGTCGGTGTAGAATCGACGCTCGGTGAGGGATCAACCTTCGTGGTGGAGGTGCCGCTCGGTGTTGTTGAGGGAGGCACCGGGACGGATGGCGTGCCGCGTCGTCCACTGCGGGTGCTCCTGGTGGAGGACAGTGCGGCGGATGTTGCTTTTTTTCGGCATGCGGCGGAGTCGTTTCATTGGGATGTCGAGGTTGTTGGCAGTGGTGAGCGTTTCGTGGAAAGGGCGCTGGCTGCCAGGAATGCCCCGGCGGCATTCGATTGCATCGTTCTCGACGTGCACCTCCCGGGAATGAGCGGCCTGGAAGCGTTGGCGGTGATCAGGGAGCGTTGTCCAGAGTTTGCGACCCCTGTGGTGGTTCTTGCAACGCCTGGGTTCATCAGGCCGGATCCTTTGCTGAACATGCCTTTGGGGGTTGATGTTCTCCACAAGCCAGTCGATGCATCGAGTATCCAACGAGTCGTGATGAACTCGGTGTCGGTCGCGAGCGCGTTGGCGATGCAAGACGGGCGGAGTGAGGGATTCTGCCTTCGGGGCCGCCACGTCCTCGTGGTGGACGACAGTGTCCTGAATCTCACCGTCATGAAGCGTCTTCTCGAGCACGAAGGTGCCCAGGTGCTCGTGGTCGATTCCGGATACGAGGCCATTGACGCGGTCAGTTCTGTCACGAACACGTTTGACGTGATCCTGATGGACATGCAGATGCCGAAAATGGGAGGAGCTGAGACCGCGAGGCGGATTCGGTCGACTCCCCGAGGCAAAGACATTCCGATCGTGGCTCTGACGGCGGGGGTCACCCTGCAGCATCGTGCCGAGGCCGAGGCGGCCGGCATGATCGGGTTTCTGTCCAAGCCGATCGATCCCGCTCGTATTGCCCGTGATGTGTTGCGTTTCGTTGCCGATCGGCCCGTGTCGCCGGTGGTCGAGCCCACGGCGTCAGCGGCCTCGGATCAAACAAGTTCTTCGCCAGGCGATGACACCTGGCCTCACGTTGACGGCATCGACACCACTCGGGCCAGAGAGATGATGCTCGACGACCTCGACCTGTTTGTGACGGCGGCGAGGGCTTTTGTGGGAGAATGCGTGTCCACGGCTCCCGGCATCCGAAGGCTCGTGGAGGCCGACGATTGCCATGAGGCGTCGCGCTCGGCCCACAAGATCAAAGGGCAGGCGGGGATGCTCGGAGCCGTCACCCTCTTCGAGGCGGCGGCCTCGTTGGAGGCCAGCCTCGTGGCGGGTGAGCGGAATGAAGCGATGATGAAGGATTTCGAGACAGCCTTGAACGAACTGACGAGCGCGTTGCAACGCCTGCTGCTGGAGCGTGGCTGAGGAGACGAGGCGTGGTGCGCAGGATCTGTCTGGGGCTCGCGGGAATGGCGGCCGTGCTGGCCGCGGCTGGTCTTGCCCTGGGGCTTGAATGGCTCGCGAATCGGGCGGGGGTTGCCACGACCATCCTTGTGGCGGTGGGTCTTGGCGGCGTTCGAGCGCTTGCGGGATACCAGTACACGGCGTGGATCGTGGCGGCGGTCGTGGCGGCGATGGTGTGGCCACGGTCGTTCGAGGAGTGGGGGGGCGTGCGGCTCCGCGACCCGTGGGTGGTGCTCGTGGTCGTGCAGACGGTGATGTTTGGCATGGGCACGCAGATGCGGCTGGCCGACTTTTTCGGGGTGGCTCGGCAGCCGCGGGGCGTGGTCGTGGGGCTCGCCTGCCAGTTCACCATCATGCCGCTCCTCGGCTGGGCGTTGAGCCAGGTGGTCGAGTTTCCACCGGAGGTTGCAGCCGGCATCGTGCTGATCGGATCGTGCTCCAGCGGCCTGGCCTCGAATGTGATGACTTACCTGGCCGGGGCCAATCTCGCCCTTTCGGTCACGGTGACCGCGATGGCCACGATGCTCGCCCCGGTGGTGACGCCCCTGTGGATGAAGCTGCTGGCCGGACGCCTGATCGAGGTGTCGATGGCCACGATGACGATGGAGATCGTGAAGATCGTGCTCGTGCCGGTGGGGGCCGCGCTGCTTTCCGACGGGGTGGCTCGGGCGCCCGCCTGGGGCCGGACCATCGGCCGGGCCGCGGCGGTGGTCGCGGCGGGCTGGCTGGCGTGGCTTGCCGCAGGGGGATGGGACTGGATCGCGGCACGGCTCCGCGCCGACTCGCTCCAGCCCACGATCGTCGTGTCGTTCATCGCCGCGGCGGTGGCGGTGGGCGTGGTGTGGGGAGAGGTGCGGCGTCGCTGGCCACTCGTGGATCGGCTCATGCCCTATGCGTCGATGGCGGGCATCATCTATTTCACGGCGGTGACCACCGCAGCCGGCCGCGATGACTTGCTCCGGGTCGGACCGATCCTTTTTGCGGTGGCTGTGGCGCACAACGGGCTGGGCTACCTGCTCGGCTACACGTTCAGTCGCCTGCTCGGACTCGACGTGTCGAGCGCGCGGGCGATCGCGCTCGAAGTGGGGCTCCAGAACGGGGGCATGGCCACCGGGATTGCCGGCCGCATGGGCAAACTCGGCACGGTGGGCCTCGCGGCGGCCGTGTTCAGCCCGTGGATGAACGTGTCGGGGTCGGTGCTCGCCAACTGGTGGGCCCGGCGGCCCACGGATCGATCGTCGCCTCGTGACAAACCGTGACGGCGCGAATCAGTTTTTATTTTTGTGAGTCGCCTCCGCACCGTGCGAAACCTTCGTTCGTCTCGCCCGTTTCAAAGACACGATCGACAAGGACGTGTTTCGGGGGCGATGTGCGATGGACGGTGCGACGCATTCGCAGTTTCTGCAGCATTCGTGGTTTCAGTTCGCGGTGCGTGGGCCCGTGGGACCGAAGCCGACGGTGGTTCGCGGCCGCAGCGTGAGCCACGCGATTCGGATGGTGATCCGTGGCAACGGCGACGTGCGCTGCACGACCCGCGGCACGGAGGAACGCTGGGAAGACACCGCCGGGTCGGTGCACTTCCTGCCCGCCCGAAGGGAGTCGTACACGTGCGTGTCGCAGGTGTCGCCCGACCACGAGGCGTGGGTCGTGCTCATTCCCCCGGGCCACGTGGAAGACGTGCTGCCGCAGGCGGACACGGCATCGCCGGTGGAGCTGCGATCGCTTCATTTCCGAAATGAATCGAGGCTGCGATCGTGCGTGGCCAGGGTGTGTGAATCGCCGGACAACGCCACCGATGCCGCGCGTCAGCTGGTGCTTCAGCTGGGGCATCTCAGCGGAGGCCGGGCGTGCGCGTGGTCAGCCGATCAGGGCGTGTTCGACACGGCCAGCTTCGAACAGATCGTCAACCTCATCGACTCCAATCTGGCCGGGCCGCCGAGCATCCAGGCCGCGGCGTCGCTCGTGGGGCTATCGCCCAGCCATTTTGCGGCGAAGTTTCGACGGTCGGCAGGGCTGAGCTTTCATCGGTTTGTCAATCGCCGTCGGCTCCGTGTGGCCATGCGGCGGCTCGAGGCTGAGGATGTGTCGCTGAAAGACTTGGCACGCGAGCTCGGATTCGCCTCGCAGAGTCATCTCACGCGCCTGTTTGGCCAGCTCACGGGCATCACGCCCGCGCGGTTTCGGCGGCTTGTGCGGCCCGTGCGGCCCGTGGCGCCGTAGGGGCGCACGGCGGGGAATGCGCACGGCGGCGTTCCGCGCCCGTTTCGTCCCAGCTGGTGCCCGATTCGTCACTTTGTCGGGTGAAGGGCTTGTGACGACGGCACGACCTCTCCTAGGGTGAGATCACGGCCGACGACTGACGTCGGCTCAGCAGTGACCGGTTGGCGGATGTTTCCGCAAGCCGCAAGACGCAAGGAGTCGGAACGATGAATGCTCGATGCCGTGCTGGTTCTGTGATGGTCATGGTGATGGTCATGGTCATGGCGTGCGTGATGCTGTCGGGTTCGGCTCGTGCGACACCGGTTCTTTCCAACATCGCGAGCAGCTTCTCGAATGGATATGGCTTTAATTCGCCGACGACGGTCGGGCTTGGGTTCACCAGCGGCACCTCCGCAGGCCAGATCGACGGCTTGTCGCTGAGCCTCATGTCGGGACTGACCAACACATCGCAGAGCATCACCTTCAGCGTTTACCTCTTCGCCGCCGGCTCCAACAATCTCCCGACGGGTGCAGCCTTGTCGCAGGACGACAACCTGTCGGCCACCTGGACCAATCCTGTCGGGGGCAGTTTTCAGCAGCAGACGTTCTCCTACACCGCCGCCAGCCTCCCTCATCTGTTTGCCGAAACCCTCTCCCCCAACACGAAATACGTGCTGGCCATCGGGCAGAGCACAGGGAGCCCGATCTACGAGCAATACTGGGCCGTGACGTCCACCGCCTACACGACAAACGAAGGCTATGCCTTCACGACCATGTCGCGGTCGACAGACAATCTTGCTTCGTGGTCGGCCGTTGCGTCCAACAAGCCCATCGCGGAGATTTCCGTGGCGTCGGTGCCGGAGCCCTCGGTGACCGCGATGGTGGCGGTGGCGGCCGCGGGGTGGGTGGTGGTGCGTCGTCGTCGGGCCTGACAATTGTCCGAGCGCGGTGCACTCGTCACGGGGCGGCAGGGGGCGGTCATGGCGTCATTCGATCAGCCTCCCGCATGGGCGGCCGACGCGATCTGGTATCAGATTTTTCCCGAACGCTTTCGAAACGGCGACCCGGACAACGATCCCCGGCTCGATGACCTGCGTGGGGCCTATCCCGACGACGATCATCCGCACTGGCAGGTGCATCCCTGGCAGAGCGACTGGTATGAGCGGCAGCCGTGGGAGCAGCGGGGCGGCGCCGAGGCCTTCTGGCGGCACGCGCAGCGGCGGCGGTATGGCGGCGATCTGCAGGGGGTGTGGGACGGCCTCGACCACCTGCAGCAGCTCGGTGTGAATGCCATCTATCTCAATCCGGTGTTCGATGCCCCGTCGGCCCACAAATACGACGCCGCCTCGCACATCCACGTCGATCCCACGCTCGGCCCCGATCCGGCAGGCGATCGCGCCCTCGTGGCCGCGGAGGATCCGGGCGATCCGTCCACCTGGCGCTGGACCGCCGCCGACATGCTGCTGCGAGCGCTGATCGCAGAGGTGCATCGTCGCGGCATGCGGGTGATTCTCGACGGCGTGTTCAACCACGTGGGGGTGCGGCACTGGGCCTTTCGCGACGTGGTGGCGAGGCAGAGGGCCTCGCGGTTTGCCGAGTGGTTCAAGGTGAGGTCGTGGCATGATGCCGGGGCCGGTACGTCGTTCGCCTACGAGGGGTGGTTTGGGCATGCCTCGCTTCCCGAGTGGTCCCAGGACGACCATGGGCTCGTGGATGGGCCGCGGCGGCATGTCTTCGACGTCACCCGCCGCTGGATGGATCCCGATGGCGACGGTGATCCATCCGACGGAGTTGATGGATGGCGGCTCGATGTCGCCTTCTGCGTGCGTCATCCCTTCTGGAAGGCGTGGCGCCGGCTGGTGCGGTCGATCAACCCTGAGGCGTATCTCGTCGCCGAGGTGATCGATGGCATCGAGCCGCTGCGGCCCTACCTTGCCGGCGATGAGTTCGACGCGGTGATGAACTACCCATTTGCCGGTGCCTGCGCCGACTGGGCCCTCGAGGCGTCGATCGACGCGGCCGCCATGCATGCGCGGCTGTCGACGCTGCACGACGCCTTCGGCTGGGAGGTGGCGCTCGCGCAGCAGAATCTCTTCGGGAGTCACGACACGGCGAGACTTGCCTCGCACGCGGTGAACCGCGGCGGTGTGCCCTACGCCGACTGGCATGGCTATGCCGAGTTTTCGAGGGCGGCGACCAGAGGCTATGCCACGCGGGGCCCCAACGCCCACGAGCGGGCGTTGCAGCGGGTGGTGGCGGCGGTGCAACTGACGAGTGTGGGTGCGCCGATGATCTATTACGGCGACGAAGCAGGCATGTGGGGCGCCAACGACCCCTGCTGCCGGAAGCCGATGGTGTGGCCGGGGGCGGCGCATGCCGATGAGGCCACCGAGCCCGACGGCAGCCGCCGCGCGTCGCCCGACGCCGTGCGATTCGACCAGGAGACGTTTGCCTGGTATCGCGCGCTCATCGGGCTGCGGTCGGCCCATGCGTGCCTTCGTCGGGGCACGCTCCGGCCGATTGCCTCGTCGGCCGGGGTGCTGGCCTTCGAGCGGTCGTTCGAAGGCCGATCCTTGATCGTGGCGATTCACCGTGGTGACGGCCGAGAGAGAGTGTGCCTGCCCCCTCTGCCGAGCGCGAGGGTGGTGTGTGGCGATCCGACATGGCTTCGCACGGGCGATGCCGGGACAACGGTGGAGCTTCGCGGTCCGACGGCTGTGGTGATCGAGCCTCGAGGTGGATTTCAAACCGTTTCCAGGGAGTAGGCCATGGTGGTGATGGCGGGAGTAGACTCGTCGTGCCCTGGGCGAGCCTGCTGGTTCCGATTCGTGAGTCCTTGAACGATCCACCGTGAAACGAGAGTCAAAGACCTCGACCGTCGTCCGTGCGTCTCGTCGCGCGGGCTTCTCGCCCGTGCTGCCCCGGGCGTGGACCGACGCGGCGGGGGTGATCCTCATCGGTCTGGCCGTGGTGGTGGCCTTCTGGCCATCGCTCGGCGGCGGCTTTCTCTGGGATGACGACTCCTGGATCGCCGCCACGCCAAGCGTGCCGATGCACCGTCTCATGCGCGACGACGCCGGGCTTCTGGACATCTGGCTGACGGCCAAGGCCGAGGACTACTGGCCGCTCACCAACTCGCTCTTTTGGATCGAATGGCGATTGTGGGGCATGAACCCGGCCGGGTATCGCGCTGTGAACCTGCTTCTCCACGGGATCGGGTCGGTGCTGGTGTGGAGGGTGCTTCGGCGGCTTCGCCTCGAGGCCGCCTGGCTGGGGGCCGTTTTGTTTGCGGTGCATCCGGTGACGGTGGCCTCGGTGGCCTGGATCTCCGAACTGAAAAACTGCCTGTCGCTGCCGCTCTATGCCGCAGCGCTCCTGGCATGGCTTCGGTTCGACGAGGGTGGCCAGCGACGCTGGTATGCCGCCTCGCTCGTCGCGTTTGTGCTTGCCCTCCTGGCGAAGACCTCCACCGTGGTGCTGCCGGTGGTGCTGCTGGCCTGCTGCTGGTGGCGGCGTGGACGGATCGATCGCCGTGATCTTCTCAGGACCGCGGCGTTTTTCGTGCCAGCCCTGCTCCTCGGAGGCGTCACGATGCTGCGGCAGTCACCGCATATCGTGATTCCCGGCGAACCGATGCCCGATGGGCTGCTGTCGCGGATCGCGGCCAGCGGTTGGGTGGTGTGGTTTTATCTCGGCAAGGCGCTCCTGCCGCTGAGGCTCGCGATGCTCTATCCGCGCTGGCAGGTCGACCCCACCTCGCCCACGGCCTGGCTGCCGCTCGCGGCGGCGATCGGGGCGGCGGTGGCGATCCCACGGCTTCCGCGACGGGTCGCACGGCCGGTGGCCATGGCGATGGGATGCTATGTGGTGGCGCTGGGGCCCGTGCTCGGCATCGTGAACATGCTCTTCCGTCGCTACTCGCTCGTGTCAGACCACCTGCAATACCTTGCCCTCCCCGCGATCACCGCGCTCGTGGCGACGGCGGTCATGGCGGCGGCGAAGATCACATGGCTCCGGCCCACGGCGCTCGGCGCGGGAGGGATGCTCGTGGCGGCTTTGATGGCGCTCACCTGGCAGCGGAGCGAGGTGTTTCGCTCGACCGAGTCGCTCATGCGGGATTCGCTCGTGGCCAACCCCGACTCCTGGGCCGCCCACACCAATCTCGGAGTGGTGCTGATCGGATCGGGACGGATGCCGGAGGGGATCGAACACTACCGCGAGGCGCTCAGGCTCATGCCCACGTCGGCCAAGGCCCACAACAATCTTGGCAGTGCGCTGTTCAGCCTTGGCCGGCCGCAGGAGGCGATTCCACACTACCAGGAGGCTCTCCGCATCAATCCGAATCTGGTCGAGATTCATTCGAACCTCGGCGTGGCCTTCGGGATCATCGGCCGGCCCGACGAGGCGATTCCTCACCTGCAGGAGGCGGTGCGCACGATGCCGGCGTCGGCTCAGGCCCACAACAACCTGGCGCACGCCCTCGTGCTTCAGGGGAGGCTCGGGGAGGCCGTCGACCACTATGAGGAGTCGCTTCGGCTGAATCCCGACCATTCGACGGCCCGCGATCATCTCCAACGGCTTCGGGAGGTGTTGGAGAAACAGCAAAACGCCCCCCACACGGAGTGACTCAGTCATGGTGCCGCTGCGCACGGTCGGCCCTCGGGGCGGGTTTCGGCATCTCCGCGATTGCCCCGGCTGATGTACAGTAAGGGATCGGAGGTGTCGCATAGTCGGGGGCCCCATGAGTCGCAAGGCATTGGCACTGATCGTTGTGGGCCTGCTCGGCATCCCCTATGGGACGCAGGCCGAGACGGTCACCCTTGTCTACGCCAGCACCCATCAGGGGTTTCCTGAGCTGCTCCGCGAGCACGCGCTGCGTGAGGATATCCTTCTCGACCTCGTTCATGTCGACACGATCAGCATGCGGTCGGAACTGCTCCGGCGTGCGAGCGTTCGCGAGCTTCCCGACGCGGTCATCATGGCGTCGGACAACCTCGGGAATGAGATGCTCGCGTTCAGCGTGGTTCCAGGCGACCTTCTGTCGCCGGACATCGACGACCGGGTGCTTTCGATGGTGCGTCGCGGCGACGCCGTGTATGGGATTCCCGTCCTCGCCGGCAACCACCAGATGCTGTTCTACAACCGGTCGCTGGTGTCTCAGCCGCCCACACGCATCGAGGAGATGCTGACGTGGAAGAGCGGCGGTCGATCGATCGTGTGGGATCATTCGAGCATGTATTTTTTCCTGCCGTTCGTGCTGGCAGCGGATCCTTCATTCCTCATCCGCCGGCCGCTGCGGTTCGACACACCGGAGATGATCGCGGCGATCGGCGGGTATGTGGACCTGGGGCGTGAACTCGACCTTGGGAGCACGTGTGGATACGCATGCGTGCTTCAGATCTTCGAGGAGGAAAAGGCTGCCTGCCTGATCGATGGGGATTGGGACATCGCGCGATTGAGGAGGCGGCTGGGCGAAAACCTGGGAGTCGCTCCGCTGCCTTCGTTTCGAGGAAGGAGCCTGCGGTCGGTGAGCAGTGCTCAGGTGCTGGCGTTTCCCAATCTCAGCCTGCAGGGTGAAAAAAGGCAGGCGCTGGCAACGCTGGCGAGGTGCGTTCAGTCGGAGTCGTTTCAGCGGGCCGTTCGGGAGGATCTCGGCACGATCCCGGTGTCTCGTCATGAAATCGCCGTGCTGGCGTCGGAGGGCGACGAGGTGCAAAAGGCCTCGCTGGCGGTCTTTGAGTCGGCGGATCCCATGTCGATAGAGTCCACCAT
Source organism: Pirellulales bacterium (assembly GCA_017853835.1). Classification (GTDB taxonomy): domain Bacteria; phylum Planctomycetota; class Planctomycetia; order Pirellulales; family UBA1268; genus QWPN01. Next base: position 4,129 of record JAFMIU010000030.1, on the reverse strand, counting down.
GCCGGTCGCGTGGGGGGCGCTGCTCAAGGGCTATGAGCGTCATGCCACTGGGATGTATGACGCCACCAAGACCGCGTCCTACATGCAGCACCTGTTTACGACGAGCACGTCTGCGAAGGCGATGAGGTCGGAGCCATGAATCCTTCCCTGGCGACGATGCGAAGTTTTGCATCGTATATCCGTCGAGCAATCGCCCTGGCTGTGCTGGTGCCTGCCATCGCCGGAGCGGTTTTTAACGTCGTGTATACGCTGGCACGGCAGCGGGAGGAGGCCGTGGCTCGTGATCAGCGAGCCACCGACGTTGCCGCGTCGGTGTTGCAGAACAGGCTCGTAGAGATGCAGTTTCGGGTGATGGAACTGGCGGGTGTTGTGCCCATCACCGAGGTGGCGGAGCGCGTCGAATCGTCGGCCGCGGCCGTGTCGGCCATGGTTGGCTGGCTGCAAGACAACGACCTGTTTGATGGAGTCTTCATCGACGATGGCTCGGGGTTTGTGATCGAAGCGTCGCCCACCGACCTTGTGGCCATCGATATCGACGCGGTGAAGGGAGTGACGGCGACGCTGCTCCAGCAGGCTCCTGACGATGCGCCGCCGCGGATACACGCGATCGCGCATCTGATGCCGTCGAAACATCCGCCATCCGTGCGACTGGCCTTCGCCGCCCCGATCGTCGTTCGCGCCGATTCGGCCATCGACGTGCATCGTCATGCGGCCGTGGTGTATGCGCTGATCAACGAGGCCAGGCTGGTCGAGCACGTGAAGCCGCCCGAGAGCATCGGAACCTCGATCTGGCTCGGCGATCAGAAGGTGGCCGGGGGCGACGGGACGGAAACCAAGCGCCATGACATCACGTTGGACGCGATGGCGGCGGTCGGTGGTGTTGGGGCCATCGACGACCTGCTCCGGGTCAGTGCGTCGTTCCATCGCGATGTCAGCATTGCCACCTATGTATCCCGCTTCTGGCGTGAAAATACGGTGTTTCTTGCCATCATCGTTCTGGCGAGTTTGTTCGCCAGGAAGATCTCGCACGACATCGCCGGTCCGATCCAGGCCCTGACCATGCAGGCTGAACGGGTGGCTGGCGGGGGCTACTCGGCCCAGAACGTGGGATCTGGATATGTCGAGTTTGCCACGCTCGAGGGGTCGATGAATCGCATGGCCACGGCCATCGAGCAGGACATCGGCCGGCGGATGGAAATCGAGCGGCAGTTGCGTGCCAGCGAGGCCTTGCTGAACAACGCCCTGCATCTGGCAGGGGCGGGTAGCTGGGTTATCGATGTCGTCACGCGGCGGCTTACCTGCGACGACAACTGCGGCCGCATTCTCGGACTCGACGAACGTGCTGAAACGAGTCATCTCCTGACCTTCGACGACTACGTGACGCGGTATGTGCACCCCGACGATGGCGAGATGGTGAGGCAGATCATCGACGCCGCGTGTGACGCAAACGGCGTGTCGCTGCGTCAGGATTTCAGGCATCGGTTCAGGTCGGCAACCGGATCGCCTGGATGGTTTGCCGTGAGATTTACCATCGAGCGCGGACCCGAGGGTCGTGTTCGCCGCCTCTACGGTGTCAATCTCGACATCACGGAGCACACGTTGCATGCCGAACGGCTTCTGGCGGCGCAGGAGCGGTATCGGCTGCTTTTTGATCTGGGGTCCGACCTCATCCAGTCGTTCGACGAGGACGGGAGGATCGGCATGGTCAATCCCGCGTGGCTCAACACCCTCGGCTACTCCGCTGTGGAAGCCGTCGGAATGACCATCTGGGATGTGATCGCGCCAGAGTGCCACGTCGGCTTTCGGGAGAGCCTCAGGCACCTGTTGCTGAATGAGCCGTCGAGCCTCGTCGATGTGAGCTTCGTCGCCATTGATGGCCACAGGATTCTCACCGAGGGACAGATCCTGATGAACCGGGATGAGGGGGCCAAACGGGGCTTTTTGCTCGGTGTTTTTCGCGATGTTACGTTGCAGCGGCTGAGGGAGGAGGGGCTGGCGAGGGATCGACGCCGACTGGAATCGCTCGTGCAGGAACGAACGGCGTCGATTCTCAGGGTGAATGCCGAGCTCGTTCGTTCCAACAGCGACCTGACCAAATTCGCAAGCGCCGCCTCCCACGACATGCAGGAGCCATTGCACGCGGTGATGGTGAGTTTGAGCCTCCTGGAGCGACGGCTCGCCGACGGCATGGATGCGGCAGCTCGCGAACTGATGACGCACGCCGTCGAGGGAGCGCAGCGGATGAAGACGCTGATCGCGGACATCCTGGAATACTCGCGGGTGGGCACAGGCACGGCACGCGCCTCGCTGGTCGACATGGGGCAGGTTGTCAACGACGTGCTCTCCACGCTGGGGGAATCCCTGAGGACCACGCACGCGGTCGTGACGCAGGATTCGCTTCCGACGGTTTTTGCCGATGCGAAGCAGTTGGAACTGGTGTTTCAGAATCTCCTGTCGAATGGCGTGAAGTTTCGGCAGCCGAACGAACCTCCTCGCATTCACATTTCCGCGGAGCGACGGGATGGGGAGTGGGTGGTGTGCGTTGCGGATCAGGGGATTGGGATCGCCCCGGAATACTTCAGCAGGATTTTCGGGCTGTTTCAGCGGCTTCACACCCGCGCGGCCATCCCGGGCACGGGGCTGGGCCTGGCCATCTGCGAGCGGATCGTGATGCGGCATGGCGGACGCATCTGGGTGGACTCCGAACCGGGGCAGGGAGCGAGTTTTTTCTTCACCCTTCCGATCCCCGAGGGCGCGGAGACGCTCCACGAAGTGCTTGGGGGCGATGGAGTCGGGGTGTAGGGGCTCATGCCGGCCTCGTCTCCCGTGCCCAGCACGCCCCGCCTCCAGCCGCTGACGACTCGCTCTCGCCGCGGATTCGTCCCTGCATGCCGCGGATTCGTCCCTGCTCATGCCCGATTCGTCCCTGCTCATGCCCGATTCGTCCCTGCTCATGCCCGATTCGTCACTTGTTCAGCCGGGCGGGCAGCATCGAGCCGTATTCGGAGTACGCTGCCGTGCGTTCATCCGCCGTCAAGGGAGCCGTTTTATGTCAGGCATCATCCGCATCATCGCCGTCGCCGTGTTCGTGGCTCCACTGACTGCGAATGCAACGTTGATCACCTACAACCTCGTCAACGCGCCCTCAGTGCAGAACGGAAGAACCCTGAGCGGTTTCATCACAGTCGACACCACCCAAACAACACCGCTTGGTGGCGGGTTTTGGATTAGCGACTCGAGCACCACGGCCATAACGGCCTGGAGTTTTTCCGTTTCCGGAGGTGCGGAACTGCCGTATGCGGTGTCGAGTTCCGATTCCGGTGCACGGTACGGCATCACCGGCCCTGGAACCTATTCGATCGAAGCGACCTCGACCGGATTGTTCATCCCGTCGGCGTCTTCTCTGGTAATCGGTACTGGTTCTCCGTCATTCCTCGATTTCGTCAACTGGGATCATGGGGCGAGTGGCTACGCGTCAGCGCGTGGAGGCAACATCAGTCCTCGGGGCTGGGCGACGTTTGACAGCACAGCGTTGAACACGGCCTTTGGTGGTGGGGCAACGTGGCAAATCGCTGCCGTCCCCGAACCCTCCACCTCCGCCATGGCCCTCGCGGGAGTCGCGTGCGGCGGCTACTCGCTCTTCCGCCGTCGCCAGCGGGCCTGACGCGCGCCCGCCAATGTGATTGCAACGCGAGGGGAGTAGGTTTCCGAAAGGGCCTGCTCCCTGGTGTGTTTTCCCGGCCAGCCTCAATCCGTTCGCGCACCCTCCGCACGCGACAGCCACGGGGACGACGTTTTCGTTGGCCTGAACAAGCGGCAGGATGCCGCGCAACAATCAGCCCGCCGGGGCCATGGGCGTGGAGGCGGGCGTGAAGTAGCGGCAGGATGCCGCGCAACAATCAGGCCGCCTGGGCCATGGGCGTGGAGGCGGGCGTGAAGTAGCGGCAGGATGCCGCGCAAAAAATCAGCTCACCGGGGCCATGGATGGCCCGGCGGGCGTGAAGTAGCGCCAGGAGGCCGCGCAACAATCAGCCCGCCGGGGCCATGGATGGCCCGGCGGGCGTGAAGTAGCGGCAGGAGGCCGCGCAACAATCAGCCCGCCGGGGCCATGGATGGCCCGGCGGGCGTG
>JAFMIU010000098.1 GCA_017853835.1 Pirellulales bacterium | reverse complement strand
GGCTGCGCTTCGGGGTTGCCCACACCCCGTCGCCGGACGCTCGCGTCGGGCATCCCTGCCCTTTGGCTCGCTCGGCATTGGCTTCGCTCCGCCATCCTGGCTCCGCTCGCCACTGACGCCGTCTCCCGGGGCGTGGACAACCCCTCGCTCATCGCACGGCGGGGCGCTGGTGGCTGCCCCGTGGAAGCCCAACGGCGTGAGCCGTGGGACCGGCGTGGTGCAATGCGTGGCGTGATGGGCGTGGTCGGGTTCAACGTGCTCAACGGCGTCGGATGAGGTGGCGGGGCGTGTCCCAGGCCTTACGGCCTTGGGCTTGGACGGGTATGCACGGCATGCTGCCCCGTGGAAGCCCAACGGCGTGAGCCGTGGGACCGGCGCGGTGCACCGCGTGGCGTGTTGGGCGTGCCACGCGCGAATCGCGAGTGTGGTGGCTCAGCCGAGTTCCTTGGCGCGGGCGGCGGCTGCCACCACGGCGTCGATGAGGGCGCCTCGAACACCTCGCTGCTCGAGCACTGCGAGCCCCGCGATGGTCGTGCCACCCGGGCTCGACACGCGATCCTTGATCTGCGCCGGATGTTCGCCGGTTTGTTCCAGGAGGGCGCCGGTGCCCGAGAGCGTCTCGGTTGCCAAGGCGAGCGCGAGGTGCCGCGGCAACCCGGCCTTCACGCCGCCGTCGGCAAGCGCCTCGACGAGCAGCGCCACGAAGCCCGGGCCCGACCCTGAAAGACCAGTCACGGCGTTCATCTGCGACTCATCCGCGTCGTGCACGTGTCCCACCGCGCCCAGGAGATCCCGCACGCGGGCTATGGACGGCGCCGGTACCTCCGGCAGGTGGCACACCACCGACACGCCCTTCCCCACGAGGCATGGGGTGTTGGGCATCACGCGAATCACGCGTGGAGTTCCGGCCATCTCGGCCAGTGAGCGGAGCGTGATGCCCGCGGCGATCGAAACGAGCACGGCGTCGGCGCGGAGACGACCGGCCATCTCACCGCAGGCGGCCACCGCCTGCTGGGGCTTCACGGCGAGGAACACGATCGTCGCCGCTTCCGCCGCCTCGGCGGCGGTGTCGGCAAATCGCACGCCCGGCACCGCGGCCGCAAGCCGTTCGCGGGCCGGCGGATGCGGGTCGTAGACGACGATGTCGTTCGCCGACACGAGGCCTGCACGACAGAACCCCGCGGCCAGCGCGAGCGCCATCTGACCTCCCCCGACCATGGCGACGGTACGGTCGGGCAAATGCGACGAGGAGGTCACGGCATCGGTCCTTTCTTGACGGTTGGCAGCGAGAGATGTGACGCAGGGGCGATCGTGGGCGCGATCCGGTTGCAGGATTTCATCCGGCATTTCAGTATAGGTGGCGGCATCTCACCGCACCGACACCCCGAGGGCTCGACACCGTCATGAAGATTTACACCAAGACTGGCGATGCCGGGGAGACGGGCCTGTTCGGGGGTCCACGGGTTCGGAAGGACCACGCCCGCATCGAGGCCTTCGGGACGGTCGACGAACTCAACAGCCACCTCGGGGTGATCCGCACCCACGCGGCGTCGGCTCCATTCGACGACGAACTTCGTCGCATCCAATGCGAACTCTTCGACCTCGGCGCCGAACTCGCCACCCCGGGCTCCAACGCCGAGCGGATCACGCCAGCCCACGTCAAGACGATTGAACAGTTGATCGATGCCCATGAGTCGGTCCTCCAGCCGCTCTCGTGCTTCATCTTGCCGGCTGGCACGCCGTTGGCTGCCGCGATCCATGTCGCCCGCACCGTCTGCCGTCGCGCCGAGCGCCGAGTGGTCACGCTGGCCAATCAGCTCGACACGACCATTCCCGCCAATGCGATCGAGTATCTCAATCGTCTTGGCGACCTGCTCTTCGTGCTGGCGCGGGCCGTCAATCACGAGGCCCGTGTCGCCGACGATCCCTGGGTTGCCCGATGACGAAGGGCCAAGCGGGCGACGGCGTGGCATTTCGGCCGGCGGTCGCCTGTGCTGCCGCCGAGGTCATCGAGGCACGACGACGCATCGGCGAGGTCCATCGCGAGGCTGGACGCGGGGCGGAGGTGTGCGGATTCGCCTCGGGCCTGTTTGAGGCCATTGTGCACGACGTGTGGGTGGCGCTTGTCGCCGATTTACCAGCCCAGGAAGCCGAGAGCCTCGGTCGATCGGCCGCGCTGGTGGCCATTGGAGGATTTGGACGCGGGGAGATGGCCCCGTTCTCGGACATCGACCTGATGATCCTCCACGACGGCACAACCGCGGCCGTGGTTGCTGATGCCGCCCGCCGGTTGCTCCAAGATCTCTTCGATGCCGGCCTGGACGTGGGGCAGAGTGTTCGTACGCCGGCGGAGGCGGCGACCCTGGCGGTTGGTGACGCCACGATCCTCAGCGCGCTCCTCGATCTGCGTCGCCTTGCCGGCGCGGAAGAGCCGTTGGTTCGGCTTCAGAAACGCCTCAGGTCGATCGTGTCACGCGGTCGGCGGCGGTTGGTGGATCGGGTCCTCGAGGCGCGTCGCGAAGAGGTTGAGAAACACGGGGGCAGCGAACTGGTGCTCGAGCCCAACGTGAAGCGGTCGCGCGGCGGCCTCCGCGACATCCAGCTGCTGCGGTGGCTTGGTCGGGTCGCCTACGGTGCGGAGAGCTTCGACGACCTGGTGGCCGCCGGCGGTATGGCACGGGCCGACGCCGATGCCGTGCGTGACGCGAGAGATTTTCTGCTGACGCTCAGAACCGATCTCCACCTGGCTGCCGGCAAGTCGGCCGACGAACTCACCCGCGACCAGCAGACTCGGATCGCGGCGGCTCGTGGCTTCGACGACGGCGCCGGGCTGCTGGGTGTCGAGCGATTCATGCGGGAATACTTCGGCCACGCCCGGCGGGTGGCGGGGGCCGTCGAGGCGCTGCTGCGGTCGATCCGTCGTGCCGGCATCATGTCGGCCATGGCCCAGGGGCTTCTCGGCCATGAAATGGAGGGCACCTTCCGGGTCGGGCCGGTCGATGTGGCCGTGCTGACGGGCAGGCTGCCGCAGGTGACGCAGAGCCTCCGCGACATCGTGCGGCTGGCAGGCCTGTCGATGCTCTACGATCTGCCGGTGGCCAACGACTCCTGGGAGGAGGTGCGGGCGGCGGTGCCATCGCTGCCCCGGGAGGCTGATCCTGCCGCTACGAAGGCCTTTCTCGATCTCTTCGACCATCCGACGCGGGTGGCCTCCGCGCTTCGCTGGCTTCACGGCGTCGGTCTCCTCGAAGTGCTCGTGCCGCCGTTCGCCCATGCCCGCGACCTGATGCAGTTCAACAGCGTGCATCGCTACACCGTCGACGAACACTGCCTGATCGCCGTCGAGCGGGCGGCGGCATTCGCCGGCGAGGATGATTGGCTTGGCGACGAGTGGCGGGCCCTTCGTCGCAAGCGACCGCTTCTCCTCGCCCTTCTGCTTCACGACGTTGGCAAGGGCTACGAAGAGGATCACTGCGTGCTGGGGGCGCGGATCGTGCGCGAGGTGGCCACCCTGCTCCGCCTGCCCGAGGAGGAGGCGGCCATCGTCGAGTTTCTCGTGCTGCACCACCTCGACATGGCGCAACTCGCCTTCCGTCGCGACATCGGCGACGACACGCTCGTGGCCTCGTTCGCCCGCGAGGTGGGCTCGCCGGAGTTGCTCAGAATGCTCGCCCTGCTCACCGCGGCCGACGTGTCTGCCGTGGGGCCCGGCATGTGGACCACGTGGAAGTCGGACCTCCTCGGAGGGCTGTTTTCGAAAGCGGTTGGAATCCTCGATGGCGAGGGCCCGACCGTGGCGGCCGACCGGTGCCGCCACGGGCTCGACGCCCTGCTGGCGGGGCGTGATGCCGACGACCCTGTCCTTCGGCTCGCCGTCGACCTTCCGTCGTCATACCTCGCGGCGGTGACGCCGACGCGGGGCATGGAAGAAATCGGACGGCTCGCCCGCCTGCCTCGGGGCGGCGTGTTCGTCACGGCGCGATGGCAGCCGGCCACTTCGACGGTGGCGGTGACGGTCGGCACGCACGAAAGCGTGGCTGCCGGCATTTTTCATCGGGTCACGGGGGGCCTGACGAGCCAACGGCTGGAGATTCTCGCCGCCGACATCCACACCCTCTCCGACGGCCATGTGATCGACCATTTCACCGTCGTCGACCACGACTTCGCCGGTGAGCCTCCCGCCGAGCGTCTCGCCGACATCGCCGAGTCGGTGAAGCGGGCGATCCTTTCCGACGCCACCCCCGATTTCGCACCGAGGTGGAATCCCTTTGCCCCGCAGGTGAAGGCGGTTCCAACAACGCCTGTCCAGGTGACCTTCGACAACGAGAGTTCCGAGCGCGACACGATCCTTGAGGTGTTTGCGCACGACAGGCCCGGTCTGCTCTACGGTGTCACGAAGGCGCTGTTTGAAAAGGGCCTCTCGGTGCAGGCGGCGAAGATCGGCACCTACCGTGATCAGGTGGTCGATGCGTTTCACGTGACGACGACGGGCGGGAAGGTGATCGATCCCGACGCGCAGCAGGCGATCCGCGAGGCGATCGTGATGGCGACCACCCCCGTCACTGGCCCAGCATCCAGCGGCCCCCGCTCCCGACCACCGGAGTCAGAAGCATGACGACGAGTGTGGGCATGGTTTTGGTCACGCGCGTCCTCGTGGCCGCCACGGACGCCGCGGCGCAGACGCTGCCCCCAGCGAATTCATTCATGGGTCCTCTCGGCATCGCCACGATGCCGAGAGTCGTATTCTGAAAAGCTATCCAGGCTAATTGCACTTCCGCAAAGGACTCCTGGCTGGAGATCGCCTCATGAGTCTTCGGGGGGTGCGACTGACCGTCTCGAAGGCGGTTGCGCCAAGTTCCACTTGCCATCGGCCGTCGACGATTAAGTTGTACTCGCCAAACGGGATCGATTCCCTGTCCCGATGCTATTGAGGGCTGTTGACGCTGTCGGTTACGTGGTGGTACGATCCCCCAAAACGAGGGTGCGAGGAGTCCCACCATGCCTGTGTTTTGGCTGCTCCTGATATGTGCGAGCACACTTGTTCTCGGGTTCATGGATAGAGGAACCTCGACTGTTGCGGCCGACGGCGATTCCGCTTTTGTCGTGGCCACGCACTCGCAGCGGCAACTCATCAAGGTCGTCGAGGGGCCGGGCGAAAAGCTGACTACTTTCGCCGTCGATAGCGGCGGACGTGTTCTGGCAGGAGTGGCAGCGGACTCGCCGATGATTCGCGTTTATTCGCCCGCGGGAGAACCGGCTGGCCAGTGGAAGCTTCCGATTCCGCCCGAAGCGGTGAACGTAGGTCCCAACGGTGATGTGTTCGTCGCCGGACAGGGCAAGTTGCTCAGGCTCAACGATGAAGGTGCCATCACGCTCGAACGCGTCACTCCTAACATGGCGCAGGCCGCCGAGTCGGCTCGGAGCATTCACCAGCGAGTTATAGATCGTCGGACGCAATCCATCACCGACAAAGTTCAAAAGGATCTGGAGAAAGAAATCAAGAAGTACAAGCGGCAACTTGCCGGGGTTTTGGAAAGAATCACCGCGGTGGACGGAGAACTCTTCGTACTCGACCAGCGCGACCTCGAAAAGCCATCATCCGAGGCGGCCGCGGAGATCGAGTCCGAACGCGCACGACTTCAGAAACGTCGAGCAGAACTTGCCAAGCTTCAGGCGAGAAATGAATTCAATATCGTCAATCCGCCCAGTCAGAGGAAATCATCTCAAGCCTCGCCGAGCAAAAACTCCTCGGCCCCGCCACAATCCGATCCAGAAGAGAGCGTCCGGCAGCTTGTCGCGAATCAAATGCGGATCGCATCGATCTCCGCTTCCCGCCGTGAGGTTTTCTTCGCCTGTTCATCGAGCACAGGCTTTGGTTTCGATGTTTGGCGAACTGACTACCAGTTCAACAACGCACAGAAGATTGGCCAATCGCTCTCTGGCTGCTGCGGCCAACTCGATGTCCAGGCTAACGACAACGGAATCTACGTTGCGGAAAACAACAAGCACCGCGTCCGGGCCTACGATCGCGACGGCCGGCAGCTTTTCGAGTTCGGCTCGCGGGAGCGAGATCGTCCAGAGAGCTTTTCGGGCTGCTGTAATCCGATGAACGTGGCCTTCGGCGATGACGGCTCGGTCTACACCGCCGAGTCGGGGATCGGTAGGATCAAAAGGTTTTCTGCCGACGGGGAATTCGTCGAACTCGTTGGCCAAGTCGAACTCGTGCCGGGCTGTAAGAAGGTGGCGATTTCAGTGTCGCCTAGCGGCGACCAAGTCTACATGCTCGACATCACTCGCGGACATATCATCGTCATGACTCGGTCGTCTTCGCAGTCGGCGGCCGTGCCGGCTGATGAGACTGCGAACGTAGCGGCAACGGGACCACGGCCGTGACTCGCGCCTGCCAGACAGCCTGGTTCGTGTTCGCGATCGCCTCCGCGGCGGTTCTGGGGCGGACGGCCCTTGGTAACGACTCCGGATCACAGCCACTTGTGATGGTTGTGATGGACCCGCTTGCGGCACGCCTCGCGTGCCCTTGCGTCGCAGGGTATGCCCAGCGCGATTACGAAGCTCTCGCAGCTCATCTCCAGCAGGCGCTCGGCCGGCCGGTGCGGTTGGGATTTGGCGAATCGCTCGCGGGTGGCCTTGCGGCGGCGAATGCTGACCGAGCGGACGTGGTGATCGGGAAGGCGTCGGTTGTGCGGGCGGATGCCGAGGCTGTCGGAGCGGCCCTTGCCGCCGAATGGTCGCTGACCGGCGCGGACGGTGGCACTGATACCCGAGGCCTGTTCGTGGTACCTACGGAAGACATCGCCGAATCGCTCGACGAGACACTCGACTACGCGGTTTATCTCGGGCGGCCCGAACATGGGGAGAAGCACGCTCGCGCCCTCGACGCGTTGCGGGCGTCGGGCCTGCCGGAGCCTTTTCACTTCGAGGAGTTCGGCTCATGCTCCGATGCTGCCTCCGAGATGCTGGAGGCAAAACAGCCGGCGGAAATCGTAGCTGTCGTGTCGGACTACGCTCGACCGTTACTTGAGGGCTGCGGGGCGGTGCCGCGAGACGCCCTTCGGGTGATCGGAGAGACCGAGCCGGTGCGTTTCATCGTCGTGTTCGTTGATGAATCACTCGATCTGGCGACGCGCGACGCCCTGCGCACCGCATTTCGTTCGGTCGCGACGGACCCTGAACTTTTGAAGAAACTTGAATCGTCGATCGGATTCGTCGAGTTCCTCGATGAGGGCTGGCCAGGCTGGCGTGGGCCGCAGCGTTCTGGCTGCGTGGGCTGGCTGCCGGAGCGGCTTCCGGCGCGGCCTAACGTGGTCTGGTCGCGGCCTCTGGCGCGTAGCGGCTTAGGTGGCATTGCCGCCACGAGGACGCACGTCATTATTGGCGACCGCGACGATCGTGATGAGCGGGATGTGTTTCGGTGCTTCGCAGCTGACTCGGACGACCTTCTGTGGGAGGTCGCATACGACGCTCCCGGAAGGCTGGACTACGGTAACTCGCCGAGGGCCACGCCATTGATCGACCAAGGCCGAGTGATTCTCCTTGGTGCCATGGGGCATCTGTGTTGCGTGTCGATTGCGACGGGCGAAGTGCTATGGAGGCGCCACCTCGTCCAAGACTTCGCCGTCGCGAAAGGCGCATCGTCGGCCTGGGGATATTGCTTTTCGCCACTTGTAGCCGATGACAGGCTTATTGTCAGTCCAGGGGCTTCCGACGCGGCGATCGTGGCACTCGATCCGGCGACGGGGAAGGAACTCTGGCGGACGCCCGGCCGCCCGGCCGGCTATGGGTCGCTAATTGTGGTGGAAGCAGCCGGGAAGCGACAGGTTGTGGGGTTCGATGCCGACTCCCTTGGGGGGTGGGACATTGCTAGCGGCCGGCGGCTTTGGGAGTGGAAGCCGCCAGTTGGCGGCGGCTTTAACGTGCCTACACCGGTCTTGGTTCCGGGGTCTCCATCCCGCGTGCTTGTGTCGAACGAGACTGATGGCTCGCTCCTCTTCGACCTTGACGACGAAGGACTGTCTGCGATCAACCCCCGTGCTATATCGCGAGACCTGATGGCCGAGATGGCGACGCCTGTCGTCGTGGGTGATTCAAAGGTCGGCAGATTCGTGGTCGGCACCCAGGATCGGGTCGTCGTCCTCGATCCTGCCCGTCATCTCCAGACACTCTTTACGGCCGACGACCCGGCCTGCGCGACGTATGCCGCGGTCGTTGGAGGGACGAACCGCGTCCTTGTGATCGGCAACGGGGGTCGACTTCTGCTCTATAACATCGGTGCGGATGGTTGCGTGCTCAACTCGACGACGTCCGTCCTTCCCGCAATGAAGGACGCCGAGTCGAGTTGCCCGCTCTATTCACATCCGGCCATTGTGGGTACACGACTCTATCTGCGAGGCCCGCACGACCTCGTGTGCGTCGATCTCGCAGCCACCGACGACTGACGGGGGGCCGCGCCTTGATGCCTTTCGCTTCCGCTCGTCGGCCCAATACGCCCGCGCTGGCGATCGGATGCTCTGCACGAACTGCCTCAAGCTATTGATTCGCGGATACCTGTCCCGCCGTACCGACATGTCGAGCCACGCGTAGAGCCTCAGCCAAGCCGATGGCACTTCCGCAAAGAACTCCTGGCTCGTGCGCGACTCGTGAGCCTCGGAGGGACGGGATTGGCCGTCAGGCCAACACACCGTGATGCCGGTACCGTTGCTTCCGCAGCGGCTCTGGTCTTCGAGATGCTGGTGACGGCTGTTCGCTTCATGCGGGACGCGTGATGAAGCGCGTCACCGCCGCGACGATGCCGGGGCGTGGGTGGTGATCCACCGCACGCAGACATCGGGGAAGTCGGTAAACACCCCGTCAACTCCCGCCTCCGTGAAGAGCGCGGTCAGAAGAGCGTCGGCGTTCGCGGCGAACGTGGGGAGCCTGTCGCATCGCAGCGTGTAGGGATGCACGACGAGCCCGGCGGCATGTGCCGCCGCCGTGAGCCGCGTCGGGCTCCCGTCGTCGTCGAGCACCCGGGCCATCGCCGGCCCGATCCCATCGACCGTCCGGGCGAGATCGTCGAGAACGCCTGCGGCGAGGAGCGGATCCTCCGCAGGGCTGATGTCGCGCGGGAAATCCTCCACGAGCAGCACAAGACGGCCCTTCCAGCCGAGGTCGTGCCGAAGCCGCCGCACCTCGGTCGCGTCGAAGCATTGAAGATGGCATCGGGCCTCGGGGGCGTCGTAGCCATGACGACGAAGCACCTCGAGCACGATGGGGCTGATGTCGTGCCCTTGGTCGCGATGCCAGGCGGGCTGTTTGATCTCGGGGTAGATCCCGGCTTCGCGTCCGGTGCTGCGGGCGAGGCCGGCGAGGAGGTTGAGTTCCTCCTCGAGCGTCGGAATCGGAAATGCGTTCTTCTCTGGGGGAAACCGTCCTGGAAACACCGGCTGGCCGGTTGTGGGGTTGCGCCGCTCGCTCACTCGCAACTGCCGGATCTCGTCGAGTGTGAAGTCGAGGACGTAGAAGCGGCCGTCGGTTCGTTGCCGCCCGGGAAACTTTTCCGCCACGTCGCTCACGGCATCGAGATGAATGTCGTGGAGCACGATTGGCACATCATCGTGCGTGAGCACCACATCCTGCTCGATGACGTCGGCCCCTTGCGCATGGGCCATGGCTTTGGCGGCCAACGTGTGTTCGGGCAGGTAGCCACTCGCACCGCGATGGGCAATGACGATCGGCGCAGCGACGGTGGTGGCATGGGCCATGAGCAGCAGAATCGTAAGCCGTGTGCGGAAAAGCAGAGAGGGCCTGAGGATGGATTGAGACGTCGAGGCGGTTTCCCCGTTCACGAGCGATGGCGACGTCATTCGTACGGTTCGCGTGATTGATGTGGTGGCGAAGAGGTGCCGCGAGGATGCCCGATCGTTCTTCGCGGCGGCGCGGAACCCGAAGAGCACGCCCGGGGGAACGCACCTGCGACGCAGCGGTGTGATGCGTCATCCTCGGCAACAGTCATCTGGCGAGCAAGTGTCTGTTGGGCCTCGCCGCTGATTCGTCCCCGTGCGTGCCCGATTCGTCCCTGTGTGTTCCCGATTCGTCCCTGTGTGTTCCCGATTCGTCACATTCCGCCGAAAGTTTCATGAGAGCAAGCGACCGCCCTCCCTATCCTGACGACATCGAGATGTTGTTTGCATGCAGTCACTGAGCGAGGTGTGTCGCAGGGTGATGGCATGCCGCGCAAACGCTGGAGGATTCAAGCAATGACTCGCATTTTAGGAATTGCCGTGCTGGTGAGTGCGATGGCTCATTCGTGCTTCGGCGCAGTGGTCATCACCATGTTTGAGTCGGGCACCAATGTTCAAGCGACTGTTTCCGGGGCGATCAACAGCCTGACCGGCGCAACTGCCACAGGCACGAATGGTGTCGGAACAGGTAACTACTTTCGCCCCGCTTCGGCCACGGCGAGTTTCGCCATCAGTACCACGCCAGGCATCGTGACGAAAACGTATGTGTACTACAACGTGCCCATTCTTCCGAACAACTTCGGCACCTCTACCGCCTACACTCCTGCGACCTCAGGTCTTGCAAGCGCAAACATGTCGTTGCGGAATGACTTTATTCCAAACCAAGCCTTGCAGTTGGAACCAACGTACGTTCTCGGAACACCGATCACCGCCAACCTGACGTGGGCGAACGCCTCGCTCGTGTCCCTCGGGGTGACGCCAGGCACGTATGTGTGGGACTGGACGGGTGACTCGGTCACACTGAACATCGTGCCCGAGCCAATCGTTGCGACCATGCCGCTGCTTTTGATTGGCGGGATCACCCTCCTGAAACGCCGGCGAACCTAGAGCGCGTCTGAGATACGTGTATCGCCGGCTCGGGGGCGGCAAAAGTCTCGTCGCCGGGGCGAGGATACGCCCAAGGCTCCTCGAGCGTTCGCCGACCCCCTCGCCTACCCGCTCAGGATTATCAACTCGTCGCTACACGTAGCGGAGATGCGCTCTAGGGCGCCGCGATCATCGCCCTATGCGTTGCGGAGAGTGGGCCACAAGCAACAGAATCGTAAGCCGCGTGCGAAAAAGCATAAGGTTGCCCTCCCAAGGGGCGCGAAGCTCCTCTTGTTTTATGCTCGGAAGTGTCACCGGACAGTGTCGTGTCACACGAGGAGGCGACGGCGGGTGCGAGCATGGTGGAGTGGGATGCGTTCGGTGGTGGTGTCCGCGGCCATGATGGCGTTGGTGGCGGTAGATGCCTGCGCGCAATCCGCGGCATCCAGTTTCTCACGACCCCGTGCCAACCCCTGGGTGGCAGGGTCGTCGGAGACGGTGCGTCAGACGACGCCCGCGTTCATTTCCTCTTCGCAGACCACGTCGATGAAGGTGGTGGCAGCCGTCAATGGCGACCTCTTCGATATCGCGAGTTCTCCCACGACCACGCTCGAGGGCTTCAATGTCTCCAACGGCGTGCTCGTGTCGCCCGGTGCCGCGCCCGGTGGCACGGAGCACGCCACGTTTGCCATTACGCGATCCAATGCCGCCGGGGTGGTTGTCACCGACGA
>JAFMIU010000029.1 GCA_017853835.1 Pirellulales bacterium | reverse complement strand
GGCTCCGTGGTGCGGCCCGTGCCGGATGATCGGTCCGGTGATCGAGGAACTCGCCTCCGAAAACGCCGGCAGCTTCAAGATCGGCAAGGTCAACGTGGATGAGAACAGCCGGCTGGCCATGGCTTACAACGTCGCCAGCATCCCCACCATCATGATCTTCAGCGGCGGTCGCCTCGTGCAGCAGTTCATGGGCGTGCAGTCGAAAGCCAAGCTCCAGCAGGCGCTCGACGAGGCCAAGTCGGCCTAGGCTCCCGTCTCCGCGAACGCGGCAGGCCGACTGGATCGATCGTCGCCATCAAACACCGACGGTTGCCAGTTGGCCTGCCTCGTCGCGAACGCCCCGCCATCGCTCCACCGTGGCGTCGTCGACGAATCCGGCGAGGTCGAAGTCGACCCCGGGCTGGCGGAGTTTTTCCACGGCCTTCGCCTCGATCTGACGAACCCGCTCGCGCGTGACATCAAAGATCGTGCCCACTTCCTCGAGCGTGTAGGAGTAGCCGTCGGCCAGACCGAATCGCAGGCGGATGATCTCGCGTTCCCGGTAGGAGAGGGATTCGAGCGCCCGCGAGATCGTGCCCTGGAGCGACTGCTGATTCACTCCCTTGAGCGGGTCGTCCTCCCGCCGATCGCGGACGAAATCGCCCACGGCCCCCTCGTCGGAGTCGCCCAGTGGCTGGTCGAGCGACACAGGCTTCCGCGACATGCGGCAGATGCACTCCGCCTCTTCGATCGACAGATTGGCCACGGCCGCCAGTTCTTCGATGGTCGCCTCCCGGCCATGCTCCTGCAGAAACTGCCGCTGCACGTTTCGCAGCCGTCCCATCGCATCGACCATGTGCACGGGAACCCGGATGGTGCGACTCTGGTCGGCGATCGCCCGCGTGATCGCCTGCCGAATCCACCATGTCGCGTAGGTCGAAAACTTGAATCCGCGGGCGTGTTCAAACTTGTCGACCGCCCGCATCAGCCCGGAGTTGCCTTCCTGGATGAGGTCGAGGAACGTGAGCCCACGATTGCGATACCGCTTCGCGATGGAAATCACGAGACGGAGATTGCCGGCCGCAAGATCCCGCTTGGCCGCGTCGTATCGGTGCTGGAGATCCTCGAGCCTCGCAAGCCGCCGCTCGAGGGTTCGCCGGCTCTCACGGGTCGTGAGCAGAATGCGTCGCTGCTCGGCCACGAACGGCGACCGCGTGCGATCGCCCCCCAGCTCCCCCGCCTCGAGCCGTTCACGGATCGAAGCGTAGCGGTCGGCAAGGTCGCGGAGCTGCCGAAGCAGCGGCATCAGCCGCTGGATGCGAAGGTGGAGCTCCTCCACGAGCCGAACGGCCTTGTTCCGCTGCCGCACGAGCCGCCGCCACGCCGACCGACGCACTTCCATCGGGGTGCTGCGGGACATGGCGATCCGGAAGAGCTTCGCCTTCTCCTGCTCGATCCGACGGAGCGTCACGAGATTCGGGCCGAGCCGCTTGAGGATGCGTTTCTTCTCGCCGGTGTTGGTGACCGACACCTCGATCGTGCGATCGAGACGGAGCGTTCCGGCATGGACCCGTTCGAGCAGCTGCACGGCCCCGGCAAGCACGAAGTCGTTGGCGAGGAGTGTGCGACGAAACCGCCTCCGCCACAGCTCGATCTGACGGGCATGGGCCACCTCCGTCTCGCGTGACAGCAGCGGGATCCCTCCCATTTGGAGCAGGTACAGACGGATCGGGTCGTCGATCACGGCGACCGACCGTCGCGGCACGGCCCTCGCTGACTTCGCGGGCAGGCTCGGCTTGCGTCGGGGATCGTGGGTGTCGGTGGTGGTGCGCCGCATCGGAAAACTCCAGGTCATGGCGGCCCACACCCACCGGGCGGATCCCGGATGGATGCGGACACAAGGAACTGGAGCGGGGCAGGTGCAGATTCGGTGCCACCGGGCACCGTTCCGGCCGAATCGAGTGAAACCGCGGCGAAATCGTCGACTCTGCGGCCGAACGGGCCTGGCCGTGTCGCCGGCGGGCGACACTCCGACGGGGCGCGTCGACAGGATGCACCACGGCGGCAGAGCCGGCTCAAGATCAGACCGCCATCGACACGAATAGCCTCACGGGAGCGCTTCTGGGGAGCGATATACTCCGTTCGTGACGGTTGCGCCGATTGGACCGATCGGGCAGCCTTGGCGGTCAGGATCACCATGAACTACGTGCTGATCGGCCTCATCGCGGTGGTGCTCCTCGGCGGCCTGATCGCATTTGGCGTGGGCCACAAACGCTGGAGCTGGGGAACGCTCGTCGGTGCGATCCTCGTGCTCCTGAGCGCCACGGGCTATCTCTACGTGGCCTCGCGCATGGCCGCCTACGAATGGTCGTGGACCAGGTTTATCCGCGGCAAACAGCTGGAACTGGCTCGGGTTCGGGATGCCCTCCAGCCCAACGCAGCCGACGGTGGCCGTCTCGCGCGGGTCGCCGGTGAGAAGTCGATCCCCGAACTGCAGGCCGAACAGGCCCGCTGGGAACGGGCGCTCAGCCGCGTCGACACGTGGCAGGGCCGATCGTGGAGCAAGGCGTCGTTCGAGCCGCCCGCCAAGGATGGAACGACGGGCCGTCTCGAGCTCGCCCCCACCACTCCGCCCCCCGCGGCCGATGGCGAGGCCCCGCCGGCCGACCCAGCAACCCCGCCGCCTCCCGATGCCGACAAGCCGCCGCTCGATCCCGGCTCGATCGTCTACATCTTCGACGACGTGCCCGCGCACGAAGGGGGACGCTACCTCGGGGCCTTCTCGGTGACGACCACCGCGGTGCAGGATGGCCGATTCGTGCTGACGGTCGAGCCCACCGATCCCCGAGACGCCTACGACGCAGCGGTGTGGTCCCAGCCCTACGACTCCGTGACGGTGTACGAAAGCCTCCCGCCGGATCGCTGGACGACCTACTCCAAAACCCCCGACGAAGCGACCGATGCGCCGCTGTTGCCGGAGCCGAAGCGGCAGGACATCGACGCCGTCGAGGCGATCCTCGACGAACGCGATCGCCAGAAGGCCTACCTGGAAGAGATCGAACGCGACGGCAAAGAAGTGGCCGACAAGGACGAATGGAAAACGATCCGCGCCAGGCTCGACGCCGGCGAGGTGCCCGCCGGCAGCTACTGGGCCTCGGTGACGTTCACGAAGCCGGTCAGTCTCGCTCCCGAGAGCGACGACCAGGCGGAGCGCCGTGAGTTTGCGGCAGGCGAGAAAGCGGACCTCGACCTCCAAACCGCCTTCGCGCTCGAAGAGCAGGAATCGGCCACCATCGACAGCGTGCGATACCGTCGACCGCTGCGAGACGCCCGAACCTTCATCCACGGGTCGCACCTCGACCGCCCGGGCGGTGCCGCCATCACCGCCGACGGCGTGGCCCACCTCATGAACACGGTCCGGGCCGAGATCGAATCGCTCGTGACCTCTCGGCAACGGCTCGTTGACGCCCACACCGACCTCACCGCCGAACTGAAGGCCGTCAACGCCCTTCAGAAGCGGCTGGAGGAGGATCTGGTGCAGTGGCGAAGGGACGCCGCCGCCGCCGACCGCATGACCGACGGCTTCACCTCCACGCGGAACGCCTCCGTCGGGAAGGTGGAACGAGCGGAGCAGGCGATCGTGTCGCTGGCCAACGAATACCGGGCCGCCGTTCGGTCGCTCGTGCAGCGGATCGACGAGGTGGCCCCGCCTCCCGCCCGGCCGTAAGGCCGCCGGAATCACGGCATCGACGGCCGCCGCCATGGTCGGCTACATTCTGGGCTTCCCCACCGCATCCCGTCGGAGAAGTGCCCAGTCGGCCCCGCCCCCTCATGACCCCCGTGAAGCAGACCAACACCCACCGGCTCCGCAAGGCCGTTCACCACAACCGGCTCGCCAGCAAGCGGGGCATGCTGGAGCGGATGTTCACTCTCTGGTTCCGCGGCTTCGTCTACAACCAGATCTGGGAGGATCCGCGTGTCGACGCCCAGGCGCTCCAGATGGGGCCCGAGTCGAGCATCCTCACGATCTCGAGCGGCGGCTGCAACGTTCTCAACTACCTGATCCATCGCCCGAAGCGGATCGTGGCGATCGACCTCAACGCCAACCACATGGCGCTGACGCGGCTGAAGCTCAAGGCTCTCGAGCGGCTGCCCGACTACGAGACCTTCTACAACTTCTTCGGCTACGGTCGGCATCGCGACAACATTGCCAACTACAACCGCTACATCCGCGATGCCCTCGACCCCGACACGCGGGCCTTCTGGGAATCGACCGACTGGCCGGGCAAGACGATCGGCCCCAAGCGGATCAACTATTTCAAGACGGGGCTCTACGACAAGGCCAAGCTCGGCCAGTTCTTCCGGGTCGTGCATGGACTCGCCCGCAAGATGCGGAAGGATCCCACGCGAATCCTGACCGCCACGTCGATCTCGGAGCAGGAGCGGATCTTCGACGAGACCTTCGGCCCCCTCTTCGACAACCGGCTGGTTCGATGGATGGGCCGCCAGCCGGTCGCCGTCTACAGCCTCGGCATTCCGCCGAGCCAGCATGCCGCCATGCTCGAGGAGCAGGATGGCGACGGCGGCAAGCTCTTCGACATGTATCGTGAGCGGGTCCGGCGTCTCGCATGCGGCTTTCCGCTCAACGACAACTACTTCACCTGGCAGGCCTTTGGCCGTCGCTACGACCACGAGGGGCGCCAGGCACTCCCCGACTACCTCAAGCGGGAAAACTACGACACGATCAAGTCGGTCGTCGGTCGCGTGGAAACACACATCGCCTCGCTGGCCGACCAGATCCGAAGCGAGCAGCCCGGCAGCCTCAACTCCTTCATCCTGCTCGACAGCCAGGACTGGATGCCACCCGCGGTGATCGACGAACTCTGGACCGAGATCGCGAAGGTCGGAGCACCGGGAACCCGGGTGATCTTCCGCACCGCCGGCGAGCTCTCACCGATCGAAAAGTCGCTGTCGCCCGCCACGATGGCACGCTTTCGGGCGCTGCCCGAGATCGCCCGCGAACTCCACAAGCAGGACCGGTCGGCGATCTACGGCATGTTCCACCTCTACGAGCTCGTGGGACCGTCGGCGTCATGAGCGACTCCGCCGCCGTCGACCAGGCCGTTGCCATGGACCGGATGTACCGGTTCACGCGGCATGTCTACGACCTCACCCGGGCCTATTACCTCCTCGGCCGCGACCGCATGCTGGCCAAGGTGGAGACCAACCCCAGCACCGCGACACTCGAAGTGGGCTGCGGTACCGCGCGGAATCTCATCAAACTCGCGCGGCGTCCCGAACCGGGCCTGCTCTGCGGCCTCGACGCCTCCCAGGAGATGCTCGACACCGCTGCGGCGAGCATCGCCCGTGCCGGCGTTCCCGCGGCGGGTCACGAACGCATCCGGCTTCGGCAGGGCCTTGCCGAACAGGTCGATGCGAAGGCGATGTTCGGCCGCGACGAACCGTTTGACACGATCTTCTTCTCCTACTGCCTCTCGATGGTGCCCACCTGGCCCGGGGCCATCGAGGCGGCGATGGCGAACCTCAAGACCGGCGGCCACCTCGTGATCGTCGATTTCTGGGATCAGAAGGAGCTGCCGTCGCTGTTTGCCGCGGGCCTGAAGAAATGGCTGGCGATGTTCCACGTGCACTACCGCCCCGAGGTGCACGACGCCCTCGCCGCCCTCGGCACCTCGGGCCGAGCCGACGTGTCGTTTGAATCGGTGGCGCGTCGCTACTCCTACATCGCCTCCATTCGCAAACGCTGATCGGAGGCGGTGACGGGTTTTCGGGTGGCGGGTGCGAACCGCATCACTCGCCCGCAAACCGGAACAGGTGCCGCTCGCCCCTGACGAAGAGCGAGTCGCCCGACGGCGCCGGCGTGGCATCGACTCCCTCGCCGACGTCGTTTTCGGCCACCACGTCGACCGCTTCAGCGTCACGAATCACGGTGATCCTCCCGCTGCGATCGGTGAGGTAGACGTGGCCGTCGGCCGCGACGGGCGAGGCATACGTGCGGCCGACACCGGGCACCCTCGCCGCCTCATAGTGCGGCGTGCCTGAGCGGGCATCGACGCAGGTGAGCAGCCCGGTCTTCTCCTTGTAGTAGAAGAGCCTGCCGTGAGAGAGCAGGGGAGAGGCCACGTCGGGCGTGTTGCGGGCCACGGTCCAGCGCACGTGAGACCCGCCTTCGAGATCGCCGCGGCCCCCGAGATCGAAGGCGCCGAGAAACGCCCCGCGAAAGCCGCTCCCCACGTAGGCCACGCCATCGGCGGCCACCGCCGAGGCGCAGGGCCGTTCTGTCTGGCCGCGGCACTGCCAGAGTTCCCGGCCATCGGCGAGGTTGTAGCCGCGGGCCGCCCGCTGGCCGTTCATCACCACCTGCACGACACCATCGCCTCCCGTGACCACCAGCGGCGTGGCCCAGGAGGTGGGTTCGTCACGAGGCGTTTCCCAGACAGTTGCACCGGTGCGGCCGTCGACCGCGATGAGCATCGACGGTCCCTCGTGATCCCAGGGCACGAGCACCAGCCGGCCGGCCGGCGTGGGCGACGACCCCTCGCCAAAACCGTTGCGGATTCGCATGTCGCCAAAATCCCTGCTCCACACGTGGTCGCCGTCGCGGGTGAAGCAATGGAGCCCCCAGGATCCGAAGTGGGCATAAACGTGGCCGTCCGCGACGCACGGCGAGGCCGAGGCAAACCCATTGGTCTCGTGCGTTCGTTCATGGGGCACGGCCCGCACCGCCGACCGAGCCCAGAGCTCGCGGCCCGTTTCGCGATCGAAGCAGAGCAGGCGGAAGTCGAGGAGCCCGTCCTCGGCCTCGACCGGCACGGCGGTCGTGACGAACACCTGGTCATCCACGACGACCGGCGACGACGAGCCCCGTCCCGGAATCTCGGCCTTCCATCGAAGGTTGCGGTCGGGCCCGAAGGCGACCGGAGGCCGGGCCGTGAGCGACACGCCGTTGCCGTCATCGCCCCGCCAGTGAGGCCAATCGCCCCGAACCGACGAAGCCACCACGAGCGCGACGACCAGCACAATTCCCACAAGCCGCATGACAGTGCCTCCTGGTGCCACCCTCGCCGCGATCATCATAGCGGCGATCGGATGATCGACGGAAACACGCCGCGTGACGCACCACGCCGGTCCCACGGCTCACGCCGTTGGGCTTCGACGGACAGAAACCCTCCGGTCCAAGCCCAAGGCCGTCAGGCCTGGGACACGCCGGGCTATCACCCACGACGCCGTTACGGAAACAAAAACACCAAGCCGGTGACCGTCGCCGCCTCCACCGCCATGCCACGCACGCTGATCGGAATCGCCGGCACCGTCCACGGCGCACAGTTGCCAGGCCGGTAGTAGCCGAGCGGATAGACGCACTCCCACGGCAGTTCGACGCCCATCTTGTAGGGCAGCACGGGCAGGGTCGTGAAGAAATGGGCCGCCGAGAAGAAGGGATCGGCGAGCGGCCCATGCGAGTGGCCATACCGCTCCAGCTGCCAATCCTCGAAGTAGAGCGGCTTGTGGCAGTAGCCAGCCGCCTTCCAGGTGAACGTGGTGGTGGCGAACCGCCGTGGCTCGAAGGTCTCCCCCTCGAGCCGGCACTCGCACGGGTAGTCGTTGCCGGGCTGACCGCTCACGCGGATGTCGAGATCGATGTCGCTCAGGCTGTCGTCACGGATCTGCCGAAGAGCGTCGCGGCAGGCGGCATCTTCTTCGCCGCACGGGCCGGTGGCGTCCGCAGCGGTCTCATCCTCACCCACTTCCGCGGCCGTCACCTCCACCGCAGGATCGGCCACACCGTCTCGTTCCGTGTCGGCCGACGGCGTGTCGACCTCGGCCATCGGCTGAGGGTCGGTCTCGGCGAGGACGGGCGGCACGCGGCTCTCGACCGGCTCGGCCTCCCGCACAAACGTTCGCCATCCCGCGGCGTGCCCGAAGGCGGGGGCGAGCAGGGCGAGAGCCGCCAGCACCCTGGCGATCTCACTCAGGCTTGGCGTGTTCCGCCGTGTAGTTCGGGGCTTCCTGCGTGATGACGATGTCATGGGGATGGCTCTCGCGGACACTTGCGGCGGTCACCTGGATAAAACGGCCGTCGTTCCGCAGTTCGTCGATGGTCCGCGTGCCGCAGTAGCCCATGCCGGCCCGGAGGCCGCCGACGAGCTGGTAGACGAACACGCTCATGGGCCCCTTGAAGGGGACCCGACCCTCGACTCCCTCCGGCACGAGCTTGTCACTGCCGCGCCCCGTCACCTTCTGGCGGTAGCGTTCGCTCGATCCGTGAACCATCGCCCCAAGCGATCCCATGCCGCGGTAGGTCTTGAACGTCCGCCCCTGGTAGAGGACGGTCTGCCCAGGACTCTCCGCCGTGCCCGCCAGCAGCCCGCCGATCATGCAGCAGTGGGCCCCGGCCACGATCGCCTTGGTGATGTCTCCCGAATAGCGAATGCCACCGTCGGCGATCACGGGAACGCCGGCACCGGCCGCCTCCTGCGCCGCCTCCCAGACCGCCGTGATCTGGGGAACGCCGACACCGGAGATGACCCGTGTGGTACAGATCGACCCGGGACCGATCCCAACTTTGACTCCATCTGCGCCAGCCTTGATGAGATCGCGACAGCCTTCCCGGGTTGCCACGTTTCCCGCAACCACCTCGATCTCCCATTGTCGCTTGATTGCCGCAACGGTCTCCATGACGTTGGCCGAATGGCCGTGGGCGCTGTCGACCACGAGCATGTCGACCCCCTTCGCGATCAGGCTCGCCGCGCGGTCGTAGTCCATCACCCCCACGGCCGCCCCGACCCGCAGCCGCCCCTGGCGGTCTTTGCAGGCGTTGGGAAACCGCTTCATCATGTCGATGTCTTTGATGGTGATCAGGCCCGTGAGGAGCCCCTGCTTGTCGACGAGCAGCAGCTTCTCGACCTTGTTGGCCATCAGAATCTTCTCGGCGTCGTCGAGCGACACGGCACCCGTCGCCGTCACGAGCTCCGACTTCGTCATGATCTCCGCGATCGGGGTCTCGCCACTCTCTAGAAACCGCAGGTCGCGACGCGTGATGATGCCGACGAGCTTTCGACCATCGGCGGTGATGGGAACGCCCGAGATATTGTGCTGATCCATCACGTCGCGGGCACGGGCGACGGTCGCCGAGGGGGGCAGCGTGACCGGGTCCATGATGATCCCGTTCGCGCTTCGCTTGACCTTGTCCACCTCCTCGGCCTGTCGGTCGATGGGGAGGTTCTTGTGGATCACCCCCAGGCCGCCCTCCTGGGCCAGGGCGATGGCCATCTCGCTTTCGGTGACGGTGTCCATGGGCGAACTGACGATCGGGATCTTCAGTTCGATCCCGCGGGTCAGTCGCGTGCTCGTATCCACCTCCGACGGAACCACGGACGAATACCGCGGCACCAGCAAAACATCGTCGAATGTGATTCCGGTGGAAACGATTTTCCCGTCCATGCGGCCTCCGTGTCCGAGATCCTAACCCTGGAAAAGTCGCGGATTATGGGGCGAAACCGCCTCCGAGGGCAACGACGCCCCCCAGGGGCCCGCGTGGCGACGGTTTTCCGATGCAGCCGCACGACGCAAAAGCGTGTCCTAGGTTTGTGGTGCCCTTCGAAACCGGCGCTCGCCGGGGGCACCTTCCCGTCACTCGCGATCCACCATGAGCTTCCTCGAACAACGCCGCCCGACGCCCACCAACAGCCCGCTCCTCCGTGCCGTGACCGGCCCCCGTGAGCCGGCCGTCACCCCGGACCGGGCGACGATGGATGCCCACCTGGCCCGCAGCCGCTACGGGCGGTTCACGCTCACAGAAGCGGTTCGCCCGGGCTGGCAGCTCGATGTCGTGCCCCAGGCCGGGTTTCGACACGATGCCTACATCGACCCGTCCTCCGGCGCGCGGATCCCCGCCCTCATCGCGGCGGTCAGCAGCGAAGACCTCTTCGCCACGTTTCTCGAACTGATCGAACCCCTTGGCGACAGCTGCGACGTGATCCTGGAATCATCCCACGAATCCGCCACGGACCGCCAGGAACTCTCGCGTGAGGGAATCGAGCGGCTCGTGCTGGAAAGCATGCTCTGGGAGTACGAAGACCTGCTCCTCAACGACGGCTGTGCGTCGATCGCCGTGCTCCATCCAGAACTCTCGCTCGAGGTGCAGCTCGACGAACACAAGCTCCTCGTAATCTACGCCCAGTCGCGGCAGCCGTTTGAGCGGATCCTTCGGGGCAGGGGACTGGAGCGAAACGACCGCATCCGTTTCATCTCCCAGGGCGAGCACCTCCACACGTCACACGGCCGCCACACCCGCCAGTTCGAGCAGCTCGCCACACGGCTCGGGGCCTGCTGACACTCTGGCTGTCTGTGGACAGAGTCATCCAAGACCTTTGTCCACGTTGCCGACCGGCGGGAAGGCCGAGGCATGCCACGGCCTTCGGTCGCCGCATCCTGCGGCGGCAGGCGTTGTCCACAGCCTGCTCGCCGGCCTGGGACGCCCCCCTCCGACGCCCCGAAAGGGCCCGTCGGAGCCTCCAAAACTGGGCTTGAGCCACCTCCCGCCATCCACCACCATCCCGAGCGTTCTGTTCGGGAGCATGGATGCGGCGGTTTCCCTCCATCGTGGTGCTGGTGATTGGCTGGGCGGCCGCATGGACCGCGCCGGCCCAGGAGATGCTGCCGTCCCCGATCCTTCCGGCGCCTCCGGTGATCCCGTCGGCCCAGCCAAACCCCTTTGCTCCCCTCCCCGACGGCACGGTGATCGGCCCCTCAGGACCGATGATGCCTGGCGGACCCGTGGCGAGCCACAACGCGATCGTCCTGCCGCCGCTCGATGCCGAAACGGTGTGGACGAAGATGGTCGACGTCACCGACGACTTCTTCAAGGTGCATTCGGAGCAGCGGGTCGTGTTTGCCAACGGCATCCCCACGGAAGGCCGCATCGACACCTTCCCGCAGACCGGAGCCACCGTGCTCGAACCCTGGCGGGGCGATTCGGTGGGCTGGGGCGAGCGATGGGAGTCGACTCTCCAGTCGATCCGTCGCATCGCCACCATGCGGCTCACTCCCGACGCCGCCGGCTGGCGGGTTGAGGTGGTGGTGAACAAGGAACTGGAATACCTCCCGCGGCCGATGCGCGCCACGACGGGCGGGGCCTCGTTCCGAAACGACGACTCGCTCTACCGATACGGCACCCCGCTTCCCACGCTCGGTCAGCAGGTGGGCGATCAGCCCCGACCGGTGGCCAGCCCCACGCCCAACCTCGGCTGGATTCCGCTGGGACGCGATCCCAAACTGGAGCAGAAGATGCTCTCCCTGCTGCTCGCCAGGCTCGGCATGCCGCCGCAGGCTCACGCCGAACCGTATTATCAGCCGCCCGACCTGGGCGCCGCTTCGGGAGTTCCTGCGGGCGCCGTTCCCGGCGACATCAGCCTTCCGCCTCCGGTGCCGCAGGGGCCCGTCTACGGGGCTCCCGTTCCCGCCGAGCAGCTGCCCCCCGGGGCCATGATCGCCCCGGGGCCGCCGGTGCCGATGGAATCACTGCCGATCCCGCAGTGAGCCCTGTCAGGAGCCGCTGCCGGGCCGACGGCGTGCCGCACGGCGCACGAGTTCATCGGCGATGACGCCGGCGAGGATCACGCCGCCGATGATCGCGAACTCCACGTTCTGATACCTCGGATGCACGAGGTTGATCATGTTGGAGATCACCACCATCAGCGCCGAGCCCACGAGCAGCCCGAGAATCGACCCTTCGCCGCCTCGCAGCGAACAGCCGCCGAGCACCGCGGCGGCGATGGCATAGAGTTCGTAAAAGTTGCCGAAGTCGCTCGGCTGAGCGGCGTTGATGTCGAGCACGAAGAGCATGCCACCGATGGCGGCGAGCGTGCTCGACATGACGTAGGCCAGGAGCTTCATCCGCCCCGTGTTGATCCCGGAATACTGCGCCGCCTGCTCGTTGCGGCCAAGCGCGAGAAGGTAGCGGCCCCAGACCGTACGGTTGAGGAAGATCGCCGCCGCCACGGCGATCACGAGAAACACGAGCGTCGTGGCCGGCAGTTCGAAGCCCCCCTCGCCGAAGATCGGAAAACGTTCCGTGGCGAGCGCCCGCAGCCCTTTGTAGCCGGTGCCGAATCCCTGCGACTGGTCCTGGGTGATGCCACGGGCCACGCCCCGATAGATCAGAAGACCGCAGAGCGTGACGACGAAGGGCTGCAGCCCAAGACGCGTCACGAGCAACCCATGGACGAGGCCGATCACGGCCCCCAGGCCGAGCACGAATGCCACCGCCATCGGCACCGACCAGCCGTGGTCGACCAGCAGCCACGGAAGCAGCACGCCCACGAGGCAGACGACCGAGCCGATCGAAAGATCGATGCCGCCGGTGATGATCACAAACGCCACGCCGATGGACAGAATGCCGAACAGGGCGGTGCGATGCACGACATTCTCGAGATTGCCCACCTTGAGAAAGTTGGGGCTCGCCAGCGCCGTGTAGAGGCAGACGGCCGCAAGCAGGCCGATGATTCCGAGGATCTTCGGAGAGACGGCGCTCCGCACCACCTGAGTTGCCGCCAATGCCAGGCCCTTCATGCCGACTGTCTCCCCGTGCCACCCGCGGCCAACCGCATCACGCGTTCCTCGCTGAGGTCATGCCGGGCGAGGCCGCCGGCGATCCGTCCCTCGTGCATCACAAGGGCCCGGTCGGCCAGCGAGAGAATCTCCTCCATTTCGCTCGAAACGAAAAGCACCGCGAGCCCCTGGCCGGCCAGCCGATGCACGAGGTCGTAGATCTCCGCCTTGGCGCCCACGTCGATGCCGCGGGTGGGCTCGTCGAGGAGGAGCACCTTCGGCTTGAGCGCCAGCCACTTGGCGAGCACCACCTTCTGCTGATTGCCTCCGGAAAGGAACTGCACGGCCTGCCGGTCGCCGGGCGTCTTGATCGCGAGGGCCGGGATCATCTGCTCGGCCAACCGGCGTTCGGCACGCGAGTCGACGAACCCCGCATGGCTCTCCGGCCAGAGCGACACGAGCGACATGTTCTCGCGCACGGCCATCTCCAGAATCAGTCCCTGATGCTTTCGATCCTCCGGCACGAGGGCCATCCCGGCACGAATGGCATCGCGCGGCGTGCGGAGATCGACCGGGCGACCGGCCACAGCCACACGGCCACCCACCGCCGGCGTCACGCCGAAGAGCGTGGTGAGCAGTTCCGTCCGGCCGGCGCCGACAAGCCCGGCGATGCCCACGATCTCGCCTCCACGCAGGCTCAGCGACACCGGATGCTGAGGATGGGCGGGCGTTCGAAGGCCTTCCACCTCGAGCACGACCTCGCCCGGCGGGTGGCTCGGGCGACGGGCGAGACGATCGACGTCGCGGCCCACCATCATTCGGATCATCGTGTCGTGCTCGATGCCGGAGCGATCAGGAATCTCACCGGCGTTGCGGCCGTCGCGCAGCACGACCACGCGATCCGCCAGCTCCTTCACCTCCCCGAGCCGATGCGAAATCCACAGCACGCTCACGCCCGAGGCTCGAAGCTGCCTGACCACGGCGAAGAGGGTTTCGGTCTCGCGGGCCGACAGCGAACTCGTCGGCTCGTCCATGATCAGGAGCCGGGCCCTCGTGGAGAGCGCCTTGGCGATCTCCACGAGCTGCTGGCGGCCGATCGGGAGATGCGACAGCGGCATCGCCGGATCAAGGTTGAGCCCGACCATGCGGAGCCACTCCGCCGCCTCGCGGTGCATCTGGGCCGTGCGGATGAATCCCGCCCGGCGAGGCTCCCGCCCGAGAAAAACATTGCCCGCGAGATCGAGGTTGTCGGCGAGATTCAGTTCCTGATGGATGAGGGCGATTCCGGCACCGAGGGCATCTTGCACACCACGAAACCTGACCGGCTGGCCATCGACGAGGAGCGAGCCCGAATCGGGCGACTGCACGCCGGCGAGGATCTTCAACAGCGTCGACTTGCCGGCGCCGTTTTCACCGATCAGCGCCACCACCTCACCCGTCCCCACCGAAAGCGAGACGTCGTCGAGGGCCCGGACGCCCGGAAACTGCTTGCCGATGCCACGGGCTTCAACGAGCGGTGGCATGGGGGTCCTTGGCGGCCGGAGCGGTGAGCCGGCCGGCGCGATCGAGCGCCTCGATGATGGCGGGAGGGTTGTAGACGAAGAGCCCCACCATGGCGGCGAGATCGGGATGACGCAGCAGGGCATCCTCGGCGTTTGCCTTCGCCTTGGCCCGATCGAACTGGTCGGTCATGGTGCCGAGGATGACGTAGTTCCCATCGTCGCTCGTGAGCACGGCCCCCGGATCATCCCGACGCGACGGATCCTGCGTGCGGCCGAGAAGACCGTCGATGCATCCCTGCCGTCGTCGCTGGGCGTTGTCCTGGTCGAGCCGACCGATGAACAGCATCACCTTGCCGCCATTCGGGAGCGACTCCCGGGCCAACTGGCCACAAAGGAATCCGGCCTCGTAGTTGTCCATGCCGATGTAGACCCGGCGGGGAGAGTCGGGGGCGTCGCTGTCGTGCGTGATGAGCGTGGTGGCCTCGGCGGCCTTCGCGAGCACTTCGCCCTGGTTGGCAGGATCGATCGGGCTGATGGCGATGCCGTCGGTGCCGCGGGTGAGCAGGTCTTCGATCTTGCGGGTCTGGTCGGTCATCGAACTGGGCATGATCACCGACACCCGCACGCCGAGATCGGCGGCCGCCTTCTCCGCACCGGCCTTGGCGATCGTCCAGAAATCCGCCACGCCGTTGGTGATGAAGGCGTATTCCGGACCTTGGCCCGCGGCGGAGGCACCGGCGGCACCCTTGAGCAGCGATGCGAGTTCGTCGCGAAACGAGGCCACCGGCACCACCTCGGCTCCGGCAAACTGCCGGCCGGAGGGATCGCGCAGCACCACCCGCGCGGGAATGTTCACGAACTTCGACTCGGGCACGGCATCGGCCGCCCCCTGCTTGATGGCGTGGAGCGTCGCGACGCTGCGGGCGCCGTATTGAAATGGGTTCTGTACGACGGTGCCTTCGACCGTGCCATCGGCGATGCCCTGCAGCACGGCCTCCGCTTCGTCGAACGCGATCACTTTGACCGGCGGCAGTTTCGTCGCGGCCGTCGGTGCGTCTCCCTGCTTGCGATCGCCGCAGCCAGCCAGAACAACCACCGCCACAACCATCGCCCAGCCTGGACGACGAGAGAGCATGAAACGGCCAGTGGTCATCGGGCGGTTCTCCAACAAGACGGCGCAAGCACGGTGATGATCCCCGAACGCGAAGAGTTTACCGTCGAGGTCCCACAGCCACCAGCACGGCCCCCGATGTGGTTCGTCCCACTCGCATGAGCCACGCGTGCGACCACGCCGGTCCCACGGCTCACGCCGTTGGGCTTCCACGGGAAAAACCACCTGCCCGTCCAAGCCCAAGGCCGTGAGGCCTGGGGCACGCCACGCTCCGCCGATCGACGCCGTTGCGCACCGCATCTCACAGCGCCGTGGGCCCATCGACCTCGCGTGGAAGGCCAAACACGCCACGCGTGCCACCACGCCAGCCCCACGGCTCACGCCGTTGGGCTTGGACGGACGAAGCCATGCCCCGTACACCGCTCGCGTCGATTCACTCGTCGGTCACGCAACCCCGCGATGCCGGAGCGACGCACCGGATGTATTTGGCGAGGATGCCGCGGTCGGCCTTGAGCGGCGGGGCCTTCCACCCAGCCTTGCGGCGGGCGAACTCCTCTCCCGAAACCTCGACGTCGATCGAGGCGGCATCGGCATCGATCACCACCACATCGCCGTCCTGCACGAGCGCGATCGGACCACCCTCCTGGGCCTCCGGCACCACGTGGCCGACGATGAAGCCGTGCGACCCGCCGGAGAAGCGGCCGTCGGTGATGAGGGCGACGTCGTTGCCGAGCCCCGCCCCGACGAGCGCCGAGGTGGGCGTGAGCATTTCGGGCATGCCCGGCCCACCCTTCGGACCTTCATAGCGGATGATCACCACATCGCCCCGCTTGATCACGCCGTGCTCCAACGCGGCGAGCATCGCCTCCTCGCTGTCAAACACGCGAGCCGGTCCTCGAAACCGCGAGCCCTCCTTGCCTGTGATCTTGGCGACCGCCGAATCGGGCGCGAGGTTGCCATGCAGGATCGTGATGTGGCCGGTGACCTTCAAGGGGTTTTCAACGGGGCGGATGATCTTCTGACCGTCGGCGAGCCCCTTGCTCGAAGCGAGATTCTCGGCCAGGGTCTTGCCGGTGACGGTGATGCAGTCGCCGTCCATCAGCCCCTTGTCGAGCAGGTACTTCATCAGGCCGCTCGTGCCCCCGATCGAATGCAGGTCTTCCTGCACGAACTTTCCGCTCGGCTTGAGATCGGCGAGATAGGGAATCCGCCGGGCCACGGCCTGAAAGTCCGACGGTGTGAGGTCGACCCCCACCGCCCGCGACATGGCGATCAGGTGGAGCACCGCATTGGTCGAGCCGCCGAGCGCCATCACAGTGACCATCGCGTTGTCGAAGGCGCGTCGGGTCATGATGTCGCGGGGCTTGAGATCGATCTCGAGCAGGTGGCGGATCGCGGCGCCGGCCCGAAGGCATTCTTCCGCCTTGCCGGGATGTTCGGCCGGGATCGAGGCACTGTCGGGCAGGGCCATGCCAAGGGCCTCGATGGCGGTCGCCATGGTGTTGGCGGTGTACATGCCGCCGCACGCCCCGGCCCCGGGGCACGAATGCCGCACGATGTCGCCACGACGGGCATCGTCGATCCTGCCGGCGACGTACTCTCCATAGCACTGAAAGGCCGACACGATGTCGAGCGTGGTGCCGTCGGCGAGGTGGCCGGGCTTGATCGTTCCGCCATACACCATCAGCGCAGGACGATTGAGCCGCCCCATCGCCATCAGGCAGCCGGGCATGTTCTTGTCGCAGCCCGGAATCGCGACGAGGCCGTCGTACCACTGGGCGTGCATCACGGTCTCGATCGAATCGGCGATGATGTCACGCGAGGGAAGGGAATAACTCATCCCCTCCGTGCCCATCGAGATGCCGTCGCTGACGCCGATCGTGTTGAACCGCATGCCCACCATGCCGGCCGCGACCACGCCCTCGCGAACCTTGGCCGCGAGACGGTCGAGGTGCATGTTGCACGTGTTGCCCTCGTACCACATGCTCGCAATGCCAACCTGAGGCTTGTCGAGGTCGGAGGCCTGCAGGCCGGTGCCGAGCAGCATCGCCTGGGAGGCACCCTGGCTTCGCGGCTGGGTGATGCGGGAACTGTACCGGTTGAGGATGGTCATCTTCGGGGATTCCTGGCCTGGCGAACCGACGCCGCATGCCGCGGCCATCGAAGGTCGCAGGATAGTCTCCCCGTGGGGCGAGGAAAAGCCGCGGCAGCGGGCTACGGCCGCGATGGCGGAGCCGTTCCGCCATGCCGCATGATCTCGCAAACGAGGCCGGCCTCGTCGAACCGTCCCTCCATCACGACGATTCCGTCGCACTCCAGCACGGGCACCCGCAGGTCGTATCGGGAACGGGCCGCGTCGTCCGCGTCGACGTCGATGATCGCCGCGCCAGGGACGTGCAGGTGAACGAGGTCTTCCGCCTCGTCACAGAGGTGGCATCCGCGGCGAGTGTAGAGCAGCCAGGCCATGCATGCAGTAGGATGAGGCGGTCGTTCACGGCAGGGAAGGGCCCGCGTCGCCGTGTGCCATGCGGAGTTTCGTGTCGATGCCCCCGCCGGTCCAGTCCGTCGCCGATTTCGTCGAGGTGGTTCGCCGCAGTGGGCTCGTTGACGACGACCGGATCGCCTCCGCGGCCGCGCCGTGGATCGATCAGGCAGGCCCGCCCCCGGAGGCCATGCTGGCATCGCTCGTCGACTCGGGCCTGCTCACCCGCTGGCAGATCGAGCAGCTGCTGAAGGGCCGACACAAGGGCTTCACGCTGGGTAAGTATCGCCTGCTCCGGCTTCTCGGCGCCGGGGGCATGAGCAGCGTCTACCTCGCCGAACATGCCACCCTGAAGAGCAAGGTGGCGATCAAGGTGCTGCCGGTGAAACGGGTCGATCAGGCCTCCTACCTGGCCCGGTTCGAGCGCGAAGCCCGGCAGTCGGCCCGGCTGAATCATCCCAACATCGTCCGCACGTTCGACCTCGACACCGCCGGAACGATCCACTTCATCGTGATGGAGTATGTCGACGGCATCGATCTCCACGCGAAGGTGAAGCGGGATGGCCCGTTGCCCATCCGCGAGGCTGCCGACTTCATCCGTCAGGCGGCCATCGGACTCCAGCATGCACACGACGAGGGGCTCGTGCATCGCGACATCAAACCGGCCAACCTCATGCTCGACCAGCGAGGCACCGTCAAGGTGATGGATCTCGGCCTCGCGCTGGCCAACGACGGCGACGACGACGCCTCGCTCACCCGCGAGCACGATGAACGTGTGCTTGGCACGGCCGACTACCTGGCCCCCGAACAGGCGACGGACAGTCACACCGCCGATCGACGCAGCGACATCTACGCCCTTGGGTGCACGCTCTACTTCCTTCTCGTGGGGAAGGCGCCGTTCGCATCCGGCAAACTGGCGGAACGCATCCAGTCTCATCTGCACAAGCCGCCCCCCAACCCGCTCGACGCCAGGCCCGACGTGCCGATCGCGATTGCCGACCTCTACTTCAGGATGCTCCAGAAGCATCCCGATGGTCGTCCGCAGTCGGCCAGCGAGGTGGCCGACGCCCTCGCAGCCTGGCTTGCCTCGGCCGGCGAGACGGCGGCGGCGGCTCGGGCCGGTGGATCGCGGCGGGCGCTGCCGCGCCGTTCGGTTGGGGGCAGTGATGTGGGTGGCGTGGTGCCTCGCAGCGGGCCCGGCAGCGGGACGAGCGGCATGGCTCCAAAGGCTCCACCCGCGCGGGCTCCATCGGAGGCGCGTGCCGTGAGGCGGTCGCCATCGAGCGTGGTGCGGGCGGGCGGGCGGCCGTCCTCGGCTGCCGAGCAAACGGCGGAGGCTCCGACGCCACGCCGTCGCCGAAAGGACATCGCCGGCATGCCGCTTGGCGGCTGGATCGCCGTGGCGATCGGGATCCTTCTCGCGATCGGGCTCGGAATCCTCGTCTACCTGAAAAACAACCCTCGCTGACCGGCGAGGGTTGGCTCAGCGGATCGCCCAGGGTCCGGCGGCGAGGTCATCGAGCCCGCCCCGATGCGTCAGGTCGTAGTCGAGGGGCGTGAGCGTCACGTTGCCCGCGGCGAGCGCCGTCACGTCCGACTCGAACGGCGACGGGGGCGGAGGCGGGTCGTTGGTGGCCCAGTAGTACGAACGCCCCCTCGGATCGACGCGGCGCTCGAAGGCCTCGCCATAGCGAGCCACGCTCATCGGCACGACCCTCAGCGACGGCGCCGTGGCGAGGGCCCGCGTCGGAATGTTGATGTTGAAGAGGCTTCCCTGGGCAGGCCGTCGATCGAGCAGCCCGCGAATGACGTCGAGACCGATCTCTGCCGCCCTCGCGAAATTGGCGTGATCATCCCACTCGAGCGACACGGCGATGCTCGTGATCCCGAAGAAGGCGCCTTCGATCGCCGCCGCCACGGTTCCGGAGTAGAGCACGTTGATGCCGGCGTTGAGGCCGCTGTTGATCCCGCTGATGACGAGATCGGGACGTCGTGGACAAAACTCCGCGATGCCGAGCTTCACCGCATCCGCCGGACTCCCGTCGACCGCCCACCCGCGGCGCCGTTCACCATCAAACACCTCTTTGGCGGTCAACGGCGTGAGGAACGTGATCGCATGGCCGACACCACTCTGCTCGGTGGACGGCGCGACCACACAGACGTCGCCGAGGGCACGGAGTTCCCGCTCCATGGCAGCCAAACCTGGGGCGAAAATCCCGTCGTCATTGGTGAGAAGGATCAGCATGGCCGGCACTATAGCAGGGGCCGCCGAAGGCACCCTATACTGTCCCGTTTTTCCCCGCCCCGCGCCCACCCATGACACGTCCCGACTCCCCGGCTCCCGCCGTGCCGCTGCAGGCAGAACGCATCCTCGTCCTCGATTTCGGCTCGCAGTACGCGCAGCTCATCGCCCGACGCGTCCGCGAGCAGCATGTCTACTGTGAGATCGTTCGACACGACATCTCCGCGGAGCGGATCCGCCACCTTGCCCCGCGGGGCATCATCCTCTCGGGCGGCCCGGCGAGCGTCTATGAAGACGGCGCCCCGCGATGCGATCCGGGGATCTTCACCCTGGGCATCCCGGTGCTCGGCATCTGCTACGGCATGCAACTGGCATGCACGGCCCTCGGCGGCCGGGTGGGACGCGCGGCGGCGCGGGAATACGGCCGCGCCACCTGCGAGGTGCTCGACACCGAAGGGCTCTTCAAGGGCATTCCGCACCGGACCGACGTGTGGATGAGCCACGGCGACCAGGTCGACGGCATCGCGACCGACTTCGTGCCGCTGGCCAAGACCGACACCTGCCCGTTCGCCGCCGTACGGCATGTCTCGCTGCCCGTCTATGGGCTTCAGTTTCATCCGGAGGTAACCCACACCCCCGCGGGCGGCACCATGCTCGCCAACTTCCTGCTCGGCGTGTGCGGCTGCTCGGGCACCTGGCGGCTCGACGACTTCGCCGCGGCCATGATCGCCGACATCCGGCGAACGGTCGGCACGGGCCGGGTCATCTGCGGCCTGTCGGGCGGCGTCGATTCCGCGGTCGTGGCGGCGTTGCTCAGCCGGGCGATCGGCGATCAGCTGTCGTGCATCCTCGTCGACAATGGCCTCCTGCGCCAGGGTGAGGCGGCCGCCGTCATCGACGAGTTCACGCGGCATTTCAAAACCGACCTTCACGTGGTCGAGGCCGAGTCGATGTTTCTCGAAACGCTCGCCGGCGTGACCGATCCCCAGGAGAAGCGACGGCGCATCGGCAAGGCGTTCGTCGACTGCTTCGCCGCAGAAGCGGCCAAGATCGAGGACGCGCATTTCCTCGCCCAGGGCACGCTCTATCCCGATGTCATCGAGAGCGGCGCGGCGCCCGACGGCCCGGCGGCCACCATCAAGCTCCATCACAACGTCGGCGGGCTGCCCGCCGACATGAAGTTTCAGCTGATCGAACCGCTCCGCGATCTCTTCAAGGACGAGGTGCGGCAGCTCGGTCTCCAACTGGGACTGCCCGAACGGATCGTCTGGCGGCACCCGTTCCCAGGTCCCGGGCTTGCGGTGCGGTGCCTTGGCGAGGTCACCCGCCCTCGGCTCGAGACCCTCCGCGAGGCCGACGCGATCGTGCTCGAGGAGTTCGAGGCCGCCGGCCTGATGCGAACGATTTCGCAAGGTTTCGCCGTGCTCCTGCCCATCCAAAGTGTCGGCGTGATGGGGGATGCCCGAACCTATGAAGACACGATCGCGGTTCGTGCCGTGGAAACGCAGGATTTCATGACCGCGGACTGGAG
Organism: Pirellulales bacterium; assembly: GCA_017853835.1. GTDB lineage: Bacteria > Planctomycetota > Planctomycetia > Pirellulales > UBA1268 > QWPN01. The sequence goes on along the minus strand of JAFMIU010000029.1, from coordinate 17,878 downwards.
CCATCTTCCCTATGAAGTGCTGGCAACCATCTCGACCCGGGTCATCAACGAGGTGCGGGGGGTGAACCGGGTGGTCTACGACATCTCGTCCAAACCGCCCGCCACCATCGAGTGGGAATGAGGCATCCCTGCTCCCGCGCGGTATTCTTGAGCATGAGCCGGAGGCATCCGCCCCGACCAACTCCCGGAGTGCGTCATCATGCAGGTCGCCATCGTCGAGGACGATCCCATCATTGCGAAGGCGGTGTCATCGGCCGTCACCGACGCCGGTCATGCCTGCCGCTGGATTCCGGATGGAGGCGCGGCCCTCCACGACGAATCGCTCATCGGGAATGACCTGATCATCCTCGACCTCATGCTCCCCGGCGCCGATGGCCTGAGCGTGCTGAAATCGGCACGGGCTCGTGGTGTTCGAACGCCGGTGATCGTGCTCACCGCCCGCGGCCAGGTCGACGAAAAGCTGCGGGCCTTCCAGGCGGGCGCCGACGACTACATGGTCAAGCCGTTTGCGATGGACGAACTCATGGCACGAATCGACGCCGTGCACCGCCGTGCGTCGGACAAGCCAGCGATGACGCTCGACGTGGCCGGGCTCCATCTCAGCCTCGCGAATCGAAGGGCCACGCTCGACGACCGCCCCATCGACCTCACGCCGACCGAGTTCAACATCCTCGAGCTGCTCATGCGATTCAACGGCCAGATCGTCACCCGGAAGATGCTCTGCGAGCATGTCTGGGGCTTCGACTGGGACGGCCCCACGAACGTGATCGAAGTGCACATCAATCGCCTCCGTGGCAAGATCGACAAGGGGCGGGAAACCTCGATGATCCGCACCGTCAGGGGCCGCGGGTATGCGCTCGCCACTGACTGACTCGCTGCGAAGCACCTCGCTCCGCACCCGGCTGACGGTCTTGAATGCGGCCGTGGTGCTCCTGATGACGGTCGCGACCCTCCTCGCGGTGCGGTTTGCGGCACGGAATGCCCTCTACGACGACGCCGACGCGGAATTGATCGCGGCATCGAGGGAAGTGGCGCTCGCCGTGCACGACCTCGACCCCGACGAGGCGGCGATCGTGGCGGAGTTGCGACGCAAGGCGCAGAGCCAGCAGCCACGAGGCTGGTTCCTCCACTTTCTCACCGAAGACGGCCGGCTGGTCTGGAAGAGCGACGGCTGTCCCGACGAGGTGGCTTCCTTTCCACCGAGCCGCCTCGATCGGGTTGAAAACATCGTGCAGGTCGGACCGTTTCGCTACGTCCGCCAGCGGATCGCCCGGACCAACGGCACGGCCTATCACATCCGCGTCGGCACGTACACGAAGCTTCTCGACGAGAACCTGGCACAGCTGCTTCGCATCCTCCTGGCCGTGGGCGTCGTGTTGTCGATGGCAACGCCAATGGTGGCCTACTGGCTGGCAGGCCGTGCCACGAGGCCGGTGGCCAACATCCTCCGCACGGCGGAGCGACTCAGCCCGACGCGGCTCGGCGACCGGCTGCCGGTGCGTGGCACCCGCGACGAACTCGACCAGCTGTCGAGCACGATCAATGGGCTTCTCGATTCCGTGGCCCGACACGTGGAGCGCCAGGAACAGTTCGTCGCCGACGCCGCGCACGAACTTCGCGGACCGCTCGCCGCGCTGCAGAGCAGCCTTGAAGTGGCGATCGCCCAGGAAGACACGACCCCCGATCAGGCCGACCTTCTCGCCGACATCCTCGAGGCGGCCAGGCACCTCTCGAAGGTGGCCAATGATCTGCTGATCCTCGCAGAAACGAGCGATGCCTCCCGCCCTGTCGACCTCGGCCCGATCGATGTGACCGCGGTCGCCCGGCAGGCCGTCGGCATGTTTTCGGGCGTGGCCGAAGAGCAGGGAGTCGCGTTGTCGTGCGAGGCTGCCGAGGCCGCGATGGCCTGCGGGAACCCCGTCGGCATCCGACGATTGATCAGCAACCTCCTCGACAATGCCCTCCGATTCACCCCTCGGGGCGGGAGCGTGGAAGTGCGAGTCACTCCGAATCCGGTCACCCGCTCGGTCACCCTGGTCGTGCGAGACAACGGTGCCGGCATCGCGTCCCATCATCTGGCGCACGTCTTCGACCGCTTCTACAAGGCCGATGCCGCCCGAACCCACGGCTCGAGCGGTCGCAGCGGAGGACTTGGCCTTTCGATCTGCCGCTCGATCGCCGAGACCGCCGGCGGCACCATCGCCATCACAAGCCAGGTCGGGACCGGCACCACCGTCACCGTCACGCTTCCGGCGGCCGCCCCTCTCTCGCCGGCACCCCCAAACACCCCACCTTCCGCCGCCTTTGCATGAAGCGTCTGTCAGGCAGACGGTGATTCAACGCGCCTGGCAAGCTTTGCCGATCACAGCGTGACGGACGGTTGTGCCGATTCTGCGGCCCCGTTCCCAACAGGCACCGAGGGATGGAGATGGGATCACGAGTGGCACCATGGGCGGCCTTGGCCCTGTTCGTGGGGGCCATGCCCGGCCCCGCGATGCACGCGACCCATGCCCAGGTTCCGGTCGTCGGGGATTCGCAGCCCCTTGCGATCCCAAGCATCGAGGCCGATCTCGTCTCGTTTGCCGACGTGTCGGAGGCGGTGGAATCGGACCGCGCCCGCTTACGCGATCTCGAAGCCCGCTTGGCGGAGCTCGAACTGAAGAACACCGAGCCGCTGCCGGAGCCAATCGCCCCCAGCCCGCCGAAGGAAGCCCCGAAAGAGCCCGGGCCCTACGAGATCGGCAGTGACCCAAACTTCAAGTCGAAGTGGGCCAACACTTTCCAAGCCGAGTCGGCCAACAAGGACTTCAAGGTTAAGATCGGCGGACGAACCCAGATCGACGCCGTGGCCTTCTCCGCGATGGACGGTCCCAATCAGCCGCCAAACCAAGGCGGCCTCGACCCCGAACTGGCCGACACCGTCAACTTCCGTCGCGCCCGGCTCCGCGTGGAGGGGCGGATGTACGAGTTCTACGACTGGGCGGCGGAATACGACTTTGTCAACCAGATCAACGTCAACAACGAGGTCTATCCCACCGAGCGCGACACCGGCCCGCTCACGGCCATGACCGACCTGTGGCTGCAGATCCGAGAACTGCCGCTCCTGGGCACCCTCCGGGTGGGCAACCAGAAGGATCCGTACGGCTACGAGCATCTCACCAGCAGCCGCTGGCTCAACTTCATGGAACGGTCGTTTAGTCAGGACGCCTTCGAAGGACCATTCAACAACGGCTTCCTCCCTGGCATCCAGTCGCTCAACAGCAACGAGGAGGGGGACGTGGCCTGGCAGATCGGCCAGTTCAAGAACACCACGAACCCGTTTGGCTACTCGAACTCGAGCGGCGGCAGCATGACGGTCGGCCGCCTCGTGTTCCTTCCGATCTACGAGGACGAGGGGCGCAAACTCCTCCACATGGGCGTCGCGGGCCGCACGATGGAACCGCGGCGGCAGTACACGTCGTTTGACCCGAAGACCGGCCTTCCGAACGGCGATCCCATCAATGCCGTTCGGTTTCGCAGCCGCGGCGACCTCCGCAACGGCCCCCCGGGTCCGCTCAACTCGATCTATGCCGACTCCGGCCTGCTGCAGGCGTCGTGGCAGAACATGATCGGTCTCGAACTCGTGGGCAACAACGGCCCGTGGTCGTTCCAGTCGGAGTATTTCGGCTCCTGGCTCTACAACGCGCGGACGACCAGCGCCGGCCCGCTCAACACCAACGGCTACCAGCCGGCCCCGGGCACGAATGTCGGCACGGTCTACTACCAGGGGGGCTATTGCGAGGTGCTCTACTTCCTCACGGGGGAGAGCAGAACCTACTCCAAGATCGAATACCGCTTCGACCGTCCGGTGCCCCACAACAACTTCTATGCGGTGCGCGGCGGCGGGTCGGGACGACGGCTCAGCCTGAGCGAGGGTGCCTGGCAGGTGGGCATGCGCTACAACTACCTCTGCCTCAGCGACGGCGAGGTGAATGGCGGCGTGCTCAACGGCTGCACGCTCGGCCTCAACTGGATGCTGAATCCCAACGCCCGCGTCTACTTCAACTACGACTTCACCTATCGCGACTTTCAGAGCACGCCCTACACCAAGTCGAACGGTGTGGTCGTGCCATCGCCGAGCTATGACGGCAGCGGATGGATTCATGGCCTCGGCACGCGACTGGCCTTCGACTTCTGATCCCCGATCATCGACATTCCCAGGGAGGGCTTCTTCATGCGACGTTTCATCGCCACGATCATCGTGGCTGGAGTTGCTGCCGTCGGCCTCGCCGGCATCACGGCGGCACGAGCCGGCCATGGGCATCACGGCTGCACCAGTTGCACCAGCGGCTGCACCACGTGCACGCCCGAATGCCGCGGGGAGTGGGAGGAGAAGAAGTCGAAGAAGCCCGCCTACTCGATGACGTGCGAATACCAGTGCGTGCGCGGATTCGACCCGTGGCGAGCACCGTCGCCGGAGTGCCGCTGCCGGCCCGGCTGCGGCGATGTGATCGTGAAGAAGAAGTTTTTCAAGGCTGACGGCTGCGAAACGGTCGAGCGGGTGCCGAAGTACCACGTCGTGATGGTGCCCGACGAGGACGAATGTTCGGGTTGCACGGGTTGCTGCGGCGGCCACGATCATGGCGCGGCCCACTGGAACCCGCTCAGCTTCCTTCACCGCGCAGCATCTGCGTGGTGAGTCCTCCGACTCATGGCGGCCATCGATGACCTCTCCGGCGCCGACCGATGGTTCCGTGCGACCGACCGTGGCCGCGATTGTGTTTGCGATGCCGATCGAGGCCGACGCCTTCGAACGGCTCGTCACGGGCCGTGTGGAGCTCGCCACCGAGCGGCTTCGCCTTCAGACGGGAACCGTGGCCGGCCGATCGGTCGCGTGGGGCGTGTCGGGCGTTGGGGAACGGCTCGCCGATCAGGCCGCCCGGCTGTTGGTGGCGGGTCACCGGCCTCGGGCATTGATCTCAGCTGGGTTCGCCGGTGCCCTCACCCTCGGTTTTGAACGCGGCCAGCTGGCCTATCCGACGCGCACCGTCGTCGACGACGGGTCAGAGCCGATCGCACTCGCGTCCGGGTCTGTTGGTGACGGCGGCATGACGATCGTCACGGTGGACCGCGTGATCGGCGACGTCGATGCGAAGCGGCGTCTGGCCGATGCCTCGGGGGCCGGACTCGTCGACATGGAGTCGCATGCCGTGGCGAAGGTGGCCATCGCCGAGGGGATTCCGTGCTATGGCGTGCGGGTGGTGTCGGACACCGCCGACCAGGCACTGCCTCGCGAGATCGCATCGCTCGCCAGCCCCCAGTCGCCGTGGCGTCGCCTCGGGGCCACCCTCGGCGCCGTTACCCGCCGCCCGGCCGTGATCGGCGACCTGTGGCACCTGTGGGAACACGCGGTGGTGGATGGCCGTACGCTGGCCGCCGGGCTCGCCGGGCTGATCGCATCGCTTCCCGACGACTGATCACCGCCCCACCACGAGCCTCACCAACGGCGTTCGGGGCAGATCCGCCACCACCCCGGGCACGGGCAGCCCGACCACGGCCCCCACGGCTGCTGCGGCCATGCGTCCGCTGCGAATGGCTCCCTCCATGGTCGAGGGCCAGCCCGTCGCGGTCCAGTCGCCGGCGAGCACCAGATTGGGGCGGGCTGTCACCGCGGCCGGACGCAGGGCATCGACCCCCGGCCTCACCGACAGCACGGCCGTGGGATCGGTGACGACCTTCGCCTCGCGGAGCACTGCATGCTGAGCCGCGGGAAACACGTCGCGAAGCTCACCCACCACCTGATCGACGACCGCGCGACGATCACCCCCCAACAATCCACGCGATGCGCTGATCACCACCTGACAGTAGCCGCCGTCCGTCGCGTCGTGTTCGTCACCACGAAACACCCACTGGGAAACCCGTCCCACCAGCACGGCATGCGGGAGGTCGATCACCTGCCGGTCAAACCAGAGGTGGACGGCCGTGATGGGCGACGCGGCGAGATGATCGTCGCCCGACACCACGAGATCGGGAGCCAGCCTTCCCGCCGCCTTCCAGGGAACGGCCAGCACCACGGCATCGGCGGCGATCCGTGACTCGCCACAGGTCACTCCCGTGATTCGTCCCTCGCGATCCCATTCGATGCCCGTGACGGCCTGCGACGTTTCGACCGTCGCGCCCCGCTGCCGGAGCCACTCCACGAATCGCTCGCCAAAAAGCCTGCCCAGCGGCTCCGTCGGCACGACCAAGGTCGCGGCATCACGGTGGGCGAGAAAGCCGTCCACCACCACCTTGCGAGCCGCGGCGACGTCCACCAGGTCGATCGACTCGCCCAGCGCACTTTCAATCACGGGCTGCCAAAAGAGCGTGATCACCCGTTCGGGCTGCCCGACATGGCGCAGCCACTCCAGGGCCGTGGGAGCATCGGCCTGCTGCGACGAGACGGATCGCGCAAGTCGCAGCATGCCCCACGCGAGCGACGCCTTCTCCCGCCACGAGAAGTGCCGCATGCCGAGCAGCAGCGGCGCCAGGTGCAGTGGCGCCGGCAGCCACGCCGAGGGCGTGCACCGGCTCCGATGGCCCTCAGGCCCGATGAACCAGAGCGTGCGATCGCGTCGAATCGCATCACCGAGACCGGCGTGACTCACGAGATCGATGAAGTTGGTGCAGCACCCCATGGCAACGTGCTGGCAGGCATCGACGAGCCCGCCGGCGACCGGGTCTTCGAACGAGGCCGCGCGTCCGCCACACCGGCGTCGCGATTCCAGCAGCGTCACGCGACACCCTCCGTCGGCGAGGCGAGCCGATGCGGCGAGGCCGGCAAGGCCTCCTCCCACGACGACCACGTGCGGCCGGGAATCCTCCGGCGATCGATTCACGGTCATCGCCTGCGACCTCCGATCCCACCGAGGATCGCCACCCCCGCAGCCCCCAGCAGCCGGCTCTTCGACGGGCGAACCCGCGCGGTGAAGATCGACACCCCGGCCCGCTCCACGGCTGCCAGCAACGACCGATACACGCCGAACATCGCGCGAAACGTCGCCCGGCTGTCGGTGCACAGCATGCGATCGATCGCCGACGCCCGCGCGAATCGCGCCGTGGCCCGATCGATTTCCAGTCGGGCCAGATCGGCGAAGCCCGGGCCGATGCGGCCCTCCAGAAGATCCTCGTCCGTTACCCCGCAGGCGGCGAAATCCTCACGCGGCAGATAGATGCGACCGCGACGAAGATCTTCAGGGATGTCACGAAGGATGTTGGTGAGCTGAAACGCCACGCCGCAGTCGTGAGACCGACGCACCGCGTCTGCATCGGTAAATCCCCAGATGTGAACGGCGGCGATGCCCACCGCGCTGGCCACGCGACCGCAATACTGTTCGAGGTCGGTGATGGTGTCGTAGCGGGTCTGGGTGAGGTCCATCCGCACGCCGGCGAGGATCTCCGTCAGGCATTCGTGTGGCACGCCATACCGACGGACGGTGTCGACGACGGCCCGCAGCACGGGCATCTCGGAGCCATGCCCCGCCAAGGCGGCGGCTGTGGCGGCCTCCAAGGCGGCAAGGCCGGTGGCGGCGGAGGCCTGGTCGGGGGCATCGTCCACGACATCGTCGGCGATGCGACAGAAGGCATAGAGCGCGGTCGTTCCCTGTCGCTTCGCCTCGGGCAGGAGGCGGATCGGCAACGCGAAGCTCGAGCCCGATCGGCCCAGGATCGCGGCGCAGGCCGCATGATCGGCCGCCAGGCTCGTCATGGGCGCCTCCCGGCCGGCGCGATCGTCGCGGCCCACCAGGCCCGCGCGGCGAGCCTTGTCTTGGCCCAGCGACCAACCGTGGGCCGCCTGACGAGCGTGTCGAATCCCGCGCGGTCGATCGCGTCGGCCACGGCCCGACCGCCGCCGAGAAACATCGCGATGGCGGGACGCAGCACCGGGGGCGCCAGCGTCACGAGCGGCGCGCCGGCATCGAAGTGACGGCGTGCCCAGTCCACCTCGTCGGCTATGAGGCGACGGAGAGGCTCACTCGCGGACGGGGCGTCGAGCATCGACTCCTCGACCCCGTGCCTTTGCATATCGTCGTGCGGCAGGTACACGCGGCCAGCCAGCCGATCGCGGCGCACATCCTGCCAGAAGTTCACCAGTTGCAGGCCGGTGCAGATGGAATCCGACATCGCCACGAGGTCGGGGTCGCGGCAGCCCTCGAGGGCCAGCACGATGCGTCCGACGGGGTCGGCCGATCGCTGGCAATACCGCACGAGCTCGTCGCGGGTTTTGTAGCGGGTCTGCCGCTGGTCCTGCACGAAGGCGTCGATCAAGTCGGCGAACGGCTTCTCGTCGAGGCCGGCCTGTCGCGCGGTGCTGGCGATGGCGAGAAGCACCGGGTGGCGCGGTCGTCCTTGAAAACAGTCGCGGAGCTCATCCCGCCAGGCGGCCAGGTCGGCCAGGGCCTGCTCGGGCGATGACGCTTCGTCGGCGAGGTCGTCGCTCCAACGGGCAAACGCGTAGACGTTGGCGAGATGCTGCCGCAGACGACGGGGCACGAGCCGGGTGGCCACCGTGAAGTTTTCGTAGTGCCGCCTCGCCACGTCCCGGCAAAAGGCTTCCGCCGCGGCGAGGTCGCCCTCCGGTGGAACGTCGGCCAGCTGCCAGGCCGTGGGATCACGGCGTGCCGCCTGCCCGAGGGCTCGCGATGAAGGTGAGTCGTGCGAGGAGGTCGTCATCGTGGCGCGACGCGGAATCACGTCATCTGGCCGGGCGGACCGGGCTCCACTACGATGCAGAGCCGAAACCGTTGTACCTTACGGCGGTCCCTCGAAACGGTCGACACCTCGCCTCCTTCCGGCCTGCCCGCCCATGAAGATTCTGCTTGCCAACCCCCGTGGATTCTGTGCCGGGGTCAACATGGCCATCGAGACACTCGAGACGGCCATCCGAATTCACGGAACGCCGATCTACGTGTTTCACGAGATCGTGCACAACAAGCATGTCGTGGACCGGTTCGTCCGCGAAGGGGTCGTGTTTGTCAACACCGTGGATGAGACGCCGGAAGGGGCCGTGCTCCTCTTTTCGGCCCACGGCGTGGCGCCGGAGGTGCGACGGGTGGCGGAGGAGAGAAGGCTCCGGGCGATCGATGCCACCTGCCCGCTGGTCACGAAAGTTCACCTCGAGGCGATCAAGTATGCGAAGCAGGGCTATCGCATCGTGCTCATCGGCCACGAGGGGCACGACGAGGTGATCGGCACGATCGGCCAGGCACCGGGGGCATTCACGCTCGTGGAAACCCCCGACGACGTCGCCTCGCTGCCGTTCGGCCCCGACGACAAGCTCGCCTACCTCACGCAGACAACGCTCTCGGTGGACGACGCCTCGCGAATCATCACCCGGCTCAAGGAACGGTTTCCCCAGATCGTCGGACCGCCAAAGGACGACATCTGCTACGCCACGCAAAACCGGCAGGAGGCCGTGCGGCTTCTCTCGGAGGATGCCGATCTCGTGATCGTGCTCGGCAGCCAGAACAGCTCCAACAGCCAGCGGCTCGCGGAGCTTGCCCGCGAGCGTGGCATCCCCGCCCATCTCATCGACGGCGCCAACGAGATCGACCCAGCATGGTTTCGCGGGGACGAGACGGTGGTGATCACGGCAGGAGCCAGCGCGCCGGAAAGCGTGGTGCAGGACTGCATCACCTGGCTGACGGAGCGGTTTGGCGCCGTCGTGGACGAGCGGAAGATTCGCGACGAAGACGTCTACTTTCCGTTGCCGAAGGAACTCCGGGCCGCCGCGGCCGCCACGCGGCTGCCGATGGCCTGATCATCGCGGTGGAGGCCTGCAGGATGCTGTCGCGTCGTCGCCTGATGGCCATCGCCGCTGCGACCGTGACGGCCCGTGGCTCCTCGGGGGCCGAACCCGTGGCCGCCGATGGCGACGTTGATCCTGAAGCCTTCGCGATCCAGGGGATCGACGTGTCGCACTGGCAGCGGTCGGTCGATTTCAAAGCTGTTGCCGCGGCGGGCATCACGTTCTGTTTTTGCAAGGCGACGGAGGGGCTCGATTTCACCGACCCGCGGTTCGCCGACAACTGGCCGGCGATGCGCGAAGCCGGGCTCATCCGAGGGGCGTATCACTTTGGCCGCCCGGGTGCCGATGCCGCGACACAGGCCGAGCGATTCCACGACACCGTGCGGCCGGAGGGGGGTGATCTTCCGCTCGTGCTTGATCTCGAACAGACCGACGGCGCGACGCCCGACGAGGTGCGACGGTGGACGGAGACGTTCGTCGAGCGCCTTCGCTCGCTGCAGTCGGCGGCGCCGATCATCTATGCCGGCCTCTTTTTCTGGCGTGACAAGGCCGGCGATGGCGACGCCCTCGGGTGCCCCCTGTGGCTTGCGGCCTATGTGAAGACTCCGTCGCGATACGTTCCGCGAGCGTGGGAGCGGTGGTCGTTCTGGCAATACACGTCGAAGGGTTCGGTGGCCGGCGTTCGCGGCCGCGTGGATCGTGACGCGTGGTACGGCGACCGTGCGTCCTTCGACGCGATCCGACTGGGATGACGCGTTCTCCGCCGAATCCGTCGCCGCCAGACGGTGGGTTTCACCGTCTCGGATCGACGGCCGGGTTTCTGGCCGTCCAGATGGGCTTCCTTGTCGCGGCCCATGGCCTTGGTGGGCCGCCCTGGGTGGGGCTTGGGGTGCTGGCGTGTGTCGGGCAGATCCTGGCCGACTTCCGACTCGCGTCGCTCCTGCGGCTGGTGCCGGCACTGCTCTGGGCGGTGGCGCACGCCGCCACCGGGAACCGTGAGCTCTTTTTCCCGTATGCGATCTTCCTGGCGACGCATGTGGCCACGGAGTTTTGTGCGCGGGGGATCGGGCGGGCGGGCGTGGGGGGAGGAATCATCGTGGCGGTCTTCATGGCGATCCGGTTTCTGCAGCGGGCGACGCCGCGGGTGCTCGGGGTGGAGTCGGTTGTTGCGATCGCGATCGTGGCCGCCGCGATCGGAGTCGGCGTTGTGGTGCGACGGCCACGGTGGATGGCGTGGGTGATTCCGCCCGTCGCCTCGCTCGTAGCCTACGCCGCGCTCGCGATTCCGTAACCCGCACGACCGGGCGTGGTCACGGCCGAAAGGGTCATGCCGCTCGAATTCCGCCACGTGACGAGCCACGCACGCCATGCGATCCACCACGCCGGTCCCACGGCTCACGCCGTTGGGCTTCCACGGGCACCCCCAATCGCCCCGCCGTCTCGTCCAAGCCCAAGGCCGTAAGGCCTGGGACACGCCCCGCTACTCCCATCACCGCCGTTGGGCCCCCTCAGCTCGTCGCGCCAAACGCGCCGCGCGGTTCACCGCGCCGGTCCCACGGCTCACGCCGTTGGGCTTCCACGGAGCCCCGCAATCGCCCCGCCCCGCAGCGCCCCGCCGTGTGACGAGCGAGGGGTTGCCCATGCCCCGGGAGACGGCGTCAGTGGCGAGCGGAGCCAGGATGGCGGAGCGAAGCCAATGCCGAGCGAGCCAAAGGGCAGGATGCCCGACGCGAGCGTCCGGCGACGGGGTGTGGGCAACCCCGAAGCGTGGCACCCACACAAGCGCCCTCAAGCGGGAGCCGACGCCGGGACGGCGGCGACGGCGCGACCGTCAGCGTGTGGGCAACCCCGACGCGTGCCACCATCACCAGCGCCCCCAAGCCGGAGCCAAAGGCGCGACAGCATGCGTGTGATATCGCCCGCGGGCTTAATGCGTCAGCTTCTTGTAGCGGAAGCGATGGGGCTCGTCGGCCCCCATGCCGAGCCGCTCCTTGCGACTTCGCTCGTAGACCTCGAAGTTGCCCTCGCAGACGTGCACGTATCCATCCCCCTCGAAGGCGATGATGTGCGTGGCGAGGCGGTCGAGAAACCACCGGTCGTGGGTGATCACCACCACGGACCCGGCAAAGCTCGTGATTCCTTCCTCGAGTGACCGCAGCGTGTCGACGTCGAGATCGTTCGTCGGCTCGTCGAGGAGCAGGAGGTTGGCACCGCCACGAAGCAGTTTGGCCAGGTGCACGCGGTTTCGCTCACCACCGGAGAGCGACCCCACCTTCTTCTGCTGGTCCGGCCCCATGAAGTTGAACTTCGCGACATAGCTGCGGGCGTTGACCGTTCGCTTGCCGAGCTCGATCGTGTCGTGGCCGCCCGAGATCTCCTCGAACACGGTCTTGTTTGGATCGAGGGCGTCGCGGCTCTGATCGACATACCCGACGTCGACGGTCGCCCCGACCTTCACCGTGCCCGTGTCGGGCTTCTCGAGCCCCACAAGCATGCGGAAGAGCGTCGTCTTGCCGGCGCCGTTGGGGCCGATGATCCCCACGATGCCACCCGGAGGCAGCCGGAACGAGAGGTTCTCGAAGAGGAGTTTGTCGCCGAAGGCCTTCGAGATGTTCTCCACGTCGATCACCTGATCGCCGAGCGGTCGGCTCGCAGGAATGAAGATCTCAACCTCGGAATCCCGCACGGCCGCCTGCTCGGCTGCCAGCTTTTCATAGGCTGCGAGCCGGGCCTTGCTCTTGGCCTGCCTCGCCTTGGGCGACATCCGAACCCACTCGAGTTCGCGGTCGAGCGTCTTCTGGCGGGCACTGGCCTGCTTTTCCTCCTGCTCGAGACGGGTCTTCTTCTGCTCGAGCCAGGCCGAATAGTTGCCCTCGAAGGGAATGCCCCGGCCATGATCAACCTCGAGGATCCACTTGGCGACGTTGTCGAGGAAGTAGCGGTCGTGCGTCACCGCGACGACCGTGCCGGTGTATTCCGCCAAATACCGCTCCAGCCAGTTCACGCTCTCGGCATCGAGGTGATTCGTCGGCTCATCGAGAAGAAGGAGGTCGGGCTTCTCGAGGAGGAGGCGACAGAGTGCCACGCGTCGCCGCTCACCGCCGGAGAGATTCGTCACCCCCCAGTCGGCCGGCGGCAGGTTCATGGCGTCCATGGCGATCTCGACCTGCCGATCGAGATCCCAGAGGTTTTTCGCATCGATCTCGTCCTGCACGGCGGCCTGCTCGGCAAGCAGTTTTTCCATCTCGGCATCGTCGAGCGGTTCGGCAAACTTGGCGTTGATCTCCTCGTAGCGGCGCAGCACCGACCGCACGTGATCGACCCCATCCATCACGTTCTCAAACACCGTCTTGGCTGGGTCGAGCCGCGGCTCTTGCTCGAGGTAGCCCACGGTGTATCCGTCGGCGAGCCTGGCTTCGCCGTCGTAGTCGCGATCGATGCCCGCCATGATCTTCATGAGGGTGCTCTTGCCGGCGCCGTTGCGACCGAGCAGGCCGATCTTCGCGCCGGGATAGAAGGCGAGGTTGATGTTCTTGAGCAGTTCGCGCTGTCCAAACTTCTTGGTCAGGCCTGAGATCTGGAAGATGAAGGCGGGGCCCATCGGATGCGGTCGTCTCGAAAGGGGAAGGGGAGCGGGACAGGAGATGGCGTGGAGAACCAACGCCGCTCGATCCTAGCAGATAGTCCGGCGCATCATGAGGGCTCGTTGCAGCGCCGCGGGGCATGCACTACGATGCGGAGATCGGGCAGGATTGACGACAATCCCGCCCCAAACGAGGAGTTTCGCCATGCCTGCCTACGTCCATCCCGATGTGCTTGTGTCGACCGAATGGGTGGCCGAACACCTCTCCGACCCCTCGGTCAGGATCGTCGAATCCGACGAGGATCGCGCGCTCTACACGCAGGGCCATATTCCCGGAGCCGTCGAGATCGACTGGGCGGTGGACCTCCAGTGTGCGGTCGTCCGCGACTACATCGACCGGGCCGCATTCGAAAAGCTTTGTGCCGAGCGGGGCATCTCCAACGACACCACGGTGGTGTTCTATGGCGACAAGAACAACTGGTGGGCCTGCTACGCCTTCTGGGTCTTCAAGCTCTACGGCCACAAAGACTGCCGGATCATGAATGGTGGCCGGAAGCGCTGGCAGCTCGATGGCCGGGAGTGGTCGAACGAGCGGGTTTCCTACCCGGCGGCGTCCTACACGGCCCAGGAGCAGGACGGCTCGATCCGTGCACTCCGCGACGAGGTGCTCAAGCATCAGAAGGCCGGCAAGCAGCTGCTCGACGTTCGGAGCCCCGAGGAGTATCGCGGCGAGCGGATGCACATGCCCGACTATCCCAACGAAGGTGCCGTTCGCGGCGGCCACATCCCGGGCGCCCTCAACGTGCCGTGGCCAATGAACTGCAACGACGACGGCACGTTCAAGACCGCCAAGGAACTCGAACAGCTTTATATCAAGGAGCTGAAGATGAAGCGGCGGTCGCCGACCATCGCCTACTGCCGGATCGGCGAGCGATCGAGCCTGACGTGGTTTGTGCTCACGTATCTCCTCGGGTTCGGCAACGTGAAAAACTACGACGGCTCGTGGCTCGAATGGGGCAACGCCGTGCGGGTGCCGATCGCCAAGGGTGCGGAGCCCGGGGGCGGTTCGTCGGCATCATCCACCGCAACACTGCACGCCTGAGCCATGTCCAGCGTGCGTGAGCGGCTCGACGAGTTGATCGGCGAGTTTGCCGACCTCGATGCCCGGGAAAAGCTCGAACTCCTCGTCGACTTCGCCAACGGCCTCGCGCCGCTGACGGCCGACTACGAGGCCCGCAAGGCGATCGAGGATCGTCGCATCCACGAGTGCCAGACGCCCGTCTTCCTCTGGGTGGAGTCTGATGGCGGCCTCGCTCGGCTCGTGGGCGAGGTGGCCCCGGAGGCGCCGACCGTCAAGGGATTCGTGGCGATTCTGGCCGAGGCGGTGAATGGCCGCCCGCTTCAGCAGGTGGCGGATCTCTCCGATGACATTCTCGACCGCATGGGGCTGGCCGATGTGCTCGGCATCCTGCGCACCCGAGGCCTGCGGGCGATCGTCGCCCGAGTGAAGCGGGAGTTTGCGGCACTCGAAAAAGCCGTCTGAAACAAACGGCGGCCGAGCCGCCTGGGAGGAGATGACATGTCGTCACGAACAGATGGTGTGGTGGCCGGGATCGACCTCGGGGGCACCGCGATCAACTACACGTTTCTCGACGCGACGGGCCGGTTTCTGATCGACGGCCTCTGCGAGCATCCGGCGAGGAGCGTGGAGGGGCCCGACGTGTGCCTGGGGCAGATCGCAGAAGGGCTCGACGTGGCCTGCCGCACCGCAGGCATCAATCGTGCCAGGATCGTGGCGGCGGGCCTCGACACCCCTGGGCCCGCGAGTGCCATGGGCGTGCTGAGTCGAAAAGGCTCGACCAACTTCGTGCACGCCGGCTGGGCCAGCTACGACATCCGGGCCGGCCTCGAATCGCGGCTGGGCCTCCCGGTCGTCTATCTCAACGACTGCAACGCCGCGGCCCTGTGGGGCCATGTCGCGATCTTCGGTGCCACCAACGACGCCACGAGCATCTCGGCGATCATTGGCACGGGCCTTGGGGGCGGCGTGATCGTCGGCGGCAGGCTCGTCACCGGCCGCAACGGGTTTGGCGGCGAACTCGGCCACGTGCTGATCCCCTTTCAGTCGATTCCAGACATCGAGGGGCTCGTCCCGGCGTGTAACTGCGGCCGCACGGGCGACCTCGAATCGCTCTGCTCCCTGACGGCCATCCGTCGCACGCTGCTGCCGTATTTTCTGGCCAAGCACCCCGATCACATCCTGGCCGCCGACGACATCGCGACGGCTGCCACGAAGGTGCGGGGAATGGCCGAACGTGGCGACGAGATGTGCCGGGCCATTTTTCGTGTTCAGGCCCGTGCCCTTGGTCTGTTCTTCGACGAAATGATCAACGTGTTCGATCCCGACGCTTTGATCGTCGGCGGCGGCGCCGTCGAGACGTCGAAGGAGTTTCAGCGGTGGTTCCTCGATGAGGTCCGCGCGGGAATGCCGGAGCAGCGGGAGGAGCAGGCATCGCTCCCCATCCACGTGATGCCGCATGGTGACACTGCCGGGGCGCGGGGCGCGGCCATCGAGGCCGCACGACTGCCCCATGATCAAACGCCGTGAGGACGGATCTGTGCATGACGTCGCCGGTTTCGCGGCCGCCGCCGTGGCCCTGCTCGCCTGCCTGAGTGGCATGGCGGCCGAACCGCCGCACGACATCGTGGTCTACGGGGCCACGTCGGGGGGCGTCGTGGCGTCGATCCAAGCTCGAGCCATGGGCCACACGGTGGTGCTCATCGAACCAGGACACCACGTCGGCGGCCTCTCGTCTGGCGGCCTTGGGGCGACCGATATCGGCAACAAGGCGGCCATTGGCGGATTGTCTCGTGAGTTCTATCGTCGTATCGGGAACCACTACGCCGATCCGGCCGCCTGGAGCCACGAGCCTCCGGGCGACAGGCTGGCCCGCCGCACGGCGGCAGGGGAGGCGGAGATGTGGACCTTCGAGCCGCACGTTGCCGAGCGGATCTTTCGCGAGTGGCTCGCGGAGGCTGGCGTCGAACTCGTCCTTGGCGAACGGCTCGACCTCGACGGGGGCGTGCTGATGGAAGGCGGCTCGATCCGTGCGCTCCGCATGGAATCGGGCCGCACCTTCGTCGGTCGGATGTTTCTCGACACGACCTACGAGGGAGATGTCATGGCGGGGAGCGGCGTGTCGTTTCACGTCGGCCGGGAAGCCAACGCGGCCTACGGCGAAACCCTCAATGGCATCCAGCTGACACGGGCTGTGAAGCACCAGTTCACGCACGATGTCGATCCCTACGTGGTGCCGGGTGATCCGACGAGCGGCCTGCTGCCGCTGATCTCCGCAGAGCCTGCCGGCAACGACGGCGACGGCGACGGACGGCTGCAGGCCTACTGCTTCCGGATGTGCACCACCGACGTGCCGGAGAACCGGGCCGAGTGGACGAAGCCTGCCGTCTACGACGAACGAAACTACGAACTCCTCCTGCGGAACTTCGAGGCGGGCGACCATCGCGTGCCGTGGCATCCGACGATGATGCCCAATCGGAAAACCGACACCAACAACAACTTCGCGATCAGCACCGACTACCTCGGGGCGAATGGAGCGTATCCGTGCAGCGACTATGAAGACCGGGAGAGGATCATCGCGGCCCATCGCGACTACCAGCAGGGGCTGATGTGGACGCTCGCCCATCATGCGAGAGTGCCGGAGTCGGTACGAGCCCATTTCCGTCGGTGGGGCCCTGCCAAGGATGAGTTTGTGGACAACGACCACTGGCCTCACCAGTTGTACGTCCGTGAAGCCCGTCGAATGATCTCCGACGTGGTGATGACGCAGCACCACTGCCAGCAGCGTGAGGTGGCCGACGACCCGGTCGGTCTCGGCGCCTACAACATGGACTCGCACAACGTTCGCCGGCTGGTGACGTCCGACGGCAAGGTCCGCAACGAAGGCGACATCCAGGTTGGTGTCACGCCGTACCGGATTTCCTATCGCAGCATCCGTCCGAAGCGGGAGGAATGCACCAACCTCCTCGTCCCGGTCTGCCTGTCGGCGTCGCACATCGCCTATGGCTCGATCCGCATGGAGCCGGTGTTCATGGTGCTCGGCCAGTCGGCCGCAACGGCAGCGTGTCTGGCGATCGAATCGGGGGTGGTGATTCAGGACGTGCCCTACGATCGTCTCCGCGAACGGCTGCGTGACGACGGCCAGGTTCTCGAATGGACGAAGCCCGCCCGGCGCTGACAGCCGAGTTGTCGCCACGCGACACGAGGGTCCACGCCAAACACGCCGCACGGTTCCCCGCGCCGGTCCAACGGCTCACGCCGCTGGGCTTCCACGGAGCAGCTGCGCAACCCTCTGTCCAAGCCCAAGGCCGTCAGGCCTGGGAAACGCCTCGCTACGGCTCCCGACGCCATGGGGCGAGCGGATACGACCACCCCCAACTCGCCAAACACCCCGCGCGGTTCACCGCGCCGGTCCCACGGCTCACGCCGTTGGGCTTCCACGGGCACCCGA
>JAFMIU010000181.1 GCA_017853835.1 Pirellulales bacterium | reverse complement strand
AGAGAGACCTCGTCGGCAGGACGCTGCCGGCGAGGTTTTTTTCGTTGATGGGAGGAGAAGGCCGGCGAGGATGCCAAACAGCGCAAGCCATCCCGGCTCCGGCACAGACACCGCTGCCGCCGCCCCACCATCCGACAGGGGGAGGCCCGTCACGCGGTAGTCACCGGCATCAAACAGGCTGGTGCTCACGAAGTCGGCCACGTCGAGCACGTCAACGGTGCCATCGTAGTTGAAGTCGCCATCGGACCACACGGCGGCGAGTCCGGTGTCGAACCGAGCCGCTCCCAGGAAGCTGGCCGCGTCGAGCAGGTCGATCGAGCCATCGAGCGAGATGTCGCCAGGTGCCGCATAGGCCACCACGAAACTGCCGTCGCCGACGTCGAGCCATCCGAGCGTGCGAGATTCCCCGATCGCCAGATCGGCAGCCACCGCCTCGGAGCCGATACCGCTCGACGTCGACCAGTCGCCGTCGCCGCGCCCTGCCACCAGGCCAGCGAGGAGTTCGGCACGGGTGATGCCGCCCACCGCCACTGACAGCCGCCCACGGCCGATGTCGAACCGGCCGCCGACAGCCAGATCGACCGTCAGGCCGCCGAGGCTGACCGATGTGGAAGGATTGCCGCCCAGCGACATGCGCCCCCCGACGCCGACCGAAACGAGCGGAGCCCCCGTCAGTTCGCCGGACTCGACCGTGAGCCTCGCGATGCCGGAGGTCCCGTTGACGACGATCTGCGACGCGGCAAGCGTGCCCCCGACGAGCGTCACCGATGGAATCCTGGCTTCGACACCACCGGCCAGTTCGAGCGTGCCGCCGGCATTCACCAGCACGGGGCTCCCAAACAGAGCCTTCCCTGCGGCGATCCGAAGCGTTCCCTGGGCCACGGTGGTCGTGCCGGTCGTCGTGTTGACCGCATCGAGCACGAGCGTGCCAAGGCCGGTCTTCGTGATCGTGCCCGTGCCGCCAATGGTCGTGTAGCCCGCCTGCTGCTGCGTTTGTACGCCCGAGGCCGTTGCGAAGGTCACCGCCCCCTGCGGGATGAACGCGTCGCGGGATGCATCGACCTTCAGACGCATGGCCCCCTGCAGCGATCCCGCGTTTCGGAAGTCGAAGCCAACCGTGTTGAAAACCCCAGGGGGGCCAGGATCGAGCCCCAAAAAGCTGTTGAGGGCGTAGATTTCCCAGCCAGAGTTGAGCACGTTCATGCCGAGCACGCCGGGCACCGCGGCGTCGATGTCGATGATGCCGACCGCCACGTCGTGAAACAGCAGCCCCACGTCACCCGACGCCCGAAGCGACAGGGTGTCGATCTGGAGCACGGGAATCACCACCGAGCCGCCGACACCGGCAACGGTTTGGAAGGAGATCGCCTCGTCATCGAAGCTGCCGTCCCCACTCACATCGAGGCCCAGGTCAAACGCCACGCTGCTCGACAGGATGCACTGCTGGGCTCCGGTGTCGAGGAGAAACCCGACATCGCGAGTCGCGTTTCCATACTGAACCGTCACCGGGGCGAATGGCAGGGCTGCATTGACCGGGAGCGGATCCGTGGCGTTCATCTGCCCAGACGCCGGGAACTGGAACATCGTGAGCGGCACGCTGTATTCATGGGCCGCAAGAGTGGGCGACAGCGGAGTGTCAAACGCGACACCCATGTTGATGCGGTTCAAGTCGCCCTGCGCGGCCAGGTCGAGCTGCACCGTGCGACCCGTCATGAGCGGCATGCCGGCTATGCCTGAGTAAAACGCGAAGTCACCGCCCGACGTCTGAAACCGTGTGGCCGGGAGCGTCAGTGGCACACCGTTGGAGCCCGCATAGTGGAAGTCGTAGGGCTTCGTCACCTGCGTCGGCTCGGGTCCCGCCACGCCGAAGTCGTAGTAGGTGGCGTCGGTCTGCAGACCGAGCGATCTCAGTTCGTCCGAGGCATACTTGCCAAGCAGGATGCCGCTGGCTCCGGTGTCGAGGAGGTATTCATTGAGGAAGAGCGATCCGAACGACCCCACTTCCACCTGCACGGTGGGCTGCGAGAGCGTGAACTCATCGGCGAGGCCAAGGTCGATGATGCCGGCTGCCTCCACCCGGACGATCGCCCCGAGGCAAGGCGCGATGGCCCACGCCCACTGAGCCCATCGGATCCGTCGTTTCATTGGCGATCCTTCTTCAATGCCGTCGGCGCACCCTGAGACCGTGTGAACACCCCACGTCCGTCTGGCCCGCCACCTTCCCGGAGCATATCGGGCTCCCGGCCGCAGCACAGCAACCGGGTCGCACGGCCCCCGCTCTGGTCCCAGCTCCCGGGCATCACAGGCCCCGCCCCGCGGTCTCGTCCCGCCTTTTTTGCCCGCCGCGACGGTATTCCTCGGGGAACGCTCACATGCCCCTCATGGAGTGCTGGCAAAGTTCTGGGGAAACGCGATACTGCCCGCTTGGGCTCCACCCCGTTCCCGCTCATCTCAGGAGTGACCGTCATGCCCTCGTCTCATGTGTCGAATGCCAGACGGGTTTCGTTTCCGTCGATGCTGTTCCTTCTCGTCGCCTCGGTGATGCTGTCACTCGCGCCGACAACCGTCCATGCCGACACGCTGGCCGGCTGGGATTTCAGCACGCTCACCGGCGGTGCCAACAACTGGGGTCCGTC
>JAFMIU010000028.1 GCA_017853835.1 Pirellulales bacterium | reverse complement strand
GAGACTTTTGCCGCCCCCGAGCCGGCGATACACGTATCTCAGACGCGCTCTAGAACCGGCGGATCTGCGTCTGCGGCTTGTTGTCGAGACCAATCGACGAGAAAGCGACCTCGCGGCCAGTCTGCCACGCGGCAATCACCGGCTTCGCCTGTCCGCCGAGCAGGCTCTGGTAGGTTGAGGCGATCTGTACGGCGCTGCGCCGCGTTCCGAAGGGGCGGAACACCGCGATCGGCGTGGCGGGCATGTCCTCGCTGCTGCTGGTCATCTCCATGGCAGCCAGGGCGCCCATGGCCTCCATCGTACCGTGGCTCGTGTGGCTGCCGCAGGTGCAGATGTCGGCCATGTTCCAAACCTTCACGACACCGGCCCGTTGGCCCGACTCTGCGGAGGTGATCAGGTTGGGAAGGTAGCTCGGCACCGACGACGGCGCCACATATCCGACAGCTACCTGCACTCCCCCCATGTCATTCGGGTTTCCAGCGACGAACGTGAAGCACCTCTGCGGGTCAGCCACGCCATTGACGATGTCGCGACCGTCGAGAGCCGTAACGATCGGCTCCCGGCCTTGGCGGGCCGAGACGATGATGTCATCGTAGTTGTCGCCGTTGACATCACCCACCGAAACGTTCACGCCATTCGGGAATGTGCCCGGAAGGACGTTCCTGAACGTCCGAATCGTATTTCCCTGGGGATCGAAGAGGCGGACGACCGCAGGGCCGTTCGCGCGGGAGCCGGCCACGATGCGCACTGCACCATTGGGGCTCACGCCGCCCACGGCCAGGCTCACGCCGCCCGTCTTGCGGACCTTGCTTGTGAATGCCTTGAACACCGCGGTGGGGATGGTTGACCCGCTCTCGTAGACCTTCACTCGCGCGGCCTCGGCACCGGTTCCAAAGGCCATCGTCTCCTTGGTGACGTTGGTCCTGAAAAACGCGTTAACGACATCAGCCGAGTTGGGAATCGGCGTTGGCAACTCAGCGGGTGTGGTCGGGGTGCCGATGCCGGACGCGGTCACCACCGGGCCCTTATAGGCAGGAAAGGCCTGAATGGTCGCCACCTCGTTGCCTTGCCCATTGAGAACCAGCGTCGACTGGGAATCAGTGCCGAGCCCCAACCGCAGGCCCTCGGTTGCGGGAAACTGAAAGACCGGCGACATCATCCCCTCGTCCTCGTGTTCGAGAATGTGGCAGTGGAAGACGTACTTGCCCGGGAAGTCGAACACCCGAAATCTCACGGTCACGCTGCCGAAAGCCGGCACCATGATCACGTCGAGCGGCGAGACATAGTTGGCGGCATTGGCATTTGGGAACGTTTTGCCAGGCTCGATCGGGAAGCCGTTGATCTTCGTGACGATGAACACGCCTTGGTGGATGTGGAACGGATGATTGAGCGGTCCCGCATTGAGGATCGTCCATTCCTCGATCGTGCCGATCTCGAGTTGGGGCATCACGCCCTCGCCGAACTTCTTGCCGTTGACGTAGAAGTTGTCGATGTTGACCGTGTCGCCCTCCATCTGGGGCAGCTGCTCCAGTGAGAACGTCCGCTGGAAGTCGGGCGTCGCATGCCAGAGCGGGTCTTCCGGCTGGGGTTCAAACACCGGCGCAGCCGCGGTCACAGCGTCGCCTTCGACGACGATGGTAGCCAGCACGTAGTAGTAACCCTTGCCATTCAGGTTCGCCCGCGCTTCTTCGCCCCCCCATCCGTCCATGAGGTAGTACGTGCCCGGGGTTGCGGGGGCGGTGACCGCCATCGATATCCGGTTGCCGGGGCTGAGCACGGTCAGGGCGGAGATGTCGTTCATCCGGAGTTCGTCGGCTCCGAGCGTCGTCGTGTAGGGGTGGACGAACGCGCTGCATCCATCCCTGGCGAGGATCGTGGCCGACCAGGGGTTTTGCAGGTTGTCGTCGGCAATGACGAAGTTTGAGGCGCCGCGGGCCCCGAACTGCCCGATGTTCCAGACCTGCGTCTCGCCGGGTCGCGCGCGAATGATCGGATTCATTTGGCCGTTCACCCGCTTTTGCCAGCCTTCGGTGTAACCCTCCCCGGCCTTCGTGGTATCCAAGCTGGCCATGAACCCATCTTCGGTGATGTTCACCTCCGAGATGGTCATGTTCACTTGTTGGAGCATGCCCTTGTACTGCGGCCATGGGTCGAGCGGGTCGCCGACCATGATCATGCCGGCCAAGCCGCCCCCGACCTGCGCCTTGGTTTGGCCGTGCAGGTGTGGGTGATACCAGTTGGGGCCGACACTGTTTTGGAAAGTCGAGATCGGGATGTTGACGTCCATGGTCTCGCCTGGCTCCAACTGGACGTAGACATTATCCCCCTGGGCCACGTCGGGTGTGCGCGATCCGTGGTAGTGAAAGTTGGTTGTGAAGACCGGATTCGATGGATCGTTGTCGCCGGCAAGATTGTTCGTCAGGTGGAGTGTGAGCGTGTCGCCGCTGTTGATCTGCAGCATGGTGCCAGGGAAACCGGCCTTGTACGACGAACCGTAGGCGTCGAACTGGTATGCCATGGCGTAGGAAACGGTCTCCTCTCCCGTTTCGCTGTCGACCTGCTTGCCGCTGTAGATCTCCTGACCGCCATAGAGGATTGGATTGGCGCTGAAGCCTGCCGATACCATCTTCACATCGGCCTCGAGCACGCCGTTTTGGCTCTTGATCACCTCCATCGGCCGGAGGTCTGCCTGCGTGTAGGCATAGTCCGTGGGGAAAATGACGCTGTCCGCGGCCATCACCGTTCGCTGTTCGAGCGTTTCCAGGTCGAACCGGCTCCGGGTCCGTTTGTGAGTGCGTCTGGCGAGCGAGCGGGCGTCGTGCGTCGACCTGAGCCATGTGCGGCGGATCATCAAACGTGGTCTCCCGGGTGTCCCTCAACGGTGAACGGTCACCGTGGTCTGCATACTTAGGATAGCCCGATCAATGGCACTTTCTCAACGGTCTTCCGGCCGATGAGTGACTCGTGAACCTCGGGAGGAGCGGCCCCGGCACGACGTTGGCCAGCTCCCGGTCGTGGACCTACTCGTCGAATGGGCTCTCCTCGAAGCCCGGCGACAGCAACCGCAGCCGGCCGAGGGCGAGGACGATCAGAGCCAGGCCGAGGCCACTGAGGAGGAAGGCGTCGGGCTCCGGCACGACGACCGCCTGCATCGCCTGGCCGTTGGTGACCGTGCCGCCGGAGAAGTTGGCCGTTGGAATCGTCGCCACGCCGAGGCTGACCGACAGCCCGAAGCCGTTGGCCGTGTTGTAGTCGGCGAGCGAGAGGTAGGAGTTGCCCCCGTAGCTCACCCCGCCACCGGCGTCGGCCACGAAGACGTTGGCGGTGGCCGAGTCGATCGCGTCGAGGAAACTCACGAAGTCACCGGCGGTGGCGTCAAGGAAGAAGCCGCCAGTGTAGGTGCGGCCCTGTGCGAACGAGCCGTCGTTGAAGTAGAGGTCGATCACGTTGCCCGCCCCGAGTTGGCTGCCACTGAAGGGGCTCGAGGTGTCGGTGAGCCGAAAGAGGTCGTTGACGCTCGCTCCGGCGTTCGAGTAGTCGGGCGACAGGTTGGTGAACTCAAACTCGTAGTCGAGGCCACCGCTGGGATCGGTCGCGATCGCCTCGAGAATGCCAGGCGAGTTGCCCGGGCCAACCCCGCCGGCCCCGCCGACGGTGCCAAAAACCTGCCCAGCCCCTGCGAGGATGCCGCCGGAGCCCACACTCACGTTTGCCGCGTTGCCGCTGCGGCCGACCCGGCCGTTGAGCAGCAGCCGGCCGCCGGTCGCGATCGAGACGGCCGAGGTCTCCGAGAGCGCACCCCCCGCAGCGATCTCCAGGATGCCGGCGGTCACTTCGGTGGCCCCGGCGAAGTCGTTGTCTTGGTCGAGCGTGAGCCTGCCGTTGCCGCTCTTCTTGAGACCGCCCTGGCCGCGGATCCGACCGCCGTAGTCGCGGGCGGTCTCGCTGCCAAAGTTGGCGTTTTTGCCCAAGGCCACGCTCACCTCGCCCCCGACGCCGCCAAAGTCGGGAACGTCCACGTCGGTGCCGCCTCCGGCGGGGTTCAAGAGCAGGGTGCCGCCGGTCTGAGTGATCGTCGCGTTGGCGAAGGCGTTGGCGGCGGTGAGTTCCACCGTGCCGGCTGAGATCGTGAACGAGCCGGTGTAGCCGGTGCTGGCGTTGCCGAGGGTGAGCTGGCCCGCGCCCGCCTTTTCGAGATCGCCCGAGCCAGCGACTGGGCCGTCGAAGGTCACAGTGAGGCCCGAGCCGATGGTGAGCGTGCTCGCGGTGTCTTCGGCGGCTGTGAGCGTGCGGCCGGAGCCGAGCGTGAAGCCACTGGTCAGCTCGAGCGTGCCGCCGCCGAGGGTGATCCCGCCGGAGGAGTCGCCGAAGGCGGCGTCGGCCGCCGCCGAGAGCGTGCCGGCCGAGACGGTCGTGCCACCGGAGAAGGTGTTGGTGCCCGAGAGCACGACCGTGCCGGCCCCGACCTTGTCGATGCCGCCGGCACCGGTGATCGCGCCGGAGAACGTCGTGATGCGACCCGCGGCGGTGGTCACCGAGATTTCGCCACTGAGCGTGATCCCGCCAGAGAAGGTGCCGAAGCTTTGCGCGACTTGGACTGCGGCGTTGGCCGCGGTGGCGATCGCGGTCGGATTGTTGGTCGCCGTTGCGACTGTCACCGCGTTGGTTGCGAGTTGAGCGACTTGGGTCGGAGCTACAGCTTGGATTGTGGGTGACACCGCGATGCGGGCGGCCGACGCCAAGATGGCCAGAACTTGCTGCGGAGCCGCGACCTGCGTTGCAGCGGTGCTGACGGATTTGACTGCGGCAGAGGCCGCCGCAACCGCAGCCTGCGGATTCGTCGCCGAGAGCTGTTCGCCCGCACCGGCGACGGATTGTGCCAGATTAGCCTTTGATTGGGCGTTGCCAGCCGAAAGGGTATTGATCGCTGAGATGATCGATGATTCGTTGCCGGTCAGCACTGCAGCGCGGAGGGACGAAGGGAGCGAGGCGAGATAATCAACTGTCTGGGCCACGACAGGGCTGGCAATCAGCCCGAGCACGATCAAAGCGTGGGCAAGGATGCGCGTCATCGTGCACTCAAAGCGTGTGCGTCAATTGGGAAGGCCATGAGGCTCATCGATTCGCAAATGGCGTGCCAATCGCGGGTAAATTGCGGGAGAAGCTCTGAGATCACCGTTTCCTTGCGTTTTTGTGATGTTTGTTGTGGCTCCCTCGGCGCTCACCCTCGAGAGGGGGTGGAGCGAAGTGCACCACTCCCTGGAGCGAAGTGCACCACTCCCTGGAGCGAAGTGCACCACTCCCTGGAGCGAAGTGCACCACTCCCTGGAGTGAAGTGCACCACTCCCATGCACGGTTACCGATAGCCCGGTCACTGGCACCTCGGCACCAGTCTTCCGGCTTCAACACCGGGGCGGGCACGTCCAATCGTCCCCGGTCTCTCGCCTTCGACGCTCCCGGCTCCGGTATCAATCAGGTTGTTCTCGATCACAACATCGGAATCGCGGCGATCACGATGGGGTGTGCCGCCTTCCTGGTATGCCGTCGTCGGTGATTGCTGACGACCCCGCCGGGGTTATGCTGACCTCATGCGCATCGTGATCCTCGACGGTCTGACGACCAACCCTGGTGATGTTTCCTGGGAGCCTCTCGAGCGGCTTGGAAGCCTCGTGGTGTTTGACCGCACGCCTCCCCATGAAGTGGCCGCCCGGGCGGCGGACGCCGACGCGGTCCTCACCAACAAGGCCATCCTCGGTCGCGATCAGATCACGGCCTTGCCACGATTGGCGTATGTGGGCGTGCTGGCCACCGGCTCCAACATCGTCGACGTGGCCGCGGCCCGTGAGCGGGGCATCCCGGTGTGCAACGTGCCGGAATACAGCACGCCCAACGTGGTGCAGGCGGCGTGGGCGCTGCTGCTGGAACTGACCAACCGCGTCGGGCACCACGACCGCACCGTGCATGAGGGCCGCTGGGCCTCCTCTCCCGATTTCTGCTATTGGGATGGCGAACTCGTGGAACTCGCCGGCCGCACCCTCGGCATCGTCGGCTACGGGCGGATCGGTCGAGGCGTGGCCGAGGTGGGGCGGGCGATGGGGATGCGCATCCTCTATCACCGCCGGCAGGTCGGCGGCGATCCCGCGTGCGTCGACCTCGACACGCTCTTTCGGGAGAGCGACGTCGTGAGCCTTCATTGCCCCCTGACACCCGAGACGCAGGGGCTTGTCGATGCCAGACGCCTCGCCCTCATGAAGCCGACCGCGTTTCTCGTGAACACCGCCCGAGGCCCGCTCGTCGACGAGACGGCGCTCGCCGCCGCCTTGAACGACGGCCTCATCGCGGGGGCTGCGCTCGATGTGCTGTCGGTGGAGCCGCCCGCAGCGTCCAATCCGCTGCTCACGGCCCCCAACTGCGTGATCACGCCCCACCTGGCCTGGGCAACCCGCGAGGCCCGGCGTCGCCTCATCGACGTGGCCGCCGCCAACCTCGCGGCGTTCATCGCCGGCACGCCAACCAACGTGGTCAACGGCGGGTGACTCGCCCGCACTGGTGCGAAATGCCCCACCGGCGGTGGAGCGTTTCGCACCAGGTGCCTGGGGCGAAACGCCCCACTGGGTTGGTGCTCGATCCTTGCGACAGGGGCACGTCCGGCAGCACGGGTGTGCTTTTCCCAGGGGAAAATCGTCGCTCTCTCCCACCACGCCATGTGAGGGCTCGCGGCAAGACGCGTGGCATGAGATTTGCAGCTCGTTGGGCGGGACCGTCGTGACATTCGATCGGCATCACCATCTGGAGAACTCGGGAATGAATCGTTCTGTCTGGGCCACCGTGGCGTGGTCGGTGGTCGCTGCTGCAGGGATGACGGGGTCGGGCGCGGCTGCCGTGCTCACGCTCGACACGTTCAACTCCGGTTCCCAGAGCCTGCTGCTCACATCCACCTCCGGCACGACCGCGCTCTCGGTGTCGGGCACCGCAGCGACGCTGAGTGGTGATCGCGAAATCCGCGTGGCCACGGCCTCGGCACTGTCGTCTGGTCAAAATGTGCAGGCTGAAGTGTCGCCTTCAGCCGGCGCCTACAACACGCTCGTCACCGGAGCGGCTCCGCTGACGGATTTGGACATCTTCTGGGGAACATCCACGTGGGCCACGTCAGGAGCCTACGATCTGGAAACCGCCATCGGCTCCTCCGCCTACCAGGGGTATGCGATTCAGGTCGACTACTCGAATCTGCAGTTTCCCGCGGGCGCCCGGACGATCGTCTTCGAGATCCTGACCACGGGAGGCGGGTCGGCGTTGTATCAAGCCTCGGTCCCGCCGAGCCCCACGTCAGGCATGGCCCTGCTGTCGTATGTGAGCCACCTCGGCACGCCCAATCTCTCCCAGGTGACGGCCATGTCGATGACGGTTCAGGTGCCGGCTGGCACTGGCACCGCGACGTCGTTTCAGTTCAACGAGGTGCGACTCGTGCCCGAGCCAGCGACGCTGGTGCTGGCCGGCATCGGCGTCGTGTGGATCGGCACGAGGCTGCGTCGCGGGCGGCGCACGGAATCGTCTCCTGCCTGAGCCCGTATGCGGGCCCGCGCCGGTCATGGCCCTTCGGCCGTAGCGTCGGCGGTCGGCTCGGCGATCGTCTTGCCGCGGCGGGTGATCCGCACGGCAAGCTCGCCGCCAATCGGCACCTCGTAGCCTGCCGACACGAGCGAGGCGGCCATGCCGAGCGTCACGGTGTCGCCGTCGTCGGCCAGTTCGCCTCGCATGAGAAGGGCGTCGAGGTAGGGTTTCACGGCGCCCCGCAGCGTTTTGTCGGTGGCGGGCCGCGACGTGTCGCCCACGAAGTTTCGGAGATCGGCTCCCGCGAGCACGTAGCCGCCGCGGCGGGCGTCGAAGAACGGGTTGTCCCACGAAAACACCGCCGCCGTCTCGTTCGTCGAGGTGTCGCGCACGAGGAGCCGCAGTTCCGCCTTGGCGGGAGGGATGAAGGATCGTGGCACGGTGATCGCGATCGCGTCGCAGGTGGAGGAGAAAAACTCGTCCACCTTCGCCGTTTCCGCCTTCGAATCGGTGGCCTTGGTGACGGCAAACGTCAGGCCGATCGTGCACGACGCGGCGAACGAGAGCGACGACGCCTCGCCGGCATGCCGGCGCTCCACCGGCACCATCAGGCTGCCGGTCACGCCGTAGGGCGTGGCCACGTGGAGTTCCACCGCTTCGCGACGGTTGCACTCGACGAGGCATGCGGGGGCGGAGGCATCGCAGTCGTCGCATGGGGCCGGCAGTTGGATCGCGTCCCTGGGTTCGGGAAGCGGTTCGCTGGCGGTCGCCAGCACGAGCGGTCCGGTGCGTGCGAGGGCCAGATCGGTGCGGTGTGGCGCCGCCGCCACCGTCGCCACCCCCGCCGGCACCTCCACCTGCATGATCTCGCGGCTGAGGAGTCGGAACCGCGCCGGCTTGCCCCCGACGACCACCCGCGTGTCGTGAACGCTGAAGCCTTTGCCGATGAGGAAGAGCGACGTGGTCGCCGACGGATCGATGCCCGGGGCGCCGTACCAGCCGAGCAGTTCGGGGGCGAGATCGGTGATCCCGGCATTGAAGAGCTCGAAGCCGCCGGCTGTGTTCTCGTGCGGAATGTGCGCCTGCAGCGTCTGGAGCGGCAGGGCGCGTTCGAGCTGGTCGGCCACACGGAGCAGTCGGGCGAGTTCGCCGTCACGATAGAGGTGCGTGCAGCGGCCGCAGGCATCGGCGGTGGTGTGCATCGCCTTCACCGCCCGCGAGAGTGTGAGAGACTGCGTCATGTCGGGATCGATCTGCTTGGGATGGGTGAGCGAGAACCAGGAGGTGCGGACATCGAGCGTGACCCACGGCACGAATGCCGGCAGCACCACGAGCGCCACGCACTCCCGTTGCCCAGGCTCGATCTGCCGCTGGGCCAGATCGGCGTCGGACGTGGGGCCGCAGATCGTCTCGCCGAGGGTGGACAGGCCGCCCCGTGTCGGCGGCGTTTGCACCCGCGGATAGAACCGCCAGCCAAACGTGTCGGCGCCATGGGAAAAGCCCACGGCCGTCTGGTTGAGCTGGATCGTGGCCATGTCGAGCTCCAGGCGTCGCGTGTATCGCTGCATCGCCTGAGCGTTGAGCCGGCCGTTGGCCGAGGCCATCGCCATCGCGATCTGGAGCTCGCGGCGACGCGCGTAGGCGTCGTCGACGTTCTGCTCGTCCCGCACCGGATCGAGGGCGAAAACCCGGATGGGCCAGCGGGTGCGGACATACGAGGCGAAGGCAGCCCTCGCATCGGGAGCCGGGTCGGGGCCGAAGAAGGGGCCCGCGCAGCCGCCATGGAGCGGAGCGTGGCCGCGAGCCGTGGCCGCCTCACGGGTGTCGGTGATGAGCCGGTCGTTGAGCAGCGCCGACTCCACCAGGATCGCCCAGGCGAGGACGGCGGTGGTCGAACGGCAGATCGGTGGCATGGGCTGGGGCCGTTCGCAGCAGGGGCCGGCGTCCTCGTTCGCCTCGTGGCCGATCAGCTCGAGGCCGGCCTCGTCGCCCGTGCCCACGGCGGAGAAGAAACGGCATCGGAGGGCGGCCAGCTCACGGGATTGCCGCCCGCGAACGAGCGTGGCAAGGTTCCATTCCGGGAGCTCCTGCCACAGATCCCGATGGCTGTCGATGGCGAGGAAGTCGTAGGCCGCTTCGAGCTCCTCGGCGAGCAGTCCGCGCACCTGCATGTAGTCGATGCACGGACGGGTTTCGGGATGGGTGGCCAGCGCCGCGTGCGTGTCGCGGATCAGGATCGCGATCTGTTCGACCCCCGCCACGTCGACGAGCTGGGAAAAGGGAATCGGCAGCCGCGAGCGGCGGGTTTTCAGACTCGGTGCCATCGAGGGCGAGGCGGCGGGAAGTTTGGCGCGGAGCGACTGCATCGCAGCCATCACCCCCTGGCGCTGCGGTGGTGACGCCGCCGGCTGCACGATCGTCGACGCCCAGGAGAGACACTCGTGGTCGTTCACGGCCCAGGTGAGGGCTGGGGCGATGATGTCGACGAGGTCGTTGACGACGAGGCTGCGGAAGGTGGTCGGGAGGAGGTCGTCGCCGAGGCATGGCTCGGCGATCACCGTGATCTCGGCGCCATGCCCCTTGCGGGTGCGGCCGCCAGGAGTGATCGACACGGGAAGCCGCACGAGCGCGAGCGCGTAGCCCGGCGCATCGGATGAGTCGTCGCCTTCGTTGACCCGGCGGAGTTCGTTGAGATGGTTGAGGTAGCGGGAAAGCTGGTCGAGATGCACCGTCGGCTCGAGGGCGAGCG
Source organism: Pirellulales bacterium (assembly GCA_017853835.1). GTDB lineage: Bacteria > Planctomycetota > Planctomycetia > Pirellulales > UBA1268 > QWPN01. The sequence goes on along the minus strand of JAFMIU010000028.1, from coordinate 29,364 downwards.
GCTCGTCGTCAAACCGGATGCCGCCGGGGTTGGCCGGGGTGGCGAACGGGGCGGTGCGGGCGATCGTGACGGCGTCGGCACGGGCGGCCGCCTCGTTGGTGGTTGGCAGCATGCCTTGGATCGTGTTGATCACGCTCGCCGAGCCGCTGGCGTCGGGCACGGCGGTTTCCTGGGGCGTGCGACGGCTGCCCGAAGCTGATTGGATCGCGAGGGCCATGCCAAGAAACGCCTGGTCGCTTCGGCGAATGGAGGCGCTGGTGCGCTCCGTGAACAGGCCGAGCTGCTTCTGCATCTCGTCTTCGTATTCGATCCGGGCGCGGGTGAGCCGCCCCTGGCCCCACACGTCGGGTTCCTTCGCGACGATCGTGCCGAAGCAGTCGAGGTGATGTTCGAGCCATCCGATCTGGCGGCCGAGCGTTTCCAGGCAGGGATCGCCCTCGGGGGGCGGCGGCAGCCGATGGGTGGCGGTGAGCGGGGCGGCCAGCGTGCGGAGAAGGTGGCCAAACTCGTGGGCGACGGCCGTGGTGGCGATGCCCGCCGCAAGCGCCGCGGTGAGGGCGGCTCGATGGCATGGTCCCGGCATTGACTCACTCCCTGGGCAAGGGGCCTCGCATGGGGGGCAAAACCATTCAAGCAGATCGGCCGATCCGACCGATCGATTGAGCACCACCGGCGAAATCCGGGAAGTCGCCGGCACCTTGCGCACCTTCACACGGGGGTCGTCATGAGCCGCGCCTGCCGCTGTCCGATTCAGTGCATCGTCCCGCCCTACATGGTGGAGACCCTGGCGCGGAGCGACGATCCGCGGCTCCGGGAGATGGCGCTCGTGCACCTCGCCCGGGCGGCCGCGATCCGGGCCGTGCGGGCGTTTGCGCAGCAGATGCCGGCCATGATGGTGTCGGCCTCTCCCACCGGCCGGAAGCACCGGCTCGTGTATGACGCCCGCACACGCGACACGCTTCCGGGGAGGCTCGTGCGGAGCGAGGGTGAGACCAAGTCGGCCGACACCGCCGTGAACGAGGCCTACGACTTCTCAGGCGACACGTTCGACTTCTTCTTCGAGGTGTTTGGCCGCAACTCGCTCGACGACGCCGGCATGTCGCTCATCTCGAGCGTGCACGTGGGGGAGGCCGACGGCCGTGACCGCTTTCAGCCGATGAACAATGCCTTCTGGGATGGCTCGCAGATGGCCTACGGTGACGGCGACGGCGCGGTGTTTCAGTGCTTCACACGGTCGCTCGACGTGGTGGGGCATGAACTCACCCATGGCGTGCAGTCGTTCACCAGCAATCTCCTCTATCGGGGCCAGTCGGGCGCGATCAACGAGCACTTCTCCGACGTGTTTGGCATCCTTGTGCGGCAGTGGCGGAGGAAGGAATCGGCGACGGAGGCGAGCTGGCTGATCGGGAAGGAGGTGCTCGTGCCCGCGCCGACGCGTCGCGGGATCCGCGACATGGAGCATCCGGGAACGGCCTACCGCGACGATCCCGCGCTCGGCACCGACCCGCAGCCGGCCCACATGAAGGATCTCTACATCGGTCCGGCCGATGCCGGCGGCGTGCACATCAACTCCGGGATCCCCAACCGCGCGTTCGTGCTTGTGGCGCAGACGCTCGGCGGGCCGGCCTGGGGCACGGCGGGCACGATCTGGTACGAGGCCATGCTGCAGCTCTCGCGAACGAGCCAGTTTGCCGATCTCGCGAAGATCACGGCGCAGATCGCGGGCGACCGCTTCGACGCGTCGACCAAAAAATGCGTCAAAGCGGCATGGAAGAAGGTCGGGCTGTAGTGGTCGCGTGCCGTTCGATCGACCGCCGACGATGGGAGGAAGCGCGATTCAGGGTGAGCACGCCGAGCAGCGTGGCGGCCACTCCCATCGTGAGCAGCGAGCCCGGTTCTGGGACGGCGATCTGGGTGAACCCAACCGCCTCATCAACGGTCGTCGCCAGCGCCAGGCCGGCGACGTTGATCGACGACGAACTGGGGTAGCCGCCGGCGATTTCCACTCCGCCAAAACTGAAACTATCGCCCTCGAGAGAGGCGAGGGCCGTCCCGCCGATGAGCGAGCTGCCGCTGATGAGCAGGTTGGTCGACGCATAGAGGCTGACGACCGTCCGGCCGGGAGTGAGGGCCGGCTTGATGGCGAGCACCGTCAGGTAGTTCATGTTATTCGATGCGGCAAACAGCCCATCACCTTCGTTGGCCCAGTCGAATCCAAGCTGACCGCTGCTTCCTGGCGTGCCGACAAACAGGTTCGCCGACGACGTTCCCGTTCCTTTCAGTGATACCCCCGCGTAATCTCCCTGGCCGCTCGCTGGAAACGGATTCGCGTTGAACACGAACGACAGGTAGTAGGACGTGGGCGATCCGGTGGTTTGTGGCGACGCCATGATGCGGTCCGTGACACTGGCATCACTCGAGGTTCGCACCGACGTGCCCCCGGTGCCTGGGAGCGAGCCGGTGACCTGGCTGGTGCCTCCATTCCATGCGTTGCTCCACCCGGCACCGCCGTTGTTTCCGGAGAGCGAGCCGGCCGCATACGCGAAGGCATCCGAAAAGATGATCGCGGCAGGAGTGGGAGTCGACCACAGGCTGGCCGATGCGGAGGCCAACGCCAGCACCGCCAAGCCTGTCGACGAAAAAAACCTGGTACGGACCATCGAACGAACTCCTCGATGCACACGAAGGAAAACCGTCAGGAGGATCGGTTATACGACGCGTTCCCGATGGCTCCAGATCAGGCGGCGCGCCTTGGGACGAATCGGGCATCCTGGGACGAAACCGCCATTCGCGTCGGGACGAACGGGCAGTGAGTGGTTTCGCCCACTGGAGTTGCCCGAATCGTGGTAGCCTCACGCCGAAACACCCGCCGTCATGTCGATCGCGGGTGCGGTGAAGGATGCCATGAACGTCGAACGCGTGAAGTATGTGATCTGGGCCGCGGACCTGGATCGGGCCGTGCGGTTCTGGTGCGACACGTTTGCCGGAACACTCCTCAAGCAAAATCCCGTCATCGCCGAGGTCGAGATCGCCGGGGCCGTGATCGGCATCCACTCCGGTGGCGAGGGAAAACGCACGTGGACCGGCATCAGCCTGCAGGTGGCTGATGTGATCGAAGGGGGGAAGGCCGTGAAGGCTGCCGGGGGCACGCTCACGAAGGAGCCAGAACCCGAAAACGGGGAACCTCCCCATCTCGCGATGTGCATCGACACCGAAGGCAATGAGTTCATGCTCACCCGTCGCCGCGGATGAGCGGGATGCCGGGCGGGGGGCCTCGGCGGCTACTCGCCGATCACCTTCACCATCACCCGCTTCGGCCGGCGGCCGTCGAACTCGCCATAAAAAATCTGCTCCCACGGGCCGAAGTCGAGGCGGCCGTCGGTGATCGCCACCACAACCTCCCGGCCCATCACCTGCCGCTCTTCAAGCCCGAGGATCGGGGACTGGACCGAGGGGCCCGCTGGCGGGGGGCGGCATCCCGCGAGTAGTGTATAGGCGATCACTCACTTCGTCTGCCCGCCGGTCCACCCATGGTTGCCGCCCTCTGCGGGTTTCCCGCGCGGCCCCGCCTCCGGCCGCATGCCGGCCCCGCGCCGCCGCTACGAGCGTCGCCGCCCGGAGAAGACGCCGCTCCACAAGATCGTCTCCGACAACCTCGTGACCTGGCTCGAGTGGCGCGACCAGGGGGAGCGGCCCGTGCCGGGCTACGTTGAGGAGGAGTTTCGTGCCTATCTCGAATGCGGCATCCCCTGCTTCGGCTTTGGCCGTGCCCTCTGCACGGGCTGCGGCCAGGGGTTCGTGATCGCGTTCTCGTGCAAGGGCCGAGGCATCTGCCCCTCCTGCAACGGTCGGCACATGGCGCAGACCGCCGCGCATCTTGTGGATCGTGTCATTCCGCCGGTCCCCGTGCGACAGTGGGTGATCTCCGTGCCGAAGCGGCTGCGGTCACCGAGCGGGTGCGCCGCCGCCTGATTCGCTGGTTCAGACGCGTGCGCCTGCTCGATGCTGCTGCGGCTACCGACATGCTCGCCTGGGAGCACAGCGGGTTTTCTATCGACGCCAGTGTCCGGATCGCGCTTATCGACCGTGACGTGCCGAGCTATTTTCGGAGCCTGGAACATCTGCTGCGATACTGCGCGCGGCCCCCCTTCGCGCTCGAGCGGCTCTCTGGAAGCCGGGGTGCAGACGGTCAGATCGCTCGCATCCGCTACGTGTTGCCGAGCCACAAGGCGGCCAACTGGGTCGGACCGAGTCGCAGTCGCAAGTCTACGCGTCCGGGAGCGAACGGCGTGGTCGAGCTCACGCCGTTTGAGTTTCTTGACAGGCTCGCCGACCTTGTGCCGCCGCCACGCAAGCATCGGCATCGGTATCACGGAGTGTTTGCGCCGAATCACAAGCTCAGGCGGGCCGTCACGGCGCTGGCGATCGGCAACATCGGCAAGCGGCAAGAGGCCGCGACCGGTGGGCATGTGGCCGACGGTCACGCCACGGAAGGCTGCTGCGACGCGGCTCACGCACATCAAAAGCCCCGCTCGCACGACACCTCACGGATCGCCTGGGCCAAGCTCATGGCCCGGGTGGGCGAGGAGTTTCCGCTGGAGTGCCCGAACTGCGGCGGCGACATCCGGCTGATCGCGTTCAAACTGTTTTGTTCGTGCGAAACCATCCCTGGCCTTCGCACTGTTGGCAACCTCCGGTTGCTGCGGACATCCTGCCCGCGATCCAGGGCCGATCCGGAAGATTCTCGAGGCTCTCGGCGAACCGCTCGAACCGCCGCCGGTCTCTCCCGCCCGTGGCCCGCCGATCGACTGGGGAGAGTTCTTGGGAGAGTTCGAGCAGGTCCACGACGACCGGGCGATCTTTCAAGCCTCACCCGACGAGCTGCCCGCGATCGACATCCACAGCCTCTGAGCGGTGCCGGACGCGAGGCACCAAAGCCCCGGGACGGGCCGACTGGGAGCGGGTCTGCGCCGAGGCGAGAAAAACGCGACCGAAGCGGGTGCGTGGCGTTTCGCGAAACCCGCTCCGCACGCCCGGAACGCTCCTCCCGAGGCTCCCGAGTCGCTTATCAGCCGGAAGACCGTTGGGGAAGTGCCATTGACCGGGCTATCCTCTCCTCTATGGCGAGGGCCATGGACGGCCGCGACGTCCTCCTCAAGGGCTACATCTATCCCGGCAAGCAGCAGCAGGGCCTGACCCAGTTTCTCCTCGTCCGCGACCAGGGCGACTGCTGCTTCGGCGGCAACCCCAAGATCACCGACCGCGTGCTCGTGCAGCTGGCCGACCCCGCGGGCATCGACTTCACGCCGCACCTCACCAAGGTCGCCGGCCGGTTCCGCGTGCAGCCGGCCGGAACGGCCGATCTGGCCGGCGGCGTGCTCTATCACCTCGACAACGCGTCGGTTCGCTGACATGACCGCTTCCCCGCTTCGTCATAGCGCCCTCGCACTCGTCGCCATGCTCGCGACCGGCTGCGGCGGCCCGACCGGGGGCCTGCCGGCCGCCACCGCCGACAAGGCTTCGCGGCAGTCGCCGGCTCCCGCCCCGTCGGCCGCCACCACCGCCATCCGCGACATCACCTTCGACGACATCAAGCTCGACATGCAGATGGGCGAGCCCTTCGCCCGCGAGCGGCTCACGGAACGGGTGCATGCGCTCGAGCGGCAGCGGGTGCGGATCCGCGGCCACATCCTCCCGAGCTTCCAGCAGAGCGGCCTCACGCAGTTCGTGCTCGTCCGCAACAACCAGGAGTGCTGCTACGGACCCGGCGCGGCCCTCCACGACTGCGTGGTGGTGCGGATGCACCCGGGCCGCTCCGCCGAATTCTCGATCAGGCCGGTCGCCGTCGAGGGCACGTTTCGCGTCGACGAACGTCGCGGCCCCGACGGCCGGCACCTCGCGATCTACGCCCTCGACGGCGAGAGCGTGCAGTAGCCGACGGACGCCGAGGCGACCCTGCTGGCTTCCGGCCATCCGCCGGTGCTACCATGGCAGTCCCGCGTCACGTTCCCCGGGTGGTCTCCGCACCCCTCATCCCCGGCCCCGATGCATCCGTTTCAACCCGAGTCGTGGTACTGGCTCTACGACGTGCCGCCGTTCCGGCTGTCGCTGCTCTTCGTGGCGGTGTTCGTCGGCTTCTACTGGCTGGGATCGATCATCGTCCGTCCGATCCTCCGGCAGTTCGTCAAGTACACGGCCGGCTCCAACGACATCATCGGCTACGTCCTCTCCTGCTTCTGCGTGTTCTACGGCCTGCTGCTCGGCCTAATCGCCGTCACCGCCTACCAGAACGTGAGCGAAGCCGGGGCGAACGTGACCCGCGAGGCCTCCGCCCTCTCGGCGCTCTACGAGGACGTCTCCCGCTACCCGGAGCCCCACGCCCAGAATCTGCGGTGGCTGCTTCGTGACTACACCCGCTACGTGATCAAGTACGCCTGGCCGCTGCAGCAGCGGGGAATCGTGCCGCAGGAGGGCGCGATCCGGGCGGCGGCCTTCTACGACCGGCTGCTCGAGTTCAAGCCGGCCACGCCCCCCGAGGAGATCCTGCACGCGGAAACGCTGCGGCAGTTCAACACGTTCCTCGAGGCACGGCAGATGCGGCTCTACTCCGTCAACTCGTCGCTGCCGGCGTCGATGTGGTACGTGATGATCCTCGGCGCGATCCTCAACATCGCGATCTGCTGGCTGTTCGACATGCGGTTCATCACCCAGCTGATGCTCGGCGGCATTCTCGCGGCCTATCTCGGCATCATGATGCACCTGATCTTCGACATGAACCAGCCGTTCCTGGGCGACGTCTCGATCACGGCCGAGCCGTTCGAGACCCTCTACGCCCGCATGGAGGACGCCTGATGCCGCCCGCCGCACGGCCCACCCGCCGCGACGCGATCCGCGGCGGCGCGGCCGCCACGCTCGCCGCCGCCCGGGCTCTCGCTCCGGCATTGTTCGCCGGCTGCTCACTCGGCATCCCACCGCGGGCGAAGACCGTGACCGTCGGCATGCTCCACTCGCAGACCGGGCCGCTGGCGATGAGCGCCACCTCGCTCCGCGACATCGAACTGCACGCCATCGAGGGGATCAACGCCGCGGGCGGCCTGCTCGGCCGCGAGATCGTGGCGCTGGCCCCCGACACCCGTTCGAAGGTCGATCTGTTCCCGAAGCGGGCCCGGCAGGTGCTCGACGCCGATGCGGTGGCGGTGTTCGGGTGCTGGACGAGCGCCAGCCGCAAGGCGGTGCTGCCGGTGTTCGAGGCGGCCAAAACGCTCCTTTTCTATCCCGTGCAGTACGAGGGCAACGAGTCGTCGCCCTCCGTCGTCTACGGGGGGATGGTGCCAAACCAGCAGATTCTCCCGACGCTCGACTGGCTCGCGGGGGCCGCCGGCGGCTTCCGCAAGAAGCTCTTCCTCGTCGGGTCCGACTACGTCTTCCCGAGGACGGCGAACTACGTCGCCAAGAAGGCGCTCGAGGCGGGGGCCAGGGGGCTGAAGGTGGTCGGCGAGGAATACGTGCCGCTCGGCGACCGCGACTTCTCCGGACTGGTCCGGAAGATCCTCGACTCCGGTGCCGACTGCGTGCTCAACACCGTCAACGGCGACTCCAACGTCGGCCTGTTCGCGGCTCTCGCCGAGGCGAAGGTCGATCCGGCGAAGATTCCGGTCGTCTCGACGAGCATCGCGGAGGAGGAACTTCGCAGCATACTGCCGGCTCAGGTGAAGGGGCACTACGCGGCCGGCTGCTACTTCCAGAGCCTCGACACTCCTGCCAACCAGTCGTGGGTCGAAGGCTTCCGCCGCGAGTTCGGCTACGACCGTGTCACCGACGATCCGATGGAGCCGGCATGGTGCCTCGTGCACCTCTGGAAGCGGGCTGTCGAGAAGGCCGGCTCGTTCGACACGGCGGCGATCCGGCAGGCGTTTTGTGAGGGACTCGAGTTCGACGGCCCCGGCGGCCGCGTCCGGCTCGATCCGCGGACGCAGCACACCACCAAATACTTCCGGCTGGGGCGGATCCGCAGCGACCGGCAGTTCGACATCGTGCACGCGTCGCCTGAGCCGATCGCCCCCGATCCCTATCCGCAGGTCGCTTTTCCCGGCTGGAGCGTCGACTGGACGAAGGACGGCGTCACCCGCGGTCCGGAGGTGGACATCCATGGCGACGTTTGAGATCGAGCACAGCGAGGGGATGCGCTGGGTGAAGGTCGGTCTCGACGACGACGACGTCCGCGCGGAGCGGGGCGCCCTCAACCACTACAAGGGCACGATCACGATGGACGTGCCCTTTCCGAGCCTCAAGGCCTGGTGGGTGTCGCTGTTCTCGGACGAGTCGCTGCTCCGGCCCCGTTACGAGGGCACCGGCACGGTCTACCTCGACTCCTCGCTCGGCGGGTTCCACGTCATGCAGGTCGGGCCGGGCGAGCGGTGGATTCTCGACACGAAGTGCTTCTGGGCGAGCGACGGCGAGGTGAAGCTCGCGGTGCATCGCGAGCCGATGTGGACCTCGTACTGGGCCGACCAGGGACTGTTCTGGTACAAGACCGCGCTCAAGGGTGACGGGCAGGTGGTGCTCTCGGTGCCGGGACCGATCGAGGAGGTGACGCTCGACAACGACCAGTTGGTCACCGACGGGCCGTTCGTGGTCGCCCACACCTCAGGCATCCGGCTCTCGGTCCGCCGCCCGGCGCGATCCTGGCTGAGCTACTGGTTGTCGGGGCAGAAACTCGCCTACTGCTACCGCGGCACCGGCAAACTCCTGCTCTGCACCACGCCCTTCTGGCGAGCGCGGCTCAAATCCGACCCGGCCGCCGCGGCCGTGGGCTGACGCCATGCCCGCGGCCATCGCCACCGCGATCGCCTTCGTGGCGGCTGCCACCGCGACCGCCTGCCCTTTCTGCGGCCCGGTTGGCCGGTCGCTCGCCGAGCGGCGGGATGCGGCCGCGCGATTGGTGGTCGCGGACGCCGTGCGGAAGGCCGGCCGGGCCGACGAGGGCCTTCTGCCCCAGGACTTCGCAGCGATCGTCACGCTGCGTGGCGGGGAGTTGCCGCCGGGCAGCGTCGTCGAGGCCCGCGTCGAGGCGTCTGTTCCCGGCACCGCCCTGCTGTTCGGCATGGATGAAGGCCCCGTCACACGGTGGGAGGCGATCGCCGCCGACGAGTCCCTGATCGACCACGTGGCACGCGCGCCCGCCGTCGAGGAACCGGTCGATCGGCGGCTGCCACGCAAGCATCGGCATCGGTATCACGGAGTGTTTGCGCCGAATCACAAGCTCAGGCGGGCCGTCACGGCGCTGGCGATCGGCAACATCGGCAAGCAACGCGAGGCCGCGAACTTCTTCCCTCGTGGCATCTCGTAACCTCCCTTGGTTTGCACCACCAGAGATTCTCTCTCTGAACGTGGTGCCATTTAAGGGGGGCAGGTCAGGGGCGCATGAGCGGTCGCGGCGGCTACTCGCCGATCACCTTCACGAGCACCCGTTTCGGCCGGCGACCGTCGAACTCGCCATAAAAAATCTGCTCCCACGGGCCGAAGTCGAGGCGGCCGTCGGTGATCGCCACAACGACCTCGCGGCCCATCACCTGACGCTTGAGATGGGCGTCGGCATTGTCTTCCCCGGTGCGGTTGTGGCGATAGACCTTCGGGTCGGCGTTGAAGGGGGCCAGTTTCTCGAGCCATGAAGCATAGTCGTCATGAAGCCCAGGCTCGTTGTCGTTGATGAACACGCTGGCGGTGATGTGCATCGCGTTCACGAGGCAGAGGCCCTCGCGGATCGTCGAGCGCTCCACGATCTCCTCCACCTGATGCGTGATGTTCACAAACCCCATGCGATGAGGCACGTTGAAGGTGAGATGCTCGGTGAGCGACTTCATCGAACGGCTCCATCAGGCCGCTTCCAGACGGTGGTGCCGTCCTTGATCGTTTCCTCCACCCGGATGGTCTTGATCGTGGCGGGGGGCACCGTGAGCGGATTGGCCGACAGCACGACCAGATCGGCACGCTTGCCAACCTCGATCGACCCCTTCGAGTTCTCCTCGCCATACATCCGCGCCCCGTCGATCGTGATCGCCTCGAGCGCCTCGAGCGGCGACACCCGCTCGTCGGCGCCGATCGTCTGGCCCGATCGTGAGATGCGGTTTACCGCCGTGTGGATCGTGAAGAGCTGGTCGAGGGGCGACACGTTGAAGTCGGTGTGGTTGGCCGGCCGGAGGCCGAGCGTTCGGGCCGTCTTCATGGGGCTGATGAAGTCGGCCTGGGCTCGCCCGCGGTTGGCCACGTGGGTGTCGCCGAAATAGAAGCAGTGGAGCGTGAAAAAGGATGGCGTGATCTTCCACGCGCGATACTTTTCGAGCTGGTCGCGTCGGATGAACTGCGAGTGGATGCCGACGGTGCCGCGGGGCTTGGCGGGATCGTCGCCCGAAGCGTAGCGGTGGGCTTCCAGAAGCGCGTCGATCGCCGCGTCGCCGTTGCAGTGCGTGAAGAGTGTGGCCCCGCCGTCATACACCCGCTTCACGAACTCGTTGAGCACGGGTTGGGGAAAGGAGAGCTCGCCCTTCCAGTGCTTCTGGCCGGCGGGACCGTCGACGAGATACGGCGTGGTGAAGGCCGCGGTGAGCCCCTGCGGAGACCCGTCGGCCACGATCTTCACCCCGCCGATTCGGAGCCGATGGCGATAGGCGGGCTCGTTGGCCGGAGGCTTGCCGCCGAAGATCGCGTCGATCTCGGTGATGAAGGGGAGGGCGACGAGGTCGAGTTTGAGCTTGCCACGGTCGGCAAGAAGGCGAAGCAGGTCGAGCTGGTGCTTCATCGTGGCCCCTTCCTGGGCCGTGGTGATGCCCGCCTGGAGATAGAACTCCTGTCCGGCTTCGAGCAGGCCGAGCGCCTCGTCGCCGTCGGGCCCGGGCACCTTCGCGAAGATCGGCAGGAAGGCTGTTTCGAAGAGCAGGCCGTCAGGCTCGTTGGAGCCTGGCTCGCGGCCGATCACCCCGCCCTCGGGCGTCGGTGTCGATGCCGTGATGCCGTAGAGGGCCAGGGCCTTCGAGTTGAGCATCGCGCCGTGCCCCGACACGTGCACGAGGATCACCGGATTGTCGGGGAAGGCGGTGTCGAGTTCCTGACGGGTGGGGGCACGCCGCTCCGCCAGAAGATCGGGGTCGTAGCCGAAGCCCATCACGAAGCCGCCGGGGCGGATTGCCCGTCGTGCCTTCAGCCGTTCGAGCGCCGCGATCACATCGGCCACGCTTGTGCAGGGGCCAGCCGGCGGGGAGGCACAGAGCGCCTGCGTCTGCACGTCGAGCAGCGACATGAAGTGGCTGTGGCCGTCGACGAACCCTGGCACGAGCGTCGTGCCGCCAAGGTCGGTCACCACCGTCGCCTCGCCCTTGAGCTTCAACACGTCGGCTTCGGTGCCCACGGCCACGATCCTGCCTTCGGTGATCGCCACCGCCTCGGCGGACGGCTGGGCTGGGTTCACCGTGATGACCAGGCCGCCGCGAAGGATGCGGTCGGCCGGTGCGGCATGGAGAAGGCTGACGGAGGTGAGGATCGTGACGATCGCAGCCGCGATGTTTCGGACTGGGCCAACCATGGCGACTCTCTGGTGGAAAGGTGTGCGGAGAAGGGGGGCCATGGAGCGAAAGTGTAGCGAACGTGACGGCGTGCGGAGGTCGAGGGGGACAGGGTCGTCCCTCGCGGCCGTTCTGGCTGAAGCCGTCGTCCTGCCCGTGTGTGATCGCCGCGTCGTCGGGCGACGATTCCATTCGCACGGAACGATCCTTCGCGGCGGGTGTACGAACCAGTGCGCTGTTGGCGGGAAACGGCGTGCCGGACGACGACTCATTCATCAGGAGATAGGAAGCCATGTGGAAACCCCTCTCGACCGCCCTGGTGGCGCTTGGGCTTGTGCACGGGGCGGCGGTGGCCGACGCGCTGCCTGGTGCGATCGACCTCGCGTCGTTCGACCAGGTGAGGGAGCCGGCGGTGGAGTCGGCGCTCGACGATGTTTCCATTCACGAGGTGGCGTCGTGGAACAGGAGTTCGTCGCGGCAGGTCTACGTGACGGGCATCCTCGGGTCGTCGTTTTCCACGCTCAACGACGATCTCTACCAAGGCACCTACGGCGGTTCGGTGAACGGGTCGGTGCTCGCCGCCGGCGGTGCGATCGGAGCCGCCTACGCTCGCGACAACGGGCAGCTTCGCCTCGAGTTCGAGGCGATGGGCCGCGATGACCTCGTGCGGCACGCCACCGTGCCGCCGTTCGCCGGCAGCGTGGCCTGGGGAGCCCGCGACGGCTGGTCGACCCTCGTGAACCTCTGGCGTGACTATTCGGTGACCGATCGCCTCGGCATCTATGCCGGTGGCGGCATCGGCGGCGGAGGCTACCGATTCGGATTTGGTGGGCAGTTGACGGATGGAGGAGAGACGATCGACTACTTCGGCGGGTCGAACGTGGCGACGTTTGCGTGGCAGGGGGGTGGTGGCGTGATCTATCGGATCAGCGACCGCATCGATTTCGACATCGGCTATCGCTTCTTCGCGCTCGAACCGGCCACCACGACGCTCGGTGCCTCGTGGGAAGGCCAGACCACTGGCACCTACGACGACATCCACCGCTTCACGTCGAGCGAGCTGCTGTTTTCGCTCAGGATCTACGAGCCGTTCCGCCGGTGGCGGTGAGCGGCATGGGGAAGACCACGCACGATGCCGGGCAGGGCGTCGGCCTTCGGGTCGCTCGCCCCGCCCGGGTCGGCTTCGACGGGTGAACGCCTGGGTACAATCGGCGTTGCCATGAAGAAGCCTCAACCGCGCCGCTCCGGCAAGCCGACCCCCCCCGCCTCCCCTCCCCGCAGTGAACGGCGGCATCGCGGCAGGGCCGAAGAGATGTTTCATGGGGTGCGGGCCTGCGAGGCCCTCTTCGCCCGGCGGCCCGAGTCGATCGTGCGGGTGTATCTCACCGAAGCCCGTCGTCGGCAGCTGTCGACACTGACCGCCTGGTGTGCCCGCGAGCGCAAGGGGTTTCAGATTGTCGCCGACGACAGCCTCGAACGGCTCACCAAATCGATCCATCACGAGGGCGTGGCGATCCTCGCCGCCGCCGTGCCGCGATGGACGCTCGTGGACCTGGTGGCCCACATGGGCGGGAAGCCAGTCGTCGGGCCGCTCGTCTACCTCGACGGCGTGCAGAACCCGCACAACCTCGGCTCCATCCTGCGCACAGCCGCCCACTTCGGAGCCGCGGCGATCCTGGGGCGGACCGGCGAGCTTCCTCCCCTCTCGCCCGCGGCGGTGCGGGTGGCGGAGGGCGCGGCCGAGGTTGTGCCTGTGTGTGATCTGACCGATCCGGCGGCCGATCTGAAGCACCTCGCCCGCCAGGGATTTCGAATCGTCGCCACCTCGAGCCATCGGGGGCGGCCGCTGTCGGAGGCGCGGCTCGTGGGCAAGACGGTGATCGTGCTCGGCAGTGAAGGGGAGGGGGTGTCGCGCGGGATCGAGGGAGTCGCCACCGAGTGCGTGCAGATCCCGGGCACCGGCGTGGTGGAGAGCCTCAACGTCGGAGTCGCGTGCGGCGTGCTGCTCGCCGAGGCGTGGCGGCAGCGCGGCTGAGGGCCCCTTGCGGAGTGGGAGGTGCGTCTCAACGGTAGATGAGCCAGGCCGTGGCGGTGCCGTCGGCGGCCGCCGTCACACGAACCCAACGGGCCTGCACCTCCGACGGGAAGGCAATCTCGCGACCGGCATCGCCCGGCGGCACCTCCACCGTGTCGAACGTCACCCAAAGACCGGTTCCCGTGAGGTCGAGTTCGATCCGCATCGTCTGCGGCACGTGGCTGCGGTGCGAGAGCCGAAGACGACGATCGTCGTAGCCCCAGATCAGAAACGGGTCGCTCGGCTCGCCCGCCCGCACCGCCGTGTCGAGCCACGGCCCGCCCTCGCCCCGCGGTTTGCCGAGCCGCCAGAGGTCGTCGATCACGCCGGCCCAGATCGCGGCCGTGCCATCGTCGCTGGCGACGACACGCGGCCCCGTCGCGCCGTGGGCGGTCAGACCGGTCATCACCATGAGGCCGCGAAAGGATGCCACGTCGACGATCGCGAACGGGTGCGAGGCGATCGGCCGTATCACGGCAAACCCGTTGGCGTTCTCGGCGGGCAGTTCGAAGAACGTGCCACAGGCGTGGAAGAGATCCCGCTCGGTGACCACCTCGCGGCACACCCGCAGGCGGCCCGCCCGCGTGTCGGCATCGAGCACGGCGTGGTGCTTCGGCAGCCGCCAGCGCCGCCCTCGGTCGTCGACGACGAGCACGCCCTGGGCGTCGATCACCACGGGCTCCCGGGGCATCGCCACCTTCGAACGGACGAACCGCTCGGCCTCGTCATCGCGCCGTGCTGTCACGTGCAGCGAGGCGATGCCCCTGGCATCGGCGGCCGGCTCCAGCACATGAAGGCCGGCAGACGATGCGACCGACAGCGTTCCGTCGCCGGCGCTGCCCCCGTGGAGCAGGCCGTCGAGGCGGTCGGTTTCCTCAGCCTTGGCGAGGCCGGCGAAGATTCCGTCGGGTTCGACGCCACGCCGATCGTCGGCGGCGAGGGTCACCACGACGCTCACATCACGGCAGGCATGCACGGCCGTGACGGGAAGCCATTCGAGATCGCGGGGCAGGGGGCGGCGCACGGCGCCGCGAGCGGGCACGACGACATCGCCCAACGGAGATGTGAAGCAGGCCTCCGTCTCGCCGCCATTCACGAACCACACGCTGCCGTGCGGCCAGCCCGCCACCAGCATCGGTTCGGCGGCCTCTCCGGCGGCCAGGTCGTCGTGCAGCCACACGGCCCCCGCGGCATGCGGCGGCCCGAGGTGGTCGGGAAGGTCGGGGGAGGTGAACCAGAGGTTGGAGTTCGACCGCGTGGGGCCGGCGATCTTCCCCTTCATCTGCCTTTGGTTGCGAAATTCCTTCGCGGCTGCGTCGTCACACCCGAAGACCAGGTCGTCGCCATACCGGCAGAAATCACCGATCACCTTCAAGAAGGCCGATCGCGGCCGGATCCCGGCCGTGGTGCCGGACGAGAACGATCTCGGAAACCGCCAGAAACACCCGTGCATCGTCATGAGCAGACTGCCGTCGGCGTCGCCCACGTCGCGGATCCGAGGCCATTCGGTGTTCCAGCCATGGGCGCCGTCGTAGGCATGGCTCACCGTGGGGAGACGGAAGGCGTGCCAGACGCCACCGTCGAGCACCATCAGGATGAGCGAACGGGCGTCCCATCCGATGCTCCAGATTGGATCGGTGTCGGGGTGTGCATTGCCGTGAATGCCGCCCGGACCGGTCACTTCCGTGAACTGGTTGCGGCGCACCATCCGCCAGTCCTCGCCGGGGGATCGCCACTCCGCCAGGGCGCCACTGGGCAGCGTCGGATCGCCCAGCACCGCCTGGGCCGCCGAGGATTTCTCGCCATTGTTGGCATACACGACGCGGCCCTGCCCCGAGGAGCAGCCCTTGCCGTGGTAGCCAGGGAGCTTCGAGACGAGGCTTCCGAACGCATCGGGGGCGTCGGCGCGAGGCGGCGGCAGGTTTCCGTCACGGATCAGCGGCACCACGTCGAGCGTGTCGACGTCGACCTCGTAGAGCCCCTCTTCCATGGTCGCCACGTAGAGCTTCTCCGCGGGCGCGGTGAGATGCCGGGCCATCCCGGTGAGCCGGCCCGGCATGCGGTCGTAGGGGATCGTGCGCACGCGTCCTTGCTCGTCGATCACGTGCGGCCCGATGAAGAGCTGCCTCGACTCGGGATGGATCATGCGGTTGGCGGGCGTGCCGCCGATGCTCTCGTCGCGAACGATGCGCTCGAGGCGAGGCGTGATCTCGGAGAGCGTGTCGGACGAGCCGTGCGGCAGGTGGGGGCCGTAGGTGATCACCCACAGCCGGTCGGCCCATGGCACGACGGCACCGATGCCGCACTCTCCCTCGTCATTGTGCATCGCCAGGTGGGGATGGATGCCCGAGATGCCCGTGGTGGCGTGCGGCGGTGCGGCCGACGTCGAGCCGCAGGCCAGGGCGACGATGGCGATGGCGAGGTGGGCACACACGCCAGCCTGAACGCTCATGGTGAGAATCGCCTCGGATCGAGGAAGCCGATCGGGAGCGGCGTGGAACCGTCGAGCGCGAGGTCGGCCAGGGCCTCCCCCACGACGCTTGAAAACTTGAAACCGTGCCCCGAGAAGCCGGCGGCGAGCACCACCTGCGGGTGCTCGGGATGCAGTCCCACCACGAAGTGGTGGTCGGGCGACATGGTGTAGAGGCACACCTCGTGGGCGATGCGGGTCGTGCTCGCCACGGGCACATGCCGCGCGAGAAACTCCTCCATCGCGGCCTGCTCGGCCGGATCGATCCGACGATCGACGACCCCTGGATCGCTCACCTCCCGGCCACCCGTGTGCTCGGCCACCTTGAGGCCGCGGCCGTCCAGCATCGGAAACCCGTAGAAGAAGCCACGCGGGGTGTCGAACGCGAAGGCGGGGAGGTGGGCGGCGGCCGATGCATGTCCGGCAGCCGGCGCATACCAGAAGAGCGACTTTCGCAGCACCGTGAATGCCAAGGACGGCATCCCAAGCAGATGGCTCGCCCAGGCACCGGGGCAGATCACGAGCCGCCCGGCGGCGATCGTTTCGCGGGCCGTTTCCACGACGACGTCGCCGCCCTCCGCCCGCCAGCCACGAATGTCGTGGTCGGCTTCGATGATCGCCCCGTGTCGTCGTGCCATCGCCGCATGGGCTCTCACACAGCCTTCGACCGCGAGGTGCCCGGCGTGGTGTTCCAGCACCGACACCCAGCCGTCGGGAATGCCAAGCGCGGGCCATCTGGCCATGGCCTCACGGTTGGACAGCCGCTCCACCGGGAGGGCGTGGAGGGCGGCCGAACGGAGCGTGCCGGCAATGACGTCGCCGTCGGGCGGGCCGGACGACACGAGGCCGCACTCGGTGAGCAGGCAGGTGCCGGTGTCGCTCTCGAGCTGCCGCCAGAGGTCACGCGCCCGCACGAGCAGCGGCACATAATCGGGATGTTCGAAGTAGGCCGTTCGAATGAGCCGCGTCTGCCCGTGGGAGCTGCCCCGTGCGTGCCCCGGAGGAAAGCGATCGAGCGCGAGCACGCTGGCACCGCGGCGGGCCAGGTGGGCGGCGGCCGCCGTGCCCATGCCGCCGGCACCCGCGACGATCACATCAACGCGACGCATGGGGAGCCTTCCCGTGGGGCGTTCACACGCGGAAGAGCTTCGTCACACGGCCCGTGGCCACCCATTCCGCCACGATGATATCGCCGGCAGGGGTGAAGCAGGCGTCATGCGGGTGGATGAACTGGCCGTCGATCCATTGGTCGGGCTGCTTGCGAAGGTCTTTAACCTCCTTGAGACGCTCCACGGCGCGGCCAAGCTTCACGATCGGCGTGTTGTCGGGGCCGAGGATGGTCACGCAAGCCTCGAGTTCCGGCACGAGCATCAGCCCGCCGAGCGTGTCGATGTTGGCCGGCAGGCCGAAGCCCGTGATGGTTTCGAGGTAGGTGGTGTCGAGCGAGAATCGCTGGATCGCATGGTGCTTGCGATCGCAGACCACGATCGTCGGCTCGCGGGGCGTGCCATCGGGGCCCGGGCGACGGTCGATCCAGATGCCATGGGGAGTGTTGAACGTGCCCTCTCCCTTGCCCTCGCCGCCAAACGACGAGATCCAACGGGCATCGCGGTCGTAGCGGTGGACGCGAAACGACCCGTAGCCGTCGGCGAGCAGGAAGCCGCCGTCGTCGAGGAAGGCGAAGTTGGTCGGCAGAAAACCCTTGCGGCTCCAGTTGCGGGTGGTCGATGTGTTTTCGCCCGCGGCGTAACAGCCCGCCTCCATCGGCGCCTTCTGGAGCCACACGATCTCTCCGGTGAGGGTGAGCTTCGCAAGGCACTTCACGTCGTGGTAGGCGCAGACATAAAGAAACTCGTCGCTGCCCTCCTTGCGAACGTCGATGCCATGACCGCCCCCCTGAAACTCGCTGCCGAACGCCCGCACGAACGTGCCGTCGGGGTCAAACACGAAGATCGAGGGATGATCCTTCCGGCCACGCTCCCCCTCGTGGATCACGTAGAGGTTGCCCGCCGAATCGAGGCTCACACCGTGCGTGGTCTGCCAGGTGAAGCGGTCGGGCATCTTTGGAAAGTGATGGACGGCTCGGTAGGTGTGGTCGCCCTCGCCGATGATCGTCTCGCCGGGCGAAAGCCTGCGGGCGCGGGCAAACGCCGGGGTGGCGAGGCTTGCCGCCGCCATCGAGGCGATTCCGGCGGCGAAGCCGCGTCGCGACATCGGCGACATGGCATGGGAGGCATCGGGCATGGCACTCTCCTCGGTAGGGAACTGGAGGTGCCTCAGCATATCGGCCCGCGCCCATGACCGCTCGACCGGACTCGGGCGGGGGATGCGCGGGCGTGGGCGATGCGGCGAATCAGAGCTTGCCGTTGGCGCGAAACCACTCGCCCGTTTCCCGCAGGCGGTCGTCGATCGTGGCGGCGGGCTCGAAGCCCAGCTGGCGGCGAGCCTTCTCGGCCGACGCCGCCCACGTGCGGGCGGTGGCCTCCCGGAGCTTGTCGGGCGACACCATGCTCGGTGTGCCGGTGAGCGTGGTGCAGACCGACGCGACCGTCACCACGGGCCATGCCACGGGCGTGGCGATCGGAAGCACCACGACCCATCGGCCGATGGCACGGCCGATCCGCCGGCCAAACTCGCCGTAGCTGGGATGCTCCCGGTCGTCGCAGGCGTGGTAGATCCCGGTCGCCACGTGACCGTCGCCATTGGCCGGCTGCATCCGTTCGCCCCGCTCGGCGGCGTCGATCGCCATCGACACGAGATCCGTCACGTGGATCAGCGACACCGGCACCGGACGAAAGCCCATCGGGAGATGCAGCCGCGCGGTGTTGATCATCTGGTAGAGCGTGAGCACATTCACGTCGTGCGGTCCAAACACGATGCCCGGTTGGACGCTCGTGATCGGCAGCCGGTCGGCGCGACGCCGCAGTTCGCCGTCGCCGAGGAGCTTGCTCGCGCCGTAGGCGGAGACGGGCGAGAAGGGGTCGGTCTCATCGCGGATGGTCTTGCCCCGCGGGGGTGGGCCGGCACCCGCAAGCGACGACAGGTGAAGGAGCACGGGAGGGGTTTCGATGGTCGCGCAGGCGTCGGCGAGACGGCCGGCGGCGTGGCCGTTGATCGCGAAAAGGTCGTCGCGGCGGCAGGCCGCCACGAGCCCGCCCACGTTGAAGACGGCGTCGCAGCCGGTGAGTTCGTCCTGCCAGGCGGGGATGTCGTCGAGCGATCCCGCAACCGTTCGCACGCCGTCGCGCTGGAGGTGACCTGCCCGTCCCGGTGACCGCACGAGGCACCGCACCTCAACCCCGCGGCCAAGCAGCGACTCGACAAGATGGCGGCCGATGAAGCCGGTCGCTCCCGTGACGAAGGCCGTGCGCATGACTCTCAGGCCTGAAGGGATGGTCGCCGTGAAATCCTGCCGGTCGCCACCGGTGGGGAAGCGGCCCAAGGATGATCGGCGCGAGAGACAATGCAAATTCACCGTGCCCCGGCACGATCCTCACGGTCGTGACGGATCGCCCAGCCGGAAAAGGGGGGCGAGGTGTTCATGCCGGCCAGGGGGCGGCCATACTGAGCGGCCTCGATCGAGAACCTCTCCATGCGCATCACCTTCATGCTGTCGGGCGGGTTGGCCGGCGCCGTGCGAGGCTGCCGCATCGACACCGGTGCGCTCGTGCAGGCCGAGCGGCTGGCCCTCGAGGCGCTCGTGGCGGCGAGCGGTCTCACGGCGTCGTTTGAGCGGTTTGACGCGGCATCCCGCGACCGCCGGCAGTATGACCTCGCGATCGAGCGCACGACGGCCTTCGTGCGGGTGTCGTGTGACGACGCATCCCTCCCTCCGCCGGCCAGGCCGCTCGTCGAGGACCTGCTTCGACGTTCGACGCCCCAGCCGCTCACCTTCGTGGTGCCGATGACGGCCGAGGGAGGGCTCGCGTGACGACGTCGGACTGGGGCATGTTCATCGGCGCGGTCGTGGCCCGCTGGGACGACAACGGCCGCGACATGACGCTCGTCGAACCCTTCGCCTACCGCGATCCTCGCTCGCTGCTCTGGGATGCGCCCCCAGGATCGATCGTGAACGGTGCGAGCATTCCGCAGGGATTCTGGTCGGTGATCGGTGGGCCGTTCGAGGGGCGGTTTCGCAACGCGTCGGTCGTGCACGACGTGGCGTGTGTGGTGCGTGAGCGCGGCTGGCAGGCCGTGCACCGGATGTTTTACGACGCCTGCCGCTGCGGCGGGGTGTCCGCGGCGAAGGCGTCGCTCCTCTACTATGCGGTCTATCACTTCGGACCGCGCTGGCGTGTGGAGGAGCGTCGCACGATCGTGGGGGGATGGCCTGCGGTGGAAACGTGCGTGCGGGATGACACCCCGCCCCCTCCCTCCGACGACGAGGTTCGAGCGATCGCAGGCTACTTCACCAGGCACGACGTGCCTCCGGAAGCAGTGCCCGCGCTGACGATCCCCGGGGTGACACGATGACGCGATCCCTCCGGCCCGAGGCGCTCGAAATCCTTCGGCCCCATCTCCCGGCCGAGGCGGTCGGCCACGTGACGCGTGCCCTCACGGGATTGGCCGTGGAGCTGCGCGTGGTGCGGCCCCGCCGGACCAAGCTCGGCGATCATCGGCCGCCGTTCGCGGGGCGCGGGCATCACCGCATCACCGTGAACGCCGACCTCAACCCCTACGCCTTTCTGACAACCCTCCTTCACGAGATCGCCCACGCCGCCACCTGGGAGCGGCATGGCCGGCGCCGTCGTCGGCTGCGGCCGCACGGCGAGGAGTGGAAGCGGGAGTTTTCGAGCATGCTCGCGCCGGTGGTGGACGCGGGCGTGCTGCCCGACGACGTGGCGGCGGCGCTCGCCCGTTCCCTCGAGAATCCGGCGGCGGCCACGTGCAGCGATCGGCGGCTGGTGCTCGCCCTGGCCCGTTATGACGATCCGCCGAAGAACCGGGTGCGGGTGGAGGACCTGGCCGATGGAACGTGGTTTCGTGTCGACGGTCGGCATACCTTCCGGGCCGGACCCCTCGTGCGCACGCGCCGGCAGTGTTTCGAGCGCCGCACGGGCCGCGAATACCGGGTTCACGGCCTCCTGTTCGTCGAGCCGCTGCCCGTGCCGCCCGAACCGCGAGGATGACGTCAGGAAGCGTCCGCCCGCGTCGAACCCTCGCGGAGGCACGCTGGTGCGCGTGTCCGCGAGGGGCCGACGACGGTGGATCGATCAACGCTGCGTCGTGGAGTTGCCCCGCTGGGTCCGACGGCGGACGGTGTTGCCGTAGACGTGCAGCGGGCGGTAGGGCCGCTGCGTGATGGGCGTGGCCTGAATCTGCTGTCGGGTTTCACCGAAGGTGATCACCCGGGGATCAAAACCCGTTCCGGCGGCCGCCGCCGGGAAGACGGGGACGAGAGCAGCCGTGGTGACGGCCGCGAACACGATGGTGCGCATGGCTGAATAGGCGTTTCCGAGGAAGCCGGCCGGGGGAAGTCATCGGCCGCGACGCGTGCGGGAAATAAAAAGGCCTCGATGGGGCGATGCGTTCGCGACAGCCGTCAGCACCCGGCCCGCGCGGCAGAAAAACGCCGCACGATCACGGCAATCCCGGCCGCACGGCGTCAGGTTGTGGGGTAGAATGCCGGCCCGTGGGCGGCATCGAGGGAGGCCGCCCGACGTCAGTCGATGCCGAGCCCCTTCAGATCGTCGGGGAGCGAAGGGGCATCGTGCGTGGCATCGGTCGCCGCGATCGCGACCAACCCCTCGACGACCTCCGGATGGGCGTCGGCGACGTCGGTCGTCTCGAAGGGATCGGCGTCGAGGTCGTAGAGCTGCGGGGCGGATGGGGCCTTGGTGCGGAGAATGAGTTTCCACCGCTCGCCGATCACGGCGCGGCCGCTTCGGTGCACGATGCACACCGGCTGCCGACGGGCTGGTGCGGGGTGGGTGCCGGCGATCGCACCCCATCGATCCTCGCCATCCCAGTGGAGATCGTGCGGTGGCGTCCAGCCGGTCAGGCCGGCCAGCGTGGGAAACCAGTCGGCGGCATGCACGACGGCCGAGCAGACGCGCGGCGTCAGGCGGCCTGGCCAGTGGGCGAATGCACACACCCGCACCCCTCCCTCCCAGAGCGTGTTTTTCTGGCCGTGGAGCGGCGCGTTGACGCTGTTGAGCGGCGAGTCGGGAACGTCGCTGACGTAATGGTTTTCGACCGCCGTGATGCCGCCGTTGTCGCTCGTGAACACCACGAGCGTGTCGGCCCGCTGGCCCGTGTCGTCGAGGGCCGTCACCAATCGTCCGACGGCGTCGTCGAGCTGGGACACCATCGCCAGCATCCGAAGCCTCGAGTCATGACGAACGGGATCGTCGTCAAAACGGGTGCCGTCGTAGAGCCGTTTGAACGCCTCAGGAGTGTCGACCGGCACGTGCACCGCATGGTACGCGACATAGAGAAACCACGGCTGCCGTGACCGCCCGGCTTCGGCCGCCGAGCGGATGGTCTTCTCGGCCTCGCGCGTGACGAGTTCGGTGGCATTGCCTTGCTCGTCAAGCCGCCGGCCATCGCGATGCCAGGTTTTTTCAAAGGGGCCTGCCCGATAGGAGTGGGTCCACGGGTCGGCCGCCCCGGTGAGGGAGCCATACGAATGGTCGAAGCCGTAGGCGGTGGGGCCCCACTCTGGACGCGATCCGAGGTGCCACTTCCCGGTCTGCGCGGTGGCGTAGCCAAGGGAACGAAAGGCGTCGGCCATGGTCACGGTGCCGGGTGGCAGGGCCCGGTTGTTGCTTGGCGCGATGGTGTGAGGCCCGAATCGCCCAGGGTAGCGGCCGGTCAGCAGTGCCGTGCGGGTCGGCGTGCACACCGGCTGCACGTAGTGGCGGTCGAGTTCCACCCCCTCCCGCACGAGCCGGTCCATGACGGGCGTGCGCGCCGGGCCATCGTGCCACCCCACGTCGCCCCAGCCGAGGTCGTCGGCCACGATGAACAGGACATTGGGACGCACCGGCTCGCCGCTGGCGCCTGCCGCACCCCACGCCGCCATCGCGAGCAGCACACAGCGGCTCACGGGCCGATGAAACCGGTGGTGAAGCCGCATGACGAGTCCTCGCGTGGGAGACGACCGCGACCTGCCGCGTCGTCGCGGAGAAGTCTATCGGACCCGCTCGACGGCCGTGGGGCCTGACGCCTGGGATGGCGTCTTTTTTCTCCCCCCCAACGATCGCCGAGCGAACGAAGAGTGGTAGACTCGTCGCTCCGGGCCTTCCGCGCATCGGCCCGCTGCGATGAGGAGGAGTTGCGAATGCGACCAATCGTGTTGATGAGTGGTGTCTGGGTTGCCGGTGTGTGGGCCTGTGTCGGCTCGATGGGCATCCCGGCCCTGGCTGAGGCGGTGACACCGCCGCCCGCCGTGAATGAGCTCAAGGAGGCCTCCGCGGCCTACGCGGCAGCCTTCAACGCCGGCGACTATGCCGCCCTCGGCAATCAGTGGACCGAACGGGCGGAACTCATCGAGGGTGGTTCACGGCTCGTCGGCCGCGGTGCGATCGTCGACTCGATCAAGGCGTGGCGTGGGCGGCATCCTGAGTCGACGCTGCAAGTGGAACTGCGAGACGTCGAGCTTGTCGCGGAACCGTTGGCCAGGGTGGCCGGCGTGATGCGGTTCTCCCGAGCGCCTGGTGAAAAGCCCGTCGAGTCGCGGTTCACGGGCGTGCGGGTGAAGGAAGGCGATACCTGGCGGCTCACCGAGTCGAAGGTGACCCCGGCCCACGTCGCTGCTCTCGATGACCTCGATTGGATGCTCGGCACCTGGCGCGGCGAGATCGTCGGTCGATCGACTGTTGAGATCCACTATGAGCGAGCGCTGGGTGGCTACGCGATCGTGGGCCGCACCACCATCACGCCGAAGCCCGGCGTGGCGGCGGTGCTGAAAGACGGCATCGAATCGATGGAGATCATCCATGCCGACCGCGATGCCGGCCTCATTCGCGCGTGGGTGTTTGATTCCACGGGAGCCCGCGGGGAAGGGCACTTTGAATCTGACGGGGTGTCGTTCGAGAAGGTGATGACGGGCACGCCGAGCGACGCCGTGAGCGGCAAGGTGGCCCGCTGGGTTCAGGTGATCTCGCCGACCGGCGAGGGACGTGCGACGACGCACATGGTGGAGCGGTCGATCGACGGGGTTCCGCTGCCCGACGCCGAGCCGATCCACTTCAAGAAGGTTCCGTGATGGGTTTCCGGGAGAACACGTTCATGCATCGTTGTGTCGCATCGCCGCGTGGTTCGCGGATGGTGGTGGCCTTCACCGTGGCGCTGTGCCAGGTGATAGCGCCATGTGCGGTCTGGGCCCATGGAGGCGGCGGCGGCCACGGGGGCGGCGGCGGCTTTCACGGCGGTGGCGGCGGGTTTGGCGGCGGTGGCTTTGGGGGCGGTGGCTTTGGGGGTGGTGGTGGACGCGGCGATTTTGGTGGCGGTGGCTTTGGTGGCGGCGGTCGTCCTGATTTTGGCGGCGGTGGCTTCGGTGGCGGTGCCCGTCCAGACGTCGGCGGTGGCCTGCGTGGCGGCGACCTTGGTGGTGCTCGCCTCGACGGCGGTGGGACGCGGGACCTTGGCGGCGCGGCCCGTGATGTCGGCGGAGCGCACTTCGCCGGCGCCGGCGAACTGTCGCGTTCCGACTTTCAGCGGATCGCCTCGCAGGGGCTCGGACGGAATCTGGTCGGGGCCGGTGGGGTGCGGGCTTTTTCCGGCGGCGCGCTGGCCGACCGCGGCAGTGCGATTCGCAACAATTTTTATCGCGGCGGCTGGTATGGTGGCCGCGGCTGGTATGGCGATCACTTCGGTGCCTGGTGGCCGGGCGGATGGTGGGGTGGCTGGGGCTGGGGCTTCGGCATCGGCATGATGACGGCCATGGCGTGGGGCGACCTCGCCGGCTGGGGTGGCTATGGAGCGGCCCCGATGGCCTACAACTACGGCTCCACCGTCTGCTATCAGGACGACGGCGTGTATGTGCAGGGCGAGCGGGTGGGTTCGGCCGAGGAATACGCCCAGCAGGCCTCCGATCTGGCCCAGCAGGGCGGCCCCGATGCATCGATCGCCCAGAACGATCAGTGGCGTCCGCTCGGCGTGTTTGCACTGGCCCGATCCGAGGAGACCAACCCGAGCACGTTCATGAGCCTGGCCATCGACAAGGCGGGCCTGCTTCGTGGCACCTACTACGATGCGGTGAGTGATTCCACCATGAACATCACCGGCAAGGTCGACAAGAAAACCCAGCGGGCCGCCTGGACGATCGGCGACAAGAAGACGCCCGTCTATGAGGCCGGCCTGTCGAATCTCACCGAGCAGCAGACCACCATTCTCGTGCACCGCGACGGCGGCAAGGTCGAGCAGATGCTGCTCGTGCGGGTGGACGACAAGGCCGGTGGCGACAAGACGGGTGCCACGGGCGGCACTCCCGACGGAGGAGCCGGCTGATCGGGGCACTCGGCACCATGATCCATCGCTCCTTTGTGGCGGCGGCGGGGGTGAGCGGATTGGCCGCGCTGGCCCTCGCGCAGGTGACCGTGGCGCCACCGCGCTCCACGGAGGGGGCGAGGGCCGTCGCGGCACCGGCGTCCTCTGAGGCGGGACGGTTTGCCGCGGGCACCTGGCTCGATCTCACGCACGCGTTCGATGCGAGCACGATCTACTGGCCCACGGAGAAGGGCTTTCAGTTCGAGCCGGGCACCAACGGCCCCAACCCCAAGGGCTACTACTACGCCGCGAACCGTTTTGCGACGGCCGAGCATGGCGGCACCCATCTCGACGCGCCGCGGCATTTCGCCGAGGGGATGCACACCGCCGACCAGATCGAACCATCGCGACTCGTGGGCGAGGCGGTCGTGATCGACGTGAGGCGGGCCTGTGACGCGAATCCTGTGTATGAGGTCTCCCCCGATGATTTCGTGGCCTGGGAAGAGGCCCACGGCCGGCAGCTGGTGGATGTGATCGTGCTGCTGCGCACTGGCTGGTCGAGACGATGGGGCGACCGCACGGCCTACCTGGGCACGGATGTGAAGGGAGCGGAGGCGGTGCCGCTTCTGAGGTTTCCGGGGCTCTCGCCCGACGCGGCGAAGTGGCTCGTGGAGCACCGTCGTGTGAAGGCGGTGGGCATCGATACCGCCAGCATCGACCATGGCCCGTCGACGCTCTTCGGCTCGCATGTGAACCTCTGCAAGGCGAATGTGCCGATCTTCGAGAACCTCGACGGGCTCGAGCAGTTGCCCGAGGAAGGCTCGTTTGTGGCGGCGCTGCCCATGAAGATCGCCGGCGGCAGTGGCGGCCCGCTGCGGGTGCTCGCCCGGCTGCCGGAGGACTGACGAGGGCCTGCTGGAACTCAGGTCTTTCCGATCCACCGCCGCGGCACGGCGGCATCTCATCCTGCGTCGCTTCCCGCTACCGAACCACCCGGCCGAGTGATAGGCTGCCTCGTGGTGGGCGGCCGGCGCACGGTCTGCATCGGCTGCTGCCGAACCTCGGAGACTATCTTCCATGAGTACCGATCGTCGTTCCTTTGTCCGTGGTCTCATCATTGTCTCGGCTGTTGCGGTCGGTGTGGCGTCGTATGCCGGAGTGGTGTTCGCCGCCACGAAAATCTGGGAATGCAACTTCTGCCACCAGCAGTATCAGGGCGAGAGCATGCCCGCGCAGCTGCGGACGGCGAAGTGCCCCGCCAAGGACATGAAGCAGACCCACTTCTGGATTCAGAAGCACTGATCCGGTCACGATTCCGCTGTCGCCATGCCGGGCTGGTCCGCCATGGGCCAGCCCGGCCGGAGCCGGGGTCGTGATGCTCGGCACCGACGCTCCCTCAGCAGGCACGGGAATTCGGCGAGTCCCTGTTTCTCTCGGCCGCTCGTCCGATTGATGGCAGCCTGGGATTCGGATCCACCACGGTGCTGCGCAGTTGGCTTTTTTTTGCAGGCAGGGCAGAATCGTGGCCCGGCTCACGGGGCCGGCAGGTCGAACGGCTGCGGCGGTTCCGATCCCGTGTTCGAGTCCACCCGCGACCATCCGAGCGACACAGCATGCCCACCGCCAAGCAGATCGAATCCGCCTACAAGAATGCCCGCGACCGCTACGAATCCCTCGGCGTGAATGCCGACAAGGCCTGTGCCGCCCTCGCCAAGATTCCCGTGTCGCTTCACTGCTGGCAGGGGGACGACGTGGGAGGGTTTGAGCATCAGGGAGGATCCGTCGGCGGCGGCCTCGCCGTGACGGGCAACTATCCCGGCCGTGCCCGCACACCCGACGAACTCCGCAGCGACCTCGATGCGGCTCTGGGTGTGATCCCCGGGAAGCATCGGCTCAACCTCCATGCCTTCTACGGCGAGTTTGGCGGCAAGAAGGTCGATCGCGACGAGATCGACGCCTCGCACTTCGCCAACTGGATCGCCTGGGCCAAGAGCCGGGGCGTGGGCCTCGATTTCAATCCCACCTGCTTCTCGCACCCCAAGGCAGCCGACGGCTTCACGCTCTCCCACGCCGACCGCGGCATCCGGAGGTTTTGGATCGAGCACTGTCGCCGGTCGCGGGAGATCGGGGCGGCCATGGGCAAGGCGCTCGGCACTCCCTGCGTGACAAACGTCTGGGTGCCCGACGGGTTCAAGGACACGCCCGCCGACCGGCTGGCGCCCCGCGAGCGGCTCGCCGAGTCGCTCGACGCGGTGTTTGAGAAGCCGCTGTCGCCGAAGCACAACCTCGACGCCGTGGAGCCCAAGCTCTTCGGCATCGGCAGCGAGAGTTGCACCGTGGGGTCGAGTGAGTTTTACCTCGGCTACTGCGTCACGCGCAAGAAGCTGCTCTGTCTCGATGCCGGCCACTACCATCCCACCGAGAGCATCTCCGACAAGATTTCGAGCGTGCTCGTGTATCTGCCCGAGATCCTGCTCCACGTGAGCCGGGGCGTTCGCTGGGACAGTGACCATGTGGTGACGCTCACCGATGATCTTCTGGCGATCGCCCGAGAGATCGTGGCCTGCGGCGACGTGTCGCGGGTGCATGTCGGGCTCGACTACTTCGATGCCAGCATCAACCGGATTGCCGCCTGGGCGATCGGCACGCGAAACATGCTCCGGGCCCTGCTGATCGCCCTGCTCGAGCCTCCGGCGATTCGCAAGGCGGAGAGGGAGGGCGACCTCACGGCCCGCCTCGCCTTCCAGGAGGAGGCGAAGGGGTTGCCCTTCGGAGCGATCTGGGATCACTATTGCCACTCCAAGGGAGTGCCCGTCGGCGAGGCCTGGCTCGACGACGTGCGGAAGTACGAGAAGAACGTCATGGGGAAGCGAACATGAGCGACTTGATGCACGACGTGGAGACGGTGCTGCACGACGTCGAGGAACTGGAGCACGCCGCATCGAGCGAGTTCGAACGGCGCCGCGTTCCCGAGAAGGCGCTCAAGGGGCCCACGGCCTTCTGGGGCATGTATGCCGGCGAACACACCGCCGGCACCGAGTTCATGATCGGTCCGCTGTTCGTGAAATGGGGGGCCGACGCCTTCGGCCTGATCGTCGGGCTCTTCCTCGGCAATCTGCTGGCCGTGCTCACCTGGCGCTACCTCACGGCGACGATCGCCTGCAGTGAGCGGCTCACGCTCTATTACAAGCTCGAGAAGATCGCCGGTGGCTGGCTCGTGAAGCTCTACAACCTCGCCAACGGTCTCCTCTTCTGCTTCCTCGCCGGATCCATGATCACCGTGTCGGCCACAGCGGTGGGGCCGTTCTTCCCGGCCGGCACGATCGAAATGCCAACGTTCCAGTCGACGATGCCCACCGGGCCCGCGTGGATCATCTCCTGCGTGGTCATCGGTGTGGCGATGACCACGGTCGCCCTGAAGGGCTACGGCGTGGTGGCCCAGGTCGGGCACTTTGCGGCGCCGTGGATGTTTCTGATCTTCGTCTCCTGCGCGCTGATCACGCTCGGCCGGCTTCACACGGCCGATGTCTGGGCCCTCCTCACGCCCGCCGAGGGGACGCCTCGGACGATCTCGTTTCTCGGCATCGTGTTCTTCGGGTGGTTTTGCAACGCGGCGATGCACCTCGGCATGGCCGACCTGTCGGTGCTGCGCTTCGCGAAGAGGCCGAGCGCCGGCTGGGCGAGCGCGTCGGGGATGTTTCTCGGACACTACGTCGCGTGGATCTGCGCGGCCCTGCTGCTCATCTACTGGGTTCGTGAGCGGGGCGTTGATCCCCAGGTGGGCAAGGATCCCGGCACGATGGTCAACGATGCCGTCGGCTGGGCTGGGC
>JAFMIU010000180.1 GCA_017853835.1 Pirellulales bacterium | reverse complement strand
TCCCGCAGCGCGGCGAACCACGACGACGATCGACACAAGATCGGCGCTCATTGATAGCCTTCTCGATCGCGGAACAATCGGTTCCTCGTAGCTATGGTTGAACGCAGAAGCCCGTGCAATGGCACTTCAGGGACCGTCTTCCGGCTGGCGAACGGCTCGTGAGTTGCGCGGTTGGCGCTGGGGGGCGTCCAGGCGACGGGTTACGG
Source organism: Pirellulales bacterium (assembly GCA_017853835.1). Taxonomy (GTDB): domain Bacteria; phylum Planctomycetota; class Planctomycetia; order Pirellulales; family UBA1268; genus QWPN01. The sequence goes on along the minus strand of JAFMIU010000180.1, from coordinate 2,449 downwards.
GAGAATCGCTCATTCCTCGCCCACCCGGGACATACCGTCACACCTCGCTCGAGTTTGCGATGCGGTGCCAAATTCCCGCGTTGCCGATGCCCGTGCCCGCGCGGCGGCACGAGATTTTCAAGCAAGCCGGGAGTGTCCATTCGCGCTTTGAGGCGAATGATCCTGATTTTTCCAGGATGCCGAGGCGGCGCTGTCCAAGCCACTCTGTGATGGCGAATGGTTGAACACGTTTGCCGAGATTGCCAAGCCAACGGATTCGGTCAGACGCTTCGGGCAGCGGATGCCCTTTCATCCGCTCCTGGAGCCTCGCCATGGGATTCATCTGCTTTGCCTGCACTCTTCATGCTGTTCGTCGGTGGCTCGTGTCTGGCACTGTTGTGCTTGGACTTTTTATCGCACTCGTCGGCCGAACGACGACTGCCGGTACCGTTTTTGTCGACAACTCGTTCGACTTTTCGCGTGGACCGCTCGGCTGGACGCCGACACCCGTCGGATTGCTCGGCTTCCTGCCACCCGCCGATCCTGCAAAGGGAGCCCGGTGGACTCATGCGAATGAAACGTGGAGTGTGGACTGGGCCCCGGTCTATGGGCCGCTCGTGGCCACGGGCAATCACCTCGTCAGCCCGCCGATCCCCGTCAGTGAACAATCCGACTCGGTCAACCGTGGCAGGCTGTTTGACACGCTGAGGATCAGCATCGCACACCGATTCGATTTTGGGCCGGCGGCAACGGTTCCCGCAGCCGCTGGCCAGGTTGCATACAGCATCAACGGGGGCCCGTTCGTCGGCATTCCGACCTCTGCCTGGGAAAGCGACACGCTTGCCGCTCTCGTGCCAGCCGACCCGTTCGGCTCGTCACCCCTTTGGCCAAATCACGTCGACCAACAGGCGCTCGTCATCCCCGCCTTTCTTCCGCCGTCCGGCGGCTACGCCGACCTTTTCCCACTGGTCAACGGCGGGGCGACGTTCATCGGCTCGACACCGGGCTACTCGTCCGGTTTCGGTAAGATGGTGCCAAGCGTGGCAGTGATCACCTTCCCGGAGCAGGAGATTGACAGCCTGCGTCTGCGGTTCACCAACGCCAATCTCGGCTCTGCATGCTCGGTTGGTGTCGGCTGGGATCTTGGCTACGTCCAGGTCGACTTTGCGGCCCCAGAGCCAAAATGCTTCACCGTGGCCGTGGCCGGCGCCGCCGCGACGCTGGGGATGACGTCACGGCGGCGCACCTGCCTGCGGAGATCGGCGAATGATCAGTAGCGGGCCTCGAGGCCGAGAGTGATACCCTGCACCCACGCACCGCCGCCAGTATCAGTGGCGCCGCGAATCGGATCACTGAAGCAAAGATCCTGGTGGTCGAGTTGGTTGGGTGCCGTCGCCAGTCCTTCAAGCCACAGCGCCGTATACCCAGCCCGCACCGATATCCGGTCGGTGATGTCGTAGATAGCCGTGAGGCCAACTTCTCCGACGAATGCCAGGCTGGAAGTATTCGTGGCAACAGTGAGCGTCGCAGGGGGTTGAACCGCGGTGTTCGTTGCTATTGATCGCTGGGTAGCCGTGTTGCCGTAGACCCCGGCTTTTCCGATACCTTCGATCCGACATGGCTCCCCTTGCCCCCAAAGAACTGAATCGGCCCCAAGCTGCCATCCGTAGAGATCATTCCATACCGTCGTTTGGTAGTCGTTTTGAAAGGTCATCTGGGGCGGACCATACTCCGTGCGCAGGGTGAGATCCTCGTGCCACTGCACCCACCGAAATCCGGTGAGCCATTGCCAACGGCCGGTTGTCGGGAAACGGCGATTGAGTTCAAAACTCTGGAGGCTGCTCGACAAGCCGCTACCGATGGTGTTGAGTGGAGTTTCGGACGGGCAGCAATAAATGCCATGCTCGGCCTGCACGTAGCCACCCTGGGTCGGAGGCAGGGATTCCGAGGCGACGAAGCTCTGAACCCGAAGAAACGTGAACTCGACAGCCCCCTGGTCGCCCGTGTGCCGAAAGATCGAAAACCTTGAACCGGCGGCCATACCGCTGCCGAAGTCGGCCGTGTTGAGTACCGACGCGCCGGGCACGCTCTCAAACAGCGGGAGGGATTGAGGCGAACTCCGCCAGACCAGAAGGGCATCCACGCGTCCGCTCCAGACGGGATCCATACCGAGCGGGTCGAGGACATGACAGGGCATGGAACAGGACTCCGCAAAGCCCGTCTGCTGACAGTCCACCGCTGGATCAAGAACCAGTGAATCCTCGGCAAAAGAAGGGAAGAGGGCCAGGGACAGCGAGCACCAACTCAGCCTGCGAATCAACGTCGTGAACATCAGGAACTCCAGTCGAAAATCCCCCACAAGGTGGGGTATCGGACTGCGGGAGCTGGAAGATTGAGAAAACCCAGTTTCCAGTTGTTTGGTGAGCGAGGGGTTGTCCACATTCCGAAAGCCGGCGTGCGTGGACAGCGA
>JAFMIU010000179.1 GCA_017853835.1 Pirellulales bacterium | reverse complement strand
ATCGGGCCCGCCGCATGGAGCGGTTCCTGTCGCAGCCGTTCCTCGTGGCCGAGGTCTTCACCGGCAAGCCGGGCGAGATCACGAGCCTCGACGACACCATCCGTTCGTTCGAGGAGATCGCCGACGGCAAGTGGGATCATCTCCCCGAGCAGGCGTTCATGTACGTCGGCCCGATCGAGCAGGCCGAAGAGCAGGCCAAGAAGATGGCCGCCAAGGCCTGATCCCCACGACCCGCCAGACGGAAACCACGACCATGGCAGAACCCAGACAGTCCGGATCGGTGCGGTGCGTGATCGTCACCCCCGAGCAGACGAGCCTCGACACCCGCGCCCGTTCGGTGACGCTGCCGTTGTTTGACGGGCAGCGAGGTGTCGGCCAGGGGCATTCCCCCTTCATCGGCCGCCTTGGCGCCGGTGAGGTTCGGATCGTGGGCGAGACGGGAAGTTCGGCCGATTCGGTCCGCCGTCTCTTCGTCGAGGGTGGGTTTGTGGAAGTCGGGCACAACGAGGTGACCGTGATCACGCAGCGGGCCGTTCCCGCGGAAAAGATCGACGCCGCCGAAGCCCGCGCCGAACTGGAGCGGGTGACCGGCAGCCGAGCCACGGGCGACGAGGCGATCGATGCCAAACTCCGAGCCGAAGACGCGGCCCGGGCCTTGGTTCGCACGGCGGGCCGTGGACGGTAGGGTTGTCTCCACTCGTCTTTCCGGCCATCTCCTTCGACTGGCAGAACGGGTGCCATGAAACGTGCCGCGATCGTCGCCGCGCGAGTGCTGGTGGCGGTCTACGCGACGCTCTGCGGCGTGGTCTTCGCCACGCAACGCTCGCTGCTGTTTCACCCCACACCTGCCCTCGGCCACGTGCCGACGCTCTCCCTCGACGTGCCCGGGGCCACGATCAGGGTTGCCACGTGTCCGCGCGAGGGATCGCGGGCGATCCTTTTTTTCGGGGGCAACGCCGAGGATGTGTCGCAGACCGTTCCCGAACTGGCCCATGCCTTTCCGGACCGGGCCATCTACGCTCCGCACTATCGCGGCTACGGTGGGAGCACGGGTTCGCCGTCGGAGCAGTCGCTGCGGCAGGATGCGGCGGCGGTCTTCGATCATGTGCAGGCGATGCATCCGGACATCGACGTGATCGGCCGGAGCCTCGGATCGTCGATCGCCACCCGTCTGGCCGTGACCAGGCCCGTTCGTCGGCTCGTGCTCGTGGCGCCCTTCGACAGCATCGTGGCCATCGGAGCGAGGCTCTTTCCCTTTCTCCCGGTGCGACTGCTTTTGGCCGACCGGTTTGAGACGGTGCTCGACGCTCCCCGCGTCACCTGCCCAACGCTTGTGATCACTGCCGGCCAGGACGAGGTGGTGCCGGCGTCACACACCCATCGGCTCCTGGCGGCGTTCGACGAGGGCATCGCGGTGGAGGCGTTGTTCCCGACGGCCGGGCACAACGACGTCTCGTCGGATCCGGCCTACCTCGACACCATGCGCCGATTCCTCGACTGATCCGGCGTGGTTCCGGCATGAAGATCATTCGCCGACGGGTCGATCGGCGCTCGGGGCGATCACGATGGCCCCGGTTTTGATGGCGTTTTGCTTGTCGCGAACGAGTTGGAGCACATCGGCAGGAAGCCGGTCGTTCCAGCCGTGCCACGGCGCGAGCACGGCCCCACCGCGGGCGAGGGATGAAAAGTCGATGTAGTTTTCCGAACGCACCATTCCCGCGGCCGCCAGCTTGGTGACGTGGTCCACGAGGGGGGCCATGCTCCAGACCGGGCCGGTGAGAACATGCTCAGGGCCTTCGCCGCTCTGGTCGACGAGGTTGCCAAACGCCATGACGCCCTTCTCGCGGGCGGCGGCGATGGCCCCCTCACGTTCGGCCCAGATCAGATCGGCACCGGCGGCGATCTGGTCGAAGGCGGCCTGCTTGGCCTTGGGCGGGTCATACCATGAGTCGATGAACGTCACCTTCACCTTGACCGACGGGTTGGCCTCACGCGCGCCCTGCATGTAGGCGTTGATCGCCCGATGCACCTGTGTGTCGCTCTTGCCGGCGACGACACCGACAACGCCCGACTTCGTGAGCTTTCCGGCGGCGATGCCGCAGAGATAGGCCGGCTCTGAAAGGTTGCTGTCAAACACGGACAGGTTGGGGGCGACCGGCGGCTGCGAGGTACCCACGAGAAATGTCAGCCCCGGATTGGCGGCTGCCACGGCCTTGATGGCGTCGAGGGCTTCCACGCCATCGGCGACGACGAGATCCGGGCGACGGATGAGCGCCGACTGGAGTCCAGACGTCATGGCGGCCGGCGTGGTGAGCTTGTCCTGCCAGGCGTAGGTGATCCGTCCGAGTTTCTCCAGATCGACGAGTGACTGGTGAATCACCTGGTTCCATGGTTCTTCGAGGGGCGTGGCGTAGGCGGCGAAGACGACGGGCACCTTGGCGGGCGCGGCCACCTGAGCCAGACAGGCTCCAGCGGACATGGCGAGGGCGAGAAACGACAGCACGAGCGAACGCATGGATTCACCTCCGGGGGGCTCCTTGAGGGTACCGGAGCGGAGGCAGCCCCGCCCATGCCGGATTCCCCGTGAATCCGCACGATTTCACCCGCCAGGGCACGAACCATGGATGCCACGGTGGCGATCGTGCGAGCCACGACGGCGAGCCGCCCGGCATGGTGAACCTCTGGCTT
>JAFMIU010000178.1 GCA_017853835.1 Pirellulales bacterium | reverse complement strand
CGCCCTGCTCGCCTCCGGGCTGGCTGTCGCCCTCTCCCGCGAGCATCGAATCCGCCGGGCGTTCCAAGACCTCGCTGCGCGGTTACTAGACAAACTCCGCCAACGGTCCGGCTACGCCGCCGAACATCGCGGCCCCTCGAACATCCCCACCTCACATCGGAGACGCTCATGACCCTCGCCACCGTGCTCCCGTACCTGCTGAACCCAACCGTCTGGCTCCTCAAGTTCTTCTTCCTCTCCGGCTGGTCGCTCGTGAAGGTCTTCCTCTGGCTGACCTCCCCGGCATGGCTCCTCGCGGCCATCGTCGGCGCGGTGCTGGGCCTCTTCGGGGGTTCTGCTGACGCCGGGTGGTTCAGTTGGGGGCCCGACCCAAAGATCGAAGCGGCGAATCGGGCCCTCCAACGCGCCGCCCAAATCGCCACTGAAGCCGCCAACATTCAGGCCCAGCAGCACGGCCAGATACTCGAAGCCGTGACCGCGCTCTCGAACGAACGCACCAACCTCGCCCAGCAACTCACACACCTCGGCCAACTCGCGGCGACGAACTCGGCATGGGCTGCGGCGTTACATACCGCGGGGCCTGTGCTCATCGCCGTGGCTGTGCTGGCCCTGGGCTGCGCGGCCTGCTGGATGGTCACACGAGCCAGCGACACCGACTCCCACCTCGCCAGCGTGCTCGTCGAGGAGATCGTTGGAACTAGGCCCGGCGTGCTACTGGCTGACTCTGGCCTGCGGCGGCTTTCGGATGACGGCCCATATGACCACGACCACGAGCCTGACCTTCCCGCGATCGAGCACACGAGCCCCGCCGACAACCACACCACCGGAGACTTCCCGTTTTGAGCCACGTCGTCGAAATCAAGACTGAGATCAGGGACGAGGCTGCTGTGAAAGCCGCCTGCACTCGCCTCCAGATTCCAACACCCGTGCACAAGACCGTCAGGCTCTTTTCAGCCACAGCAACGGGCCTGTGTATCCAACTTCCGGGCTGGTCGTACCCCGTGGTGGCCAATCTCGCGACCGGCCAACTCCAGTACGACAACTACAACGGCCACTGGGGTGAGCAGAAGCACCTGAACTCGTTCCTGCAGGCATACGCCGTCGAGAAGGCCAAGATCGAAGCCCGAAAGAAGGGCCACAGCGTCTCGGAAACCCGCCTGCAGGATGGCTCGATTCGTGTGACCGTGCGCGTGGGAGGTGCCGCCTGATGAGCACCACCACGAAGACCATCGAGATCACCGTGTCGCCCGAAGGTGCCACAAGCATCAAGACCTCGGGCTTCACAGGCTCGTCATGCCGGGATGCCACGCGGGACATTGAGCGTGCGCTGGGCGTGGCTGGCAAGGAAAGCCTGCTGCCCGAGTTCTACGGCAAGACCAGCACCGGCGAGCACCTCCAGCAGGGGAACTAGCGCCAGCATGAACACCACCGACACCAACCCCCGGAGGCCCACACATGACACCAACCGACCACGAGTACTTGGAGCAGTTCATGGCCCAGTACCGCCAGCAGGAACTCGCCCGGCTCGATACGGCCAAGGCCAGACTCAAGACCGAGATCATTCCCCGGCTCAAGCAGTGGGGAATCATCAGGGTTCGCGGGGAGTACAGCGGCTACGGCGACTCCGGCTGCATCGACGGCATCACGTACCTCGACGCCCATGACCAGCCCGTGAACATGGACATGGTCAGGGCAGCCAGCCACCCCGAGATCGAGAACGTGCTCTACGAGTTCCTGCCCGCGGGCTTCGAGATCAACGACGGATCGCAGGGCACGCTCACGCTCGACACCCAGACTGCCAAGGTCACGATCCAGCATCAGGAGAACTACACCGACACCCGAGACAGCACCCGGGAGTTCGACCTGTAATGGCACACCCCTACCACCACGCCGAGAGTTCAGCCCGGAAGTACGGCGGCGAGCCCCTTGAATACCTTCGGCTCCACGAGTGGCTGGACGCCTCGAAGAGCCACATGGCTGACTTTCGGCACCGTGCCCTGCGGCATCACTCCGAGGGCATCTTCATGCTGGAGGCCCTCTTCGGCAGCACGATCACGCTCTCGACCGGCAGGGTTCTTCCAGTCAGGTTCATCGGCGAGCAGCACGTCCTCGAAGACCTCGGTCGCATCCCTACCGTGGCCGACTGGCTCGGGAAGATTCAGCCCGAGAGTTGGATGCTCGGCCGCGGGAAGGCGCTGGCGGAATAGAGCCTGTTCGCCAAGTCCCATCACCCCCTTCCACGGAGACACTATGCCCCGATCCAAGAACACGACCACACCCGCACCTCCTCCATCCCCCACCCTCACCACCCGCCTCCACGAACTCGTCTCGGCCTGCTTCACGGGAATATGGGTCCAAACTCACGAACCCCACGAGGCCACCCGAGAAATAACCGACTTGTGCCGCGCCGAATCTTGGCGGCTTGGAATCTGGAACTGCGACTCCGGGATTCAGTTCCCCATCGAACAGATCGCGATCCCGGGCGTCACAGAGACACAGGACCCGCTCGCTGTCATCCGGGCCATGCCGCAAGTTTCGCAAGGCTCCGGCACGACGGTCCTGCTGTTCGAGAACCTGCACCGCTTCATGGGCAGCGTGGAACTCATCCAAGCCATCGCGAGGCAGGCTATCACGGGCAAGCACAACCGGGCGTTCATCGTCGTGCTGGCCCCCGTGACGCAGATACCCC
>JAFMIU010000027.1 GCA_017853835.1 Pirellulales bacterium | reverse complement strand
GCCCGACGCGAGCGTCCGGCGACGGGGTGTGGGCAACCCCGAAGCGTGCCACCACCCAAGCGCCCCCAAGCCGGAGCCGACGCCGGGACGGCGGCGACGGCGCGACCATCCGCGTGTGGGCAACCCCGAAGCGTGCCATCACCCAAGCGCCCACAAGCGCCCACAAGCCGGAGCCGACGCCGGGACGGTGGCGACGGCGCGACCATCCGCGTGTGGGCAACCCCGAAGCGTGCCACTACACAAGCGCCCACAAGCGCCCCCAAGCCAGAGACGACGCCGGGACGGCCACACACGCCGTGCGTTTCACCGCGCCGGTCCCACGGCTCACGCCGTTGGGCTTCCACGGGGCACCAGCGCGCTAAATGTTCTTCAGTGGCCGCCGGGGCTTCGGTGGCGCGACCGTGCGACGCATGTCGTCACGCGGCTGCCCATTTCCACCACCCCCGGGCTTGGGTGCGTTCACGCCCGTGGTGGCCTCTTCCCACCGGTAGCCAAGTGGCTGCCTGAGTTCCAATGCAGCGAGGTGGGCCCACGGCGTGCCTGGGTGCTCCTTCACCACCCGCTCGAGCATCGTGCGGGCCTGGGTGGCGATTTTCTCCGTCTGGGACCCCACCGCCGAGATGTCATTGTCGGGAACAAGCCGCCAGGTGTCGCTGGTCGCAGTCTTGAACTTCATCCCCGACTTGGCCTGGGCCAGGATGATGTTGTAGGCATCGGTCCGCACCTTCAACGCCGCCACCCTGCCCAGGGCCAGGTCATACCCTGCCTGCCATCGCCGTTCGGACACCTTGTCTCGATCCGGAAGCCCCGTCACGAGCGTGGCGTAAATGGCGTCGATCTTGGGCTGAAGAACCGCCGACGCCTTCTGCGCATCGCTGAGCAGCTGCACGAGCTTGCCCTCGTCCTGACGTGGAAACTCCATACGCGGCGAATCCATCGGCCCCACTTCGGAAACCTTGGCGGCATCGACCAGCGCCCGCTTGGCCCGATTCTTCGACAGTTGGCTTTCGATCTTGGCGGCCGGCAGATAGTCGGGATGGTACGACCTCATCACCTCCGGATCGAAAAAGTATCGGAGGGTCGACGACATGTCGGCCACGTCCCGGTCGCTCACCCGCCCGCGGGCCTCACGGTTGGCATGAACGCAGAAGTAGATACCGCCGGTCTCGGCACAGAGCTTTGAGAGGCTGAACGGTCCGAAGCCGGAGTCGATCGGTTCGTCGGCCTCGTTGCCTGATCGAACCCGCACCACCTCGGGATAGAGCGTTTCGGGCCCCTGCTCCACCACGGCCCATTGCACGTCGTCAGCAAACTTCGGATCAAACTCGCGAAACTTGATCCTCACATCCGCGCGACCAAACGGTGCCGGCACCCCCACCACGCAGACACTCATGGCCTGGGTGCGGCACAGTTCGGCGACCTGATCAGCCTTCGACTGATCGTTGCCGACCTCGTCGGTAAAGACCACGATCATGACGTTGCGTGTCTTCGGGTTGATCCTCGCCCGCTTCGCCAGTCTGGCGGCCTCCTCGACGGCCGAAAAGGTCATCTCGACGCCCGACTCGTCGACTGGAATCGACGCAATGGCCTCGATGACGGGCGCCGTCGCACGGGTGGGCTCATCGACGACGGCTGCCACCCGCTGACCATAGGCGAGGACGAGGTTGAAGAGCTCGTGCCCATGGGCCTCCTGCCCTGAAGCGGCCAGTTCATCAAAGACCCGCCCGAGCCGTGTGGCGATGTCGCGTCGCTGTCCGGCGAGGCTCACCGACTGGTCAAACACCCAGCAGACCACGGTCGAACGCTGCTGAAGCGACGCGGCAATTTCCGCCGTCAGTCGATCGACGGCACCTCCGGCAGAGGAAACGCCAACGCCTGTATCGCCGGGGCCGAGACGCCCGGTATCGACATAGTCGGCCAACTCGGCCGCGGCGACGGGCTGATCGATGTCGGCCACGGAGATCTGCGCGTCGATCGCCTCCGCGGGATCCAACACCACGAGCGGATCTTCGGCCACGACCGGGGCCACCGCTGCAGCCACGTCCACACTGCCGACCTCCACCGCGGGCGCCGACTCGGTGTCTGGGCTGACCACCATCTCGGGAACCACGATCATTTCCTCGACAGGTTCTGTCGGAGCAACGATCGTGATCGGGTGCCGGATGGCGTCGAGCGACGGAATCCCCACGAGCGCAAGAGCCGCGAGCACGACGGCGTGGACCACGACACTCACGAGCCAGGCCGGCGCTCCCCGGGCCATGTCGGGCACCACGGCCACACCCTGTCGTTCCCGGTGCGTCGTGGTCGGCATCGACATGGTGCTGGTCCCAAACCGGTGACGTTCCCAACGCGATCGAGCGTCGGGCCGGACAATGGATGGCACAACCGTGCCTCGTGTCTGTATTCTAGACGGCGCCGCGTGCTCGTGCCGCGTCGTTCCTGCAGGGAGCCGGTTCCAGGCCGGTAGAAATCATGTGGCGACGGTGTTTTCTCGGGGTTGTCATCGCGTGCTGGGGCTTTTCGGCGGTCCGTGGCGACGCTGCGGAGGCTCCAGCCACCGGGGCGGCTGCGGCGAAAGACGCCGTGAAACCGCTCAGCCTGCAGGCGACGGATGGCACCCAACTGTCGTCCTGGTGTTACGCCCCGGGCAGTGGCAGCCCACAGGCCATCGTGATCCTTCTGCACGACCTCGGCGGATCCCATCGATCGGTGGAGGCCGTTTCCTCCTCCCTTCAGGCGGCGGGATGCCTGGTGATCGCCCCGGACCTTCGCGGCCATGGTGAATCGATGATCGAAGGGGTGCCGAAGGGCGACACCGATCAGTCCAAAGTGCTCAAGCGGCAGGATTTCGAAATGATGGCCGCCACGCGAGGCGGCACGGTGCGCACCCAGGCGTCCGTCCGAGGAGACATCGAAACGGTCAGAAACTGGATCAAATCCGAGGAAGCGTCTGGACACCTCGACGAGGTTCCGCTGTTCGTCGTGGGCTCGGGGATGGGCGCCACCCTGGCCGCCGCCTGGGCCGTTGCCGATGCAGCCTGGCCCGACATTGCCAGCGGCCCCCAAGGCCGCGAGGTGGCGGGCCTGGTGCTCATCAGCCCGACCTACGCCCTGCGTGGCTTCAGCATGGCCCCGGCTCTCTCCAACGCCACCCTGAAGCAGACGATGCCCATCATGGTGATCGGAGGCAAGAACGATCGTGACGCCACGAAGGTTTTCGACCTGCTGAAGCGGGCCCGACCGAAGGAATGGCATGAAAGCGGTGACAAGAAGTCGCCCGTCGATCTCGGCGAAGCGAGCGTGATCATGCTCTCGCTTCCGACGGCCGTCACCGCCGATGCTTTGGCAAGCCAGCCCAAGGTTGCCGGCAGCCCCATCCCCTGGTTCATCAGCACGGTGGTCGAGCGTTCACGCTGAAACCGGCTGCCGTCGGCACACGGCAGCGCCCAGCCAACTGCCCGCCGACACCGGCTGGGTCGGAAGGGTTCGTGGCGGGGGCACGCTCGACGGTGGCTCAATTGACCGGGGAGCGCCACCCGACGTCGCAGGAAGGCCTTCCACGGTCCATGGGGGCGGCACCCGCAGGGCGGCGCCGATGGGCAGCAGATTGGGATCGGGGATCACGTCGCGGTTGGCCGTCCACAACGCAGCGGCGGCCCCGGGGTGGCCATACAACCGTGTGGCGATGCCTGTCAGATCATCCCCGTCGTGGATGACGTAGACCGACGGCACGACCGAAGAATCGGCAACCAGATCGGGATGGGGTGTGTGCGGCCTTTCCGTGGCCCATGCGGCCACGGCGGGCGGAGCCGCCTGGGCGTCGAGCAGCGGCGGAGGAGGAACGTCGAGGGTCGATCGGTAGGTGGCGTCGAGATCGGGCCCGCGGGCCACCACGGCCCCTGGCACCGAGGGCAGGCGTTCTGGCACCGAGGGCGGCAGGTAATCGGCTCTCGGCTCGACAGCGGGCGGCCACACCGCATCAGGCCCCATCCACCCGGCCGTCGTCACCGGCGGCGACGCCACGGCAGGAGGTGGAGAAACGATCGGTGCTCCCGGTGAAGGCACTGCCGGTGGCAGGCCTGCCACCGAACCGGCGTTCCAGGCCGCCGCCACGAGGGTGAACAACGGCATGGCGAGTGACACCCCGCCCGCAACCATCGCGATGCCGACCAGGAATCTCAGCCCACCGAGCAGTGTCCGCACGTTCGCCTCGCCTTCAACGGCGACCATGCCGGCCGCATGATCGTCATGCAACCATGCGCTGCGGCTGGGCGTGAGGTCGATCGGCAGCCGCCTTCGGAAGCATCAGTGGTGAACACCGTCGTCGCAGAACCGGCGTGTTCCGACGACCTTCACCCGTCAGAACAACCCGCAACCTGAGCACGACCACCCCAGAGCGACCACCCCAGAGCGACCACCCCAGAGCGACTACCCCAGAGCGACCACCCGTCAGCCGGCTCGTGCTGCAGCCCCGCGAGGACTCGACTCCCCGGAAAACACGTGCTGCAGCCGGAGCACGAGCGGCGAGGCGATGTAGATCGTGCTGTAGGTTCCTACCACGATGCCGACGAGCATCGTGAAGGCAAACGCATGGATCCCCTGGCCACCGACGGCATAGAGGATCACGGTCGCCAGAAACGCCGTGCCCGACGTGAGCACCGTTCGACTCAAGGTCTGATTGACGGCCTTGTCGATCATGTCCGCCGAGACGAATCGGCTCTTGCCGCGAATCTCACGGAGGCGGTCGAAGATCACGATCGTGTCGTTGATCGAGAAGCCGATGATGGTCAGCAAGGCCGCCACCACGTCGAGACTGATCTTGAAGTCATCCACGAGGGCCCAGCCGAGGAACGGCGCCACGTAGGTGCTCATTGCCAGACAGGCGACCGCCACGAGCACGTCGTGGGCGAGCGCCACCACGGCGGCCACACCGAACGCCACGTTTTGGAATCGGATCCAGACGTAGAGCACGATCATCACGAGGCTCGCCAGGAGCGCGTACACCGCCGTCACCTGGGTGTTGCCCGCCACCTTCCCACCGATGGAGTTGGCGGCCAGGTAGACCGGTGTCGATGCGAGATTCGACTTCACCGTCCCCAGCATGCTCTGCGTCGAGGCCGGATCGAGTGACGTGGTGAGCGTCCACTCGCCGCACGGTCGCCCGGAGGCGAAGCCGGGCTCGGTCGACGCGAGTTCGAAATCGGCATCCCCGATGCCAGCCGCCGCGAGCGCGGTCTTGATGGTCTCGCGGAGCGTCGGACGACTGATCTTCTGCGGAAATCGAAGCGCGGCGGTCGTGGTGGATCGCGCCGGTGCATCGCTCCCCGCCTCGGCCCCTTCGGCACCGCGCGACTCGGCGCTCACGTTCACGATTTCCATGCCGTAGGTCGCAAGCCGATCCGGGAAAAGGTCCCGGATCCGACGTTCGACCTCGCCGGGATCCTCGCTCCGCAGGGACGTGTCGATCTTGTAGCGCAGGTCGGGCGCCGATCCGGCAACGGTCACCGAACTCACCGCCGCATCGGGCAGGTCGGCCACCGCCTTCCGAACCGAGCCGATGTCGAGCGGCTTGTCAGGCTGAAACTCAACCTGCACGCTCGTTCCACCGGTGAAATCGATGTCGAAGAGCCCCTGGCCACGCTGAGAGGAGGCGGCGAGCCCCGCGAGGATGAAGGCCAGCGACCCGATCGCCGCGGGCTTCATCCAACGCACGAACTGATAGTGGGGCTGGCTGAAGAGCCGTCCCATCGAGAGGGTCGTGATCCAGCGGTTCCGCTCGGCGAGGTCGAAGATCACCCGCGAGCAGAAGACGGCCGTGAACAGATTCAGGAGGAGGCCGAAAAACAGCGTGACGGCAAAGCCTTTCAGCTGGTCGGTGCCGATCGCAAACAGCACGACGGCCGTGATGAGCGTCGTGAGATTGGAGTCGACGATCGTCGAGAAGGCTCGGGCGAATCCATTGCGGATCGCCATTCGTACGGCCGCCCCACGGTCGAGCTCTTCACGCATCCGCTCGTAAATGAGCACGTTGGCGTCGACCGCCATGCCGACCGACAGCACGAGGCCGGCCAGACCTGCCAGGGTGAACGCGGCCTTCAGTGAAATCATGACGGCCACGACCAGCACGATGTTGAGCAGCACCGCGAGGTCGGCGACAAACCCGGAAAACCGGTAGTACGCCAGCATGAACGTGAGCACGAGCACGGTCGCCATCAGCATCGCGAGCCTCGCCGACTTGATCGTGTCGTCACCGAGCTGGGAGCTGATTCGCTGCTCGCTGATCGGCTCGCTGCGAAGGGCTGCGGGAAGACTGCCGGCATTCAGGACCTCGACGAGAAAGTCGACTTCCGGCTGCTTGAAGTTGCCGGTGATCTGCCCGAACGTCGTGATCGTGCTCTTGATCGACGGGGCCGACTGCACCACGTCGTCGAGCAGGATGCCGAGACGGCTCTCCAAGCCGTTGGCCGGATCGGGCAGATTCCTTCCCGTGAGCAGGCCAAACCGGGCAGACCCGCGTGAGTTGAACGTGAAGTTGACGCACGGGCTCAGGCTCTCGTCGAGACTCGGGCTCACGCGGCCGAGATCACCACCCGTCACCGTGAACGGATCGATCATCACGAGCACTTCGACCGTGCCATCGGCCGCCGTGCGGGTGACGAGCCGTCGATCCTCGGCCGGGTTGAACTTGGCGGGATCAACCTGCACCCAACGGGCGAGCGATTCACTTCCCTGACGAACCGTCTGACCGGGTGTTTTCGCGGCGAGTGCGATGGCGGCCTGATGCCGGGCATCGTCTTGGTTGGCCAGGATGCGAAACTCGAGCACGCCCGCACTCGACACGATTCGCTTGATGAGGTCGACCTCCGACTGCTCGATCTCGGGGATGATCACCTCGATCTGGTCGAGCCCATACTGCCGAACCGTCACTTCCTTCTGTCCGCCCGGATTCACGCGGCGGCTGACCGCAGCGACGAGTTTGTCCATGGCCACGGGCGACGCCTCGGGCACGAGGTCGTAGACCAGATCGAGCCCATCCGCCGACTCGCGACGATCCGCCTCGCGCACCGCCACGCGGTCGAATTCGGCATCCGCCACCGCGGCCGCGAACGCCTCCCAGGCCTTTTTGTCGGCCGTGGCCAGTTTGACCGTTGCCGATCGTGCCGCCTTGTCGAACGACACCGTCGCCTGGGCGCCATCCTGGGTCGTTGCAATCTCCTGCAGGCGACGCACGGTGTCGTCGATCCTCGCATCGGCCTGCTTCGAGGTGTCGACCTCGTAGACGAGGATCAGGCCACCCTTGAGGTCGATGCCAAGCCGCGGAGGCCATCCGAGACGACAGATGATGAAACCCGCGGTCAACGCCACGAGCACCGCCGCGATCCGGCCCCACATGTCGGCCGCCCGAAGTCGACGCGACAGAAACCAGGCGACGAAGGTGGGGACGCACAAGGTGAGGAGCGTGATTCCTCCGAGCGCCCACCCCTGCTTCCACCATGGCTGGTTCACCGCGGGCGATGCCGCCCCTGCGACCATGGCCTGAGCCAGAACCACACCTGCTGCTGTTGCAATGTTCATGCCTGGATCCCGTTCCTTCCTGTTTCTGTGATCGATGGCGCCGCGGACATCGATGCCGTCGGCTCAGCCTCCGCTGCCATCGTCCTGGCCGCCACCGGCTCCATCCCGAAGGATTCGAGCCACGCTGGAGAGCGTGACGGTGAGCTTGGCGTTCGACGACTCATCCACTTTGAGGATCACCCGATCGGCCTCGCGATCGACGCTTGCCACGGTGCCGTAAATACCCGACGAGGTGACAACACGGTCGTTCTTCTTGAGGCCACCGAGCAGATCCTGCTGTTTCTTCACCCGCTCCCGTTCCGGCCGGAAGAGCAGCAGGTAGGCCGCGGCGGCGATGGCCACCAGCGGCAGATACTGCATCAACGGCGGAGGCGTGCCCGGGCCTTCCGCCCCGGCGGCCTGCCCAAGGCAGGGCACGCCACGGAGGGTGGTGATCACAACGGGCAACGAGATCGACGCGAACATGCCAGGATCCGACGACATCAGGCCCCCCGAACGATCCGGCGAGCCGAACCGGAGAATGTAGTGGTCGTCGTCCGCGAGCGACAAGGGCGAGGCGTCCGGTGCGGCCGCGAGCCACCATCCGCGAGGCTGCAGGCCCGGCGCATCACGGTTCCGGGCTCTCACCACCCCGGAGTGCCACGAGAAGCCCTGCCGCCTCCTCATGGAAGCGACCTGCCACGATCGCTGCACGCAGACGAGCCACGAGCCGTTGGTAGAAGGTGAGATTGTGGATGGAGGCGAGCACCGGACCGAGCATCTCACCGGCCATGAACAGGTGCCGCAGATATCGCCGGTCGTGACGGCAGGCGACGCATGGGCACCCCTCCTCGAGCGGCCGAACATCGGCGGCATACTTCGCATTTCGAAGTCGCACCTGACCGGAAAACGTGTAGACCAGGGCGTTGCGGCCGCACCGGGTCGGCAGCACACAGTCGAACATGTCGATGCCGGCGGCCACCGCTGCGATGATGTCCTCGGGCTGCCCCACCCCCATCAGGTAGCGGGGACGATCAGAGGGCAGGTGGGGCATCGTGGACTTCAGCGTGGCGACCATTGCTTCCGGCCCCTCCCCGACCGAGAGGCCTCCGACCGCGTAGCCGGCAAAGCCGATCGCCCGAAGGCGTTCCGCGCTCTCCTGCCGGAGTTCCGGGTCGAGCCCTCCCTGCACGATGCCGAAGAGCGCCTGATCGGGTCGCGTGTGGGCGACACGACACCGCTCCGCCCAGCGCACGGAACGACGCATCGCGTCCTCGACCACGGCGCGATCGGCAGGCAACGCCACGACGTGATCCATCTGCATGGCCACATCGGCGCCGATCGCCTGCTGAATCCGCATCGAGTTCTCCGGCGTGAACTCCGCCGGACGTCCGTCGATATGCGAACGAAAAAACGCGCCCTCTTCGGTCACCTTCACCTGCTGCGCCAGGCTGAAGACCTGAAAGCCACCGGAATCAGTGAGGGTCGGCCCGCTCCATCCCATGAAGGATGCCAACCCGCCGGCGGCATCCACCATCGCCTCACCCGGACGCAGGTGGAGGTGGTAGGCATTGGAGAGGATCATCCCCGCGCCCGTCTCGCGAACGCGGCCGATGTCGACCCCCTTCACGCTGGCAAGGGTGGCCACCGGCATGAACAGGGGCGTGGAAACACTTCCGTGGGGCGTCGAGAGCCGGCCGGCCCGCGCCCCTCCGTCGGCCGCCTCGAGGTCAAACGAGAATCCGGGTTGCATCGCTCATCAGAAGATGCCCATGGCTTCGAGCGAATACCGCACGACCAGACCGGCAACCACCACGCTCACCATGCTCATGAGTTTCACGAGAATGTTGAGGCTCGGGCCGCTCGTGTCCTTGAAGGGATCGCCCACCGTGTCGCCGACGACGGCTGCCTTGTGGGCTTCGGTCCCCTTGCCACCATGGACACCGCTCTCGATGTGCTTCTTCGCGTTGTCCCACGCCCCGCCGGCGTTGGCCATGAACACCGCCACGCAGAACCCGGTCGTCAGGCCTCCGACGAGCATCCCCATCACACCGCCGACGCCGAGCAGGAGGCCCACGACGACGGGCACGAGGAGCGCGAGAAGCGACGGCATGACCATCTCCTTCTGGGCCGCCTTGGTACTGATGGCCACGGGAGCGGCATAGTCGGGCGTGTCGGTGCCCTCCATGATGCCAGGCTTCTCTCGGAACTGCCGACGAACCTCCTCCACCATGCCCTTCGCCGCACGCCCGACTGCCTTCATCGTGAGCGCACAGAACACGAACGTGCTCATGGCACCGATGAACAGCCCAACGAGCACCTTGGGGTTCATGAGCGTGACGTCGTAAAACCGCATGTAATCGGCCATCTGGGCCCGCTTCACATCGACGACCCGTCGGGCGTTTTCCAAGCTGCCAAACGCGTCACCCGTCGGGGCCGCCTCCCAGACCGATCCCGTCTTGAGCGCGTTGAAATCCTTCATCTCGGGAGCGTATCGATCGAGGATCATCACCGTCTGATTGGTGGGCACCGACGAGCCGACGCGAACCGCCAGGCCGTCGGCAAGCTTCACCCAGTTACCTTCGGCGACCGACTGGCCACCCGACGTGGCCTGCGCGTCACCAGATTCGCCGCCCGGGGTGGCATGAACGACCGACTGTCCCCATCGGTCGAAGCCGACGCGAACCTCTTCGACGTAGGCCGCCAGCAGGGCGAGGGCCGTGAGCGCCGCCGAGCCGATCGCAAACCCCTTGCCCGTGGCGGCCGTCGTGTTGCCGAGCGCATCGAGCGCGTCGGTCCGCTCGCGCACGAACTCGGGCCGCTCCGACATCTGGGCATTGCCACCGGCATTGTCGGCGATGGGACCGTAGGCATCGGTGGCCAGCGTGATGCCGAGCGTCGAGAGCATCCCGACCGCCGCGATGCCCACGCCATACAGCCCGAGCGCAAATGCCCCTGGCTGCTTGAAATCGAACCCATTGGCAAAGCCGAAGGCGAGCAGGGTGGCCGCCCCGGTGATCAACACCGGCGCCCACGTGCTGAGCATGCCTTCGGCGATGCCGCCGATGATGATCGTGGCCGGCCCCGTCAACGCCTGGTCGGCGAGCTGCTTGGTGGGATCGTATTCGTTGCTCGTCGAATATTCGGTCCACTTGCCGATCAGCCAGCCGGCCACCAGGCCGACGATCACGGACAGGGCCACGCCCATGTTGCTCCACCCGAGAAGCATCCAGGTGAGCACGAGCGACGCACCGACGATGGCCACCGTCGACATGTTGATGCCCTTGCCCAGCGCCGCCAGCAGGGCCTTCTGCGAGGAATCCTCGTCGGTCCGCACCTGATAGATCCCCCACACGGACAGGAGCGTGCCGATCGAGGCGATAGCCATCGGCAGGAAGAGCGCCGCCATCTGCATGCGGTAGTCGGAGAACGCCGCCACGCCGAGCGCCGCGGTGGCCAGAATGCTGCCGCAGTAGCTCTCGTAGAGATCGGCGCCCATGCCCGCCACGTCGCCCACGTTGTCGCCCACGTTGTCGGCGATGGTCGCGGGGTTTCTCGCGTCATCCTCGGGAATGCTGTGTTCGACCTTGCCGACGAGATCGGCGCCGACGTCGGCCGCCTTCGTGAAGATGCCGCCGCCCACGCGGGCAAAGAGGGCCTGCGAACTGGCCCCCATGCCGAAGCAGAGCATCGTCACCGTGATCTCTTCGAGCGAGAGCGGCTCGAAACCGAGGCCGGGAACGAGCCAGTAGAGGATGAAGAACCAGAGCATGATGTCGAGGAGGCCGAGTCCGACCACCGTGAGTCCCATCACGGCGCCCGAACGAAAGGCGATCTGAAGACCGTCGTTGAGCGAACGCTCCGCGCCGGCAGCGGTGCGGTTGCTGGCGAGCGTGGCCGTCTTCATGCCAAACCAGCCGGCGAGTCCGGAGAAAAGACCGCCCGAGATGAACGCAAAGGGCACCCATGGGCTCTGCACCTTCAGCGCGAAGGCCATCACGGCCAGCAGCACGAAGATGCCGCCGAAAAACATCGCCACCACCTTGTACTGCTGACGCAGGTAGGCATCCGCACCGGTCCGGACATACCCGGCGATCTCCTCCATCCGGGGCGTGCCGGTCGATTGTGCCTCCATCCACACGAAGAACTGCCACGCCTGATAGAGGGCGAGGCAGGCTCCGCCCACGCCGACGAGCCACCAGAAGCCGTACGGGCCGAAGAGCCACACTCGTTCCGACGCCGCCACGTCCGCCGAGGCCAACGCGGTATTCGAGGCCAGGAATGCGACCATCGCCGCCGCACACGACGTGATGAAGGAGGATGAAGGCTTCACGATTGGGCAACTCCACAGAGGAAGCGAGACACGCCGGCCGAACGACTCCCAGCCGATGGGGGTGAGAGACGGGATTGAACCCCACGCCCCTTGGCCTGTCAAACCAGTGCGACTCAGGAGGCGGCGGCCTTGCCGATCGCGTGGTAGATGAAGCCGCGATCCCGCATCTCACGCGGGGCGTAGAGATTCCGGCCGTCGAAGATGACTTTCGCCTTCATGCGCGAGGCCATCGCGTCGAAGTCGGGCCGCCGGAAGTCGTTCCACTCCGTGACGATCGCGAGGCAGTCGGCTCCATCGATGGCCTCGATGCTTCCCGAGGCATAGACGAGTCGGCTTCCGTACACCGCCCGAACGTTGTCCATCGCCTCGGGATCGTACACCCGCACCGTGGCGCCGCCCGCCAGCAGCCGCTCGATCAGGTCGATCGCAGGAGCATCGCGGATGTCGTCGGTCTTCGGCTTGAACGCGAGCCCCCAGATGGCGACGGTTCGCCCCACCAGATCGCCGCCGAAGTGGGCATCGATCTTCTGACCAAGCACCTGCTTCTGGGCCAGGTTGGTCTCGTGGACCGCCGTCAGGATGCGGGGGGCCAAGCCTCTCGTCCGCGCCATCGAGGCGAGCGCCTGAACATCTTTCGGGAAGCAACTCCCGCCATAGCCGGCGCCGGGAAAGAGGAAGGCGAAGCCGATGCGGCTGTCGTGGCCGATGCCCCTCCGCACGTCGTCGATGTCGGCCTCCATGCGTTCGCAGAGGTTGGCCACCTCGTTGATGAAACTGATCTTCGTGGCCAAGAGTGCATTGGCCACGTACTTCGTCATCTCGGAGCTCTCGGGGGACATCACGAGAAATGGATTCTCGGTCCGCAGGAACGGCACGTAGAGGAGCCGCAGCCTTTCGCCGACCGCCGCCGACCGAACGCCCACGACCACGCGGTCGGGCTTCTGGAAATCGTCGATCGCCGCCCCTTCCTTCAAAAACTCGGGGTTGCTGGCCACATGGCAGTCGCGGCCAAGCGCAGCCTTCAGCCGGCGCTCGATGCCGGCGCAGGTGCCGACGGGCACCGTGCTTTTCGTCACGACGATCGCCTCGGGGTCGAGGTGAGGGGCGATCGACTCCACCACCTTCCACAACGCCGACAAGTCGGCGGAGCCGTCGGCCGCCGGCGGCGTGCCGACGGCAAGAAAGACAATTTCAGCGGCCCGAATGGCCTCGGCGGTGTCGGTCGTGAATCGCAGCCGCCCGGCCTTGGCATTCCGTTCGACGAGTTCTTCGAGGCCCGGCTCGTAGATCGGGATCTCCCCCCGCTGCAGCCTCGTCACCTTCTCCGCGTTGATGTCGAGGCAGGTGACGGTGTTGCCGCTGTCGGCAAAGCAGGTTCCCGTCACCAGGCCAACGTAGCCGGTCCCAACCACACCGATCCGCATGCTTCCCTCCCCCGCTCAACGTGCCGTGACGCCCGACGTGTGGGGTGCCACGGATGATGGATGCTCCTAGGACTATACCTCGGGCGATGCGTCGGTGACGGGCGTCACGTCGGCCTCTTCCTGCTCGCTCGGTGGCACCGGCACGACCGCGGCGAGCGAGTCGCCGTCGTCGACCCGCATGATCCGCACCCCCTGCGTGTTTCGTCCCATCGGGCGAATCTCGCGAACGTTCACCCGCTGGATCTTGCCGCGGGACGTCATCATCAGGACCTGGTCGTCGTCGCGAACCGACACGACCGACACGACGGCTCCGTTTCGAGCGGTCGCCTTGATGTCGCGGATGCCTTTGCCACCGCGGCGCTGGGTGCGATACCGCATCCCGCTGGAGCCCCCCTCGGCGTCGCCGTCATCGCCGGCCTCGGCCACCTCGACCTCCGCCGCGTCGTCTCCGTCCTCGCCCGGCACACCACCGGCCACCGGGGTGCCCTGGCCGAAGGGGGTCCGCTTGCCGTAGCCGTTCTCGCAGACCGTCAGAAGCGTGGCATCGGGTTCGGCCACCACCATGCCCACGAGGCGATCGCCGTTCCCGAGCTTGATGCCGCGCACGCCGCTTGTGTCGCGGCCCATCGGCCGGGCGTCGCTCTCCGGGAATCGGATCGCCATTCCCTTGGCCGTGGCCAGCACGAGTTCGTCGCCGGGGCGTGTGATCACCGCATCGACGAGCTCGTCGCCGTCTCGAAGCTTCACGGCGATGAGCCCCTTCGTGCGGCGACGACGATATTGCTCGAGCGCGGTCTTCTTCACCACGCCGCTGCGGGTGGCGAGCATGAGGAACTGATCGGGGTCCTCAAAGCCGCTGACGGCGCGGCACTCGGCCACCTTCTCACCCGACTCGAACTCCAGCAGGTTGACGAGCGCACGCCCCTTGGCGTCGCGGGCCAGCTCCGGCAGTTCGAACACCCGCATGGAAAACACCTTCCCCAGCGTGGTGAACACGAGCAGCCAGTCGTGGGTGCTCGCCACGAAGAGATGCTCGATCGGATCCTCCTCGTCGACGCTTGCTCCCTTGAGCCCCTTGCCGCCGCGGCGTTGCGCCCGATAGACATCGGCCGCCGTCCGCTTCACGTAGCCAGACCGCGTGATCGTGACCACCATCGTCGCTTCGGTGATCAGCTCCGCCATGTCGCGGATGTCGCCCGCCTCGCCGCTGATCTCGGTGCGCCGCTCGTCGGAATGCTTCGATTCGAGCTCGACCAACTCCTCGCGGATGAGGGCCTTGATGTTGGCCTCGCTCGACAGAATGCGGCGAAATTCTCCGATCTTCGCCAGCAGTTCGCGATGCTCGCCGCCGAGCTTCTCGTGCTCGAGATTGACGAGCTGGCCAAGGGTGAGCCGAAGGATCGCGTCGGCCTGCACGGGCGAAAGCCCGTAGGTGTCGCTGACGCCGCGTTCCTCCTGGAGCACCCCGAAGCCATCGGCCCCGAGCGCCCGCTCGAGCAGCGCCGCCGGCGCCTCCAGCTGGCAGAGCCGCTCCTTCGCCTCAGCCTGAGACTTCGAGCTTCGGATGATCCGAATCACCTCGTCGATATTCGCGAGTGCGACGAGCAGCCCCTCGAGCGTGTGCTTCCGGCTGCGGGCCCTGGCCAGGAGGTGCTGGGTGCGGCGGCGAATGACGGTGGTGCGGTGCCGGAGAAACTCCTCCAGCATGTTCTTAAACGAGAGGATTCGCGGCTTGCCGTCGACGAGCGCCAAAAAGATCAGCGAAAACGACGTCTGCAGCGGCGAGTATTGATAGAGCTGGTTGAGGACGACGTCGGGGTCGGCATCCCGCTTGAGCTCGAGGATGAGACGGACCGGTTCCTTGAGGTCGCTCTCGTTGCGGATTGCCGAGATGCCCTTGATGCGGTCGTCGTTGACCAGTTCGGCGATCTTCTCCTCGATCGCGTCTCGGGTCTGCTGGTAAGGGATCTCCGTGACGACGATCCGGCTGCGATTCTTTCCAAACTCCTCCACGTGGGCGCGGGCCCGGAGCGTGATCGTGCTGCGGCCGGTGAGATAGCCCCGGATGAGCGACTCTCGCCCCATGACGATGCCGCCGGTGGGGAAGTCGGGGCCGGGCACGATCTGCAGCAGCTCGGCCATGGTCAGGGCCGGGTTGTCGATCATCGCCACCAGCGCCCGGCACACCTCACCGAGGTTGTGGGGCGGGATGCTCGTCGCCATGCCGACGGCGATGCCACCGGCCCCGTTGACGACGAGATTGGGAAAGCGGCTCGGCAGCACCACCGGTTCGGTGTTGCGCTCGTCGTAGCTCGGCACGTAGTCGACCGTGTCGAGTTCGAGGTCGTCGAGCATCAGCGAGGCGATCGGCGACAGACGGGCCTCGGTGTATCGCATCGCAGCGGCTGGCAGGCCGGCGATCGAGCCGAAGTTGCCCTGCTTGTCGACCAGCACGTGCCGCATGTTCCATTCCTGGGCCATGCGAACGAGCGTTGGGTAGATCACACTCTCGCCGTGCGGATGGTAGTTGCCGCTGGTGTCGCCCGAGATCTTGGCGCACTTCACCCGCGACGCACCCGGCGACAACTTGAGGTCGTTCATCGCCACGAGGATTCGCCGCTGCGACGGCTTGAGCCCATCGCGCACATCGGGCAGGGCCCGCGACACGATCACGCTCATCGCGTAGGTGAGGTAACTGTCCTTGAGCTCCTGCTCGATCGGCAGTTCGACGAGGCGACCTCCGGAGATGTCACGCAGCCCGTCCTGGGGAGGCTGCTGGTCCGGGGTTTCACCGCCGTCGGCGGAGGGGTTCTGTTCGTCTGCCAAGAAACGTGCCTCCGGCCTCGTACGGACCCGCCTCGGCCATCCCTGGGGCCCTGCGGCGATGCTTGAACATACCTGTCCCCGGGGGGCGGTCAACCGGCCCATTCACCGAGAAAAACCGCCGTTTTGAGCAGGTTGCGGTCGGCTTGACCCGCGCCACCCCGGGCTCCTACTCTCCCGCCCCCTCGCAGGCCGGCGAGGGCGATGGGCAAAAGCCCCGTCGCATTCACGCACTCTCCCGGACGACGCGATGCCGATCTCGAGATCCACCGGCCTGATTGTCGCGGCGGCGGCAGCCCTCGTGCTGCTTCCGAATCTGGGAGGACCGCCGCTCTGGGACGATGACGAGCCCCGAAACGCCGCCTGTTCCGTGGCCATGCACGCCAGCGGCGACTGGATCGTTCCCACGTTCAACGGACGGCTTCGCGTGGAAAAGCCGGCCCTCATCAACTGGCTCCATCTCGCAGGCTTCGCCGTGGCCGGCGTCAACGAAACGGGCGCGCGACTGGCGTCCGCGATGCTCACGATCGGAACCTGCGTGCTGACGGCGATGGTGGCAGCCTCGGTGTGCCGACCCGACGTTGGAATCTGGGCGGGGCTGGTGATGGCGACGTGCCTGTGGACGGGCGTGTCGGGCCGGGCAGCCACTCCCGACGCCGCTCTCGCCTTCTGCACCACGCTCGCCCTCTGGCTCTTCGTGCGCGGAGGCCGTCGGCCGTTGCCTGACGGCACCGGATGGCGGGACGCACCCGTGCAACTCTCGGGCCGCTCGGCGGCGTTGATTGGCGCCGCCTGTGGCATGGCCCTTCTCGCCAAGGGCCCCGTCGGGCTCGCGCTGCCCCTCGGCGGCCTCGCACTCTTTGCCGTGTGGCAGGCCCTCCGTGACCCTGGTCGGACAGGGCCTCTCGCCCTCCGACTCGTCCGCGGCTGGAGCGACGCCGCGCGCGGGCTTCGGATGCCCGTGATCGTGCTCGCGGCGGCCATGACCGCCGCACCCTGGTATGCCGCGGTCACCATCAGCACCGACGGCGAGTGGCTCCGGCAGTTTTTCTTTGTCCACAACGTGGGACGGTTTGCGGCCCCGATGGAGGGACACTCCGGCCCGGCACTCCTCTACTACCCGATCGTGCTGCTGGTCGGGATGTTTCCTTGGTCGATGGCATCGGCGTTGGTCGTCGGCCACGCGGCCACCACCTCCCGCACGACCGTGGGCATGCGGCTGATGACCGCCTGGATCCTTGCCTGGGTCGTTCCCTTTTCCCTGTCGGGCACGAAACTTCCCGGCTATGTGTGGCCGGCGTACCCGGCGATCGCGACCGCGGTCGGGCTGTTCATCGCCGACTGGATCCGGCTGCCGACGTGGTCCACCGACCGCTGGATGCGCGTCGCCTGGTGCTCCCTGGCGGCCTCAGGCGTGGCCCTGACCGTCGGCCTGCCGATCGTTGCCGGACACATCGCGCCAGGCTCTGAGTGGCTCGGCCTCATCGGCCTTCTTCCGATGGCCGGCGCGTGTGCGGCGTGGGCCTCACAAACGCTCGGCTCCCGGATTGCCGCGTCGTCGGTCTGGGCGGCCACGGCCACGGCCACCGTCGGGCTGCTCCTCGCCTGCGGTCCGGCCGCCGTGGCGCACGTGGGTGGCTCCCGTCAGCTCATTTCATCGCTCCCATCCGCCGTGGCCTCGCCGGTTCCCATCGCGTCGCTCAAGGTTCCCGCCAGTGCGGTGTTCTACGCCGGCAGAATTGCCACGCAGGGAACGGTTCAGGAACTCTCCGACCCAACGGCTGCCGCCACCTTCGTGGCTGAAAACCCCGGTGCCCATCTCGTGATCAACGCTCGGTTCGAGGAGCAGGTCTCGTCGGTGCTGCCCGACCACTACGGCGTCCTTCGAACCGCGGCTTCTTTTCCAACGGCCCGCGAGGTCCTCCTGATCGGACCGAAGCCCGCTGAGCGACTCGCCACCATGCCCCAGGAACAGCCTCGATGACCAGCCGCCCGACGCTCCTCGTCGTTCTCATCTCGCTCGCCGCCCTTGCCGTCGGCACCGCGGCCACGCCGTTGTGGGACGAAGACGAGGCCCGGTTTGCCGCCATCGCCCGCACGATGGTCGAGACGGGTGACTGGATCGTGCCTCGATTCAACGGCACCCTCGCGGTCGACAAGCCCGTCCTGATGCACTGGTGCATGGCCGCGTGCATGAGCGTGTTCGGGATCAACGAGTTTGCCGCCCGGCTGCCCTCGATGTTCGCCACGCTCGCCACCGCCCTGGCGCTGCTCCGGGCAGGCCGCCGATGGTGCGACGACACGACCGGCATCGTCGCGGCACTGGCCTACGTCGGCTGCCTCCTCGTTGCGATCGAGTCGCACGCCGCCACGCCCGACGCCATCCTCACCGCGCTCACCGCCTGGGCGACCATCCTGCTTGCCGAAGGCATCATGCCCGGTGCCGACGGCATGCTCCGACGCCCCTCCCTGGCATCGTCGGTCATCGCCGGCCTTCTGCTCGGTCTCGCCGTCGTGTGCAAGGGCCCGATCGGATTCGTCGGGCCGATGGCGGTGCTCGGACCATGGGCCTGGTGGCTTGCCGCCGAGCGCCGTGCGGCACCCGTGTCGCGCGACGCCACGACGCCATGGATGTCGCGGATGCTGCGTGCCGCGGTGCCGTCGGCGATCGAAGCGACGGTCGCCCTGCGACCAGTCGTCGTTCTCCTCGCCACCCTCGCTGCTGCCGCTCCGTGGTATGTGGCGGTCACGCTCCAGACGGATGGCGCGTGGACGAGCGGGTTTTTCTACGTCCACAACGTCGGCCGATTCATGGCCCCGATGGAACAGCACAGTGGCAACGCCGCCTATCACCCGCTGGTCATGCTCGTGGGTTTCTACCCCTGGTCATGCTTCCTGCCGTTCGCTCTGGTCGTCGCGATCTGGCGGCTCGTGCGATACACCGTGAGCGGAACCACGGCCCATGCCCTCCTCCTCACGCTGGCCTGGCTCGCCGTGTGGGTCGGGGGCTTCTCCGCCGCCGCGACAAAACTCCCCAACTACGTGCTGCCCGCCTACCCGGCGGCCGCGCTCCTGATGGCCATCATGGCCGTCGATGCCGTTCATCGCGCCGCCCGCAGCGGCCACTGGATTCATCCCCGCTGGATGGCCGCAGGCCTTGGCTGGCTGATCTTCGGCGGAGTGGCCACCGCCGCCACCATCGTCATCGGCGCCCGCTACGGCCTGCCGGGCGCGGAACCGGCCGCGATCGTCGGTCTCGTTCCGGTGATCGGTGCCGTGGTCTGTGGTGTCGAGGCCAGGCGACGGCCAGCCACCGCCCTCGCGGCGTTTACGGCGACCGGCATCGTCTACGCGGCGCTCGCCGTCGGTCCGGCCCAGCAACGCATCGCGGTCGCCAACACCCTTCCATCGCTGGTGCGCACCGTCGAGGCCCTTCCCGACACCACCGCGCCCATCGGCACCTACCTCCTCGCGAGCCCAAACATCGTCTTCTACGCCGACCGGCCGGTCACGCAAATCGGCGATGGCGACATCGACGGCATCACGCGGTTCCTCACCTCGGATGCAGACGCGGTGCTCCTGGTTCCGGAGGATCACTACGAGAGCATCGCACGCGCCTTGCCCCCCGGATGTGGCGTCGTGAATCGCGCGCGCCCGGTGTTCCGTCAGCACGACATTGTGGCCGTCGGACGGCTTTCAGCTCCCCACCGCACCGCGACGATCGACGAGGAGACGAGGCGATGAACGAGTTCGATGCGGGCCTCAGCGGAGCCGCCGATCACCCCCACATCCTCCACGGCTCCAGCCTCGACCGGTCCCGGGGTGGACTGCTGTCGGTGGTCATTCCATGCCACAACGAAGACGAGGTGATCGACGCCACCCACGCCCGCCTCACGCAGGTGCTTCCCGACACGGGCATGGATTTCGAGATCGTCTACGTCGATGACGGCAGCCGTGACGACACGCTGCGACGCCTCGAAGCCATCGCCTCCCACGACAGCCGGGTTCAGGTCGTGGAGCTTGCCCGCAACTTCGGCCAGCAGGCGGCGATGTCGGCCGGGCTGGCCGTGGCACGGGGCGATGCCATTGTGATCACCGATGCCGACCTCCAGGATCCGCCCGAGGTGATCCTCGACATGGTGAAGATGTGGCGAACGGGAGTCGACGTGGCCTATGGCCGCCGTCGCAGCCGCGTGGGAGAAACGCGGTTCAAGCTGCTCACGGCGAGCCTGTTCCACCGGCTGTTCGCCACGCTGATTCCCTACCCCATGCCGGTCGACACCGGCGACTTCAAGCTGATCGATCGCGCCGTGGCCGATGTCGTCGTGGCCCTTCCTGAAAAGCGACGCTACCTCCGAAGCCTCGTGCCCTGGGCGGGCTTCCGGCACGAGCCGGTGTGGTACGACCGCCACGCTCGGGCCGGCGGAGTGACGAAATATTCCCCCTGGAAGCTCCTCAAGCTCGCAGGCGACGCCCTCATCCAATCCTCCGACATGCCCGTGCGAGCGGCCTGGGCGGCCTCGGCGGCCTTGGCCGCAACAGGCGTCGTCAGCATGCTGATCGCGACCGCGTCGTGGTGGATGTCGACGAGCAGCGGCACGTCGCTTGCCGCCATCACGGCCGTGGCCACGCTCGTTGGTGCCGTGCAGACGGCGGCCGTGGCCATCGTCGGGGAATATGTCGTGCGCGGGTATCGCGAGGCGCAGGGACGACCCACCTGGGTCGTTCGCCGCACGATCGGCCCGGGCGCCATCGACGCTCACACCGGTTCGCGGGCCGCGTAGGGCCTACGGGGCCGCCGTCAGCGCGGCCTCGATCGCTTCCACGAGCGACGCATCGTCGGGCTTGGTTCGGGTTCGAAATCGACCGATCACTCGGCCATCGCGGCCCACGAGAAACTTCTCGAAGTTCCACGCCACCTCACCCCCGTCATCCGACGCGGTGATCAACGATGCGAAGAGCGGTGCCTTGTCGGGGCCGGTCACGCGAACCTTGGAAGCCATCGGGAAGGTCACGCCGTAGGTCGACGTGCAGAAGCCGGCGATCTGCTCGTCGGATCCAGGTTCCTGACCACCGAAATCGTTCGACGGCACCCCGAGCACCACGAGGCCTCGATCCTTGTGCGTGTCGTAGAGCTTTTGCAGGCCCGCGTACTGAGGCGTGGCGCCGCATCGGCTCGCCACATTCACCACCAGCACCACCTTGCCCTTGAGCGAAGCAAGGTCGATGACACTGCCGTCGATTGCCTTCAGCTCACCCGTCAGGGGAGACGCGTCGGCAGCGGCTCCGATGCGGTGCCCGACGAGGAGCGTCAAGGCCATGAACGCCATCCGTGCCATTGCCCATCGACGTGTCATCGTGGTGTCCTTTCGTCTTTTGGTAACGGCCACGTTCGGCCGCACTGCCCATTCCCGACGGCACGATACCGCCGTGGTGCTCGTCATGTGACCCGTGTCCAGTGATCGAAGGTTGCCGCCTGCCCCACATGCCGACCCTCGGCGTCGGTGAGATTCCAAACGATCGCTTGCTCGATCAAAAACCGCTTGCCGGTTCGCGAGATGCGGATGCCTCGATAGTCGTCAACGTAGCCGTCGCGAAGCGTCCGCTCCAGGAGGCGAGCCCGCTCATCGCGATGCACCGCTTCGGCGGTGAGCCTCGAAGGTGTTCGTGTCAGCACGTCGGCATCCATCTCCCACAGCCGAAGTGCCGCGGCGTTGGCATACGACAGCAGCGGATCGCTTTCCGTCCCATGGGCCACGACGACGAAGGGGGCACGGAAGAGCCGCTCCGACAGGGCCGTCAGGCTGCCTGACGGATCGACGAGCGGCCGCCCCAGCAGCCGTGCGAAGGAATCGACGATGACCCGGGCGCGAGCCATCCAGTCGGGCCGAGCCCAGGGTTCCGGACCGGTCATGGCTGAAAGGCACCTACTTCCACCAGTTCCCAACGAAAACGACACATGGAGCGGATTTCAGAACGTTCCAAGCCCTCCAGACTACCGTCATTCTGCAGAATGTTGGCTCCAAAGCCTCCGGGACCCTGCCAATGTCGTGGCCCGAACCTCCACCTACAATCCGAAAATCCCAAAAAATGGGAAATCAATTCGCATGATCTGCGAAATCGGCTAGTATCAGAGGTGTTCTCTCTTGGCCGGGGGGAGTCGCGACTTTTCGCCGATTCGGGTCTCCACGATCCCATGGAAGCGTCACAGGCACCACAGCCGTCTTCGCCATTCTCTCGCGCCACCCGGCTCGGCAGCCGAACCGACAAGCGATGGGGACGGCTCGAGGGCGTCTCCGAAGCCGTTCGCCGACTCGAGGAGAACATCTCCCGGGTCGCCACGTTCGACTGCTCCGTGCTCATCACGGGCGAAACGGGCTGCGGCAAGGAGGAGGTGGCTCGTGCCATCCACGCCGCCGGCACCCGGGCCGACAAGCCCTTCGTGGCCATCAACTGCGGGGGGCTCGTGCCCGACCTCGCCGAAAGCCAGCTCTTCGGCCACGAGAAGGGGGCGTTCACCGGTGCCTTCGGAGCCACCCGCGGCGCCTTTCGGGCCGCCGATGGCGGCATCATTTTCCTGGATGAAATCGGCGAACTTCCGCTCGACCTCCAGCCCAAGTTGCTTCGTGTGCTGCAGCTGTGGGAGGTGACGCCGGTCGGCTCGACGGAATCCCACACGATCGACGTGCAGGTGATCGCCGCCACCAATCGCGATCTCGATCAAGAGGTTGCGGCCGGGGCGTTCCGCGAAGACCTCCTCTATCGGCTCAACACGATCCACCTGGCGGTTCCGCCCCTCCGCGCGAGGAAGGATGACATTCCTCGGTTCATCGAACACTTCGCCGATCACTTCGCAAAGGAATACGACCGCCCGGTCTGGCAGCCCGATGCCAGAATGCTCGATCGGTTCCTGCGGCACTCGTGGCCGGGCAACATCCGCCAGCTCGCACAGACCATCCAGCGGGTGTACGTGTTCGAAGACCGCATCGACTCCGTGCTGGAGGAAGTGTTCGACGCCTCCACCTCGCCCACGGCACGGGCCAATGCGTTGACGACCGACCAGGCGGCGTTGCCCCCGGGATCGATCTCGGCCGAGCAGGCCGATGTCGTCGCAGCCGAGCCCGCCGTGGAGATGCGGGTGCCGGTGTTCAACCTCGACGAGCTTCGCAAGCTCGCCGTTCGTCAGGCCCTCGAGCACACCGACGGCCATCGTGGCCAGGCGGCCGCCCTCCTTGGCGTGTCCCTCAACACGATGACCCGCCTCGTCGCGGAGGCGTGCCCCGAGATCCAGGCGAAGTCGGGCCGCAAGCGGGCTTCCACACCGCAGCAGCCGCGCTGACGCCGGCGATGCCTGCCGCACGCGGCCACGCGTGTGGTCGGATCGATTCAGGGAGGCCGCTACGCGGCTGCCATGGCCATCCACGCGGCCATGGCAGCCACGCACGCCCCGCTGGCCGCGAAGGCGATGCCCCACGGGCTCGACCGGACGCGTTGCCTCCGCACCGCGCGTCTGAGGCGGCGGCTGAACTCCGACCATGCCTCGGCCGGCGGACGGTCGCCGGCGGCCACGATGCTGACCGTTCGACCAGCGCCGCGGGCATCGAGATGAAACTGGAACCCACGGGCCGGAAGGGCCGCGGTCTCGCCGGCCCAGCGTGCGGAGTCGTCGAGTGCCGCCACCACCTCCACCACGAGCGGCCGCAACTGATCGAGCCCGATGTTGTAGACGATCAGTCGCGGCCGGGCGGCCAGCATGGCGAAGGCAACCACCAGCACGAAGCCGACGACCAGCGCCACCGACGCCCAGACCGATGCGCCGGCCACCGGCTCCATGACCGCCAACGGCCCCGCGATGACGAGCCCTGCCACCGCGAGGGCCAAAAGACCTGCGTCCACCTGGCCTGAAATGGCCAACGGTCTTCGTCGCAGATGCACGCCCCCAAGCGCCATCAGGTAGAGGGCCAACGGCACAAGCGCCATCCACAGCGGAACAGATGTGAGCGACAGCCTCATGCTTGGTGGCGATCCACGCCCCGATTTCCAGACGACCACTGGCGAGTCACGCGCGAACCGCCATCCAGACCAGCGCCACCATCCACACCGCTTCCATGGCCACCGCGCACCCGAAGGCGATCATCGCCGATCGGCGGCTCGCATCGCTTCGCATGACAGTCCTCGTCAGACCGGATCGGGCACCACGAATGAAAGATCACGGGCGAATCCATCCTGGAATTCGAACACGTCGTGAAAATCCTCGCGCTTGTCGGCGCGTGTCTTGCGCATCTGGCCGATGTCGATCATGTTGAAAACAATCTCGCCGAAATCGGCCGTGCGGCGGATGCCCCAGGATGCCAGCACGGTCGGAGCCAGATAGCCATACTGCTGAAGACCGTAGAGTCTCGCTGATTCGCAGAGCTCCTGCCCCGACACATGCCGTTCCGCCTGCCGCCGCCGACGACGCGACTTGCGTGGGGCCTGGGTGGACGCTTCCGCCGGTAGGGGCTCGATATCGTCGGCAGCGGGCTCCTGCCCCAGGCCGAGCGACTCCTGAGCAAACGACAGGGCTTCGAGCACGAACAGGTAGGCGTCGAGCGAGTAACGATCATCCCGCTGAAGGAGCTGAAACAGGGGATGTGAGGGATCGACGCGGGGCATCGGCGCGCTCCTGGGAGGGAGCACCGAGTATAGCCCGGCCCCGCATCCCGGCGAACGCCCGCCGATCACACCCGGATCGATCAGCGAACGGCGGAACCCGCCGGCGGGGCCGGAGGTGTCGCCTGGAGATCCTCGAGCACGTATTTGTAGCCGAAGGGGGTCATCGGCTTGGCGAAGTCGCGGATCATGTCGAGCCCCTTGTCGATCAGGTTCGTCCTGGGGTCGAACTGGTAGACATCGCGGTCCTGGCCGCCCGGCTTGTAGATCTGAATGGCAAACGGCATGAGGTCACGAGCCTGGAGGATCAGCTCAACCTTCGAGAAGTTGGCAGCGTCGACTTGATAGCGTGGCAGGGCCTCGAGCCAGATCTGATCACGCACGTCGGGAGGTGTCACCAGCTTCATCCAGTAGCGCTTCTTGAGCGTGTCGGCCTTGGCGCCGAAGACGAACGGCAAGGGCCCGTCGCTGATCGCCTTGCCACGCATTTCGGGCGGCAGCTTGGTTTCGCGAAGCTGCCGCTCCGAATGGCGAAACTCGTAGATGCTTTCGCCATTGCACACCCAATGCTCACCGGTGTCACCGCCACGGGTTTCGTAGCGACGCGTCTCGGGATTCCACTGCTTGGTGTCTTTGACGCGAAACAGTCCCTTGTCGGGCGAGGCGTATTTCAGCTCGCCATTGCTCTCGGCAAACGCGAGGCGTTCGCCCTTGGCATCGGCGGGGCTCCAGGCGTTGTATTCCCATTTGTGAAAGGTGCATGACCAGGATCGCACGGCTGCGTTGCGGGTTTCCCATGCGGCCAGGAGCTGGTCGAGGGCCGCCTGCTGTTCGGGCGAGAGCGCCGGCGGCAGTTGAGCCTGCGGTGCCGTGGCCGTCGCCACCCGTTGAGGAGCCTGGGCCGCAGGCGGCTGCTGGGCCGAGGCCGACGTGCCGCCAAAAACGACAAGACACGCCGCAGCGACGGCTGGAGCGAACATCGGGCGACGGTGCATGGAGGTGACTCCGCGGACGGGGAAGGCTGCGGACTCTAGCAGCCTGCCCCGGACTGAACGAGGCCGATTCGCCCCGCATTTCGTGGACGATTCATCGCGTGGAGGCCGGATTCCCCGCCACCACGGAGCGGAGGGCTTCCAGTTCGCGGGCGAAGCCGCCGGACAGGATGGGAAACCGGCACCAGGTCTTCGGGTCGAGGTTCTCGTCATCCAGGTGAAACGACGGGGCATACCGCTCCCGCTTCCACTGGTTGCGGCTCCACAGGATGAAGAACCGCTCCGTCCACGCCGCGAGCTGCCGCGGGTCATGCGCCGAAAACTCCCTCACGAGCCGTCGCCAGGCCTCGAGAGGCGCCTGCTTGTCGCGAATCGCCGCCCGTTCCACCGCGTCGAGCACGTCGTACGGCATGAGATCGGCCTCGTCGGTCTGCCCTGCCGAGGGAGGACGAAGTTCCGCGGTGGGCGGCTGCACCGTGACGGCCGCCAGGGCAGGCACGGGCCCAACCCCCTCGGGGCCGACGTGCTCGAGCCAGCGCAGCCACCGACGAAGGTAATCCTTGTCGATGCCGGCCAAGGGCGCGATCCCCCCGGAGGTATCACCGTCCATGGTCGCGTAGCCGACGGCGGCTTCCGAGCGGTTGCTCGTCGAGACGAGCAGGGCGCCGGTGATGTTGGCGAGCATCCACACTCCCGGCGAGCGGGCACGGGCCTGTATGTTTTGGAGCGCCACGTCGTCGCGCTCCCACGACAAGGGTCGCCCCACGGCCGCCGCCACGATCGATTCGTAGCCCCGAACGATCGACTCGACGTCAAACTCGTGAAACACGCCCCCGAGCGCCAAAGCGAGCCCACGTGCCGCCGACCGGGTCGTGGTGCCCGAGTTGGCGGTCGACTGGTAGACGCAGGTGAGGGCCGCCGCCACGAGTCCGCGAACCGGGTCGGTCGCGTCGGCACGAGCCACGAGCCCCATGCGTTGGGCCGCCAAGCGAGGCGAGAGTTCGGCTGCAGCCAGCCGTACGGCGATCGCCACGAGGCAGGCGACCGCCGACGAGTCGGCGCCGCCGCTCGCCGAGACCACAAAGCCGTGTGACCGGCTCTTTCGCATGTAGTCAAAGAGCCCCAGCGCCACGGCCCTGGCAAACTCTTCTTCCTTCACGTGGCTGCCATGCTCCCAGGCATCACGGGCGTCACCTCCCGCCTCCCCCTCTGGTGACGGCGGGAGAACGAACGGCACGGTCACCACATCCCCCTCCACCGCGTCGGCCACGGGCTCGATCGCGAGCCGCGACTGGGCCAGGCGCAGGGCGTCGAGATCGAGGTCGGCGACGGTCAGAGACTTTTCGGCAAACGAGAATCGCCGCCCCGAGGCGAGCATGCGGCCGGCGGCCGCCACGAGCACACCGCCGTCGTAGATCGCCCGCCCCGCCTCGTTGCCCACCAGATTGGCATAGACGTAGCCCGAGGCGAACGCCCGCGAGCCCTCCAGCACGAACCGCCGACGAATCTCATCCTTGGCAAAGGCGAAGTGGCTCGCCGAAGGATTGAGAATCAGGTCGATGCCCCGGGCCGTGAGGGAAGCCCCGGGCCGATCGGCAACCCACGCATCTTCGCAGATCTCGAAGCCCACCCGAAGCCCGCCGCAATCGAACCGCACATCGCCGATCGGCACATCGCGGTCACCGATCGACACGGTCCCTCGTCGGCCACGCACCCACGGCCGAAACCAACGCGGCTCGTAATGGATGCCGTCGCCGGCCAGATTCTGCTTGCAGGCCAGGCCGGCGACCCTGCCATTCGCCACGAGCGCGGCGGCATCGTAGAGCCCGCTCTCGAAGCGGATCGGCAGCCCGATCGCCACGGCGATGCCCTCGGTGTGCGGCACGATTTCGAGCAGCACCTCCACGGCGAGCCGCTGCACACCCGGCGACTGAAACGCATCCTCGCACCCATACCCCGTGATGGCGAGTTCGGGGAGGCAGAGGATCGCCACCCCCGCCTGCCGCGCGTCGGCGATGGCCTTGATGATGCGGTCGCGATTGCCGCCCCAGTCGAGCGGCGTCTGATTGAGGCAACCGCCGGCGACACGAATGAGTGGCATGGAAGAGCCGCCGCACAACCCGGAAAGGAACAACACTGATCGATGATAGCACCCAGGTGACGAGCGGATCGTCGACCGAGGTGATCAGCCCTGGGACGGCTCTTCGAGATAGGTGTAGCCGCCCAGTCCCTCCTCGTAAAACCGGAGAAACCGACCGGCCTGACTGTCGCAGATCCGTCCCTCTCGCACGGCCTGTTCGATGGAATCACGCAGCCGCTGGACGAGCTGGTTCGAGTCGAACTCCACGTAGCCAAGCACCTCGCGCACCGTGTCGCCCTTGATGACGGCGTCGACCACCACCTCGCCTCGCTCATCGGTGCTGACGTGCACGGCATTGGTGTCACCGAAGAGGTTGTGGAGGTCGCCCAGAATCTCCTGATAGGCCCCGATCAGAAACGCGCCCAGGTAGTACGGCTCGTTCTGGCAGGTGTGGAGCGGGAGCGTGCGCTTCACGTCACGGCGATCGATGAACTGATCGA
The DNA here is from genome assembly GCA_017853835.1 of Pirellulales bacterium. GTDB lineage: Bacteria > Planctomycetota > Planctomycetia > Pirellulales > UBA1268 > QWPN01. The sequence goes on along the minus strand of JAFMIU010000027.1, from coordinate 11,815 downwards.
TCTTGCCATCGGAGTCGCACGTCACGTCCCCCAGCACGGCCGCCTGGGTCGGCCGCTCGTGAAGCCGATGGATCGGCATCACCGGAAAGAGCTGCTTGATGGCCCAGCTGTCGGGAATCGATTGAAAGAGGGAGAAGTTGCAGAAGTAGGTGTCGGAAAGGGATGCCTGGAGCCCTTCCAGTTCCTCGGGCATGTAGTCGAGCGTCTTGGCGAGCTTGCTGATGCGACGGCAGATCGCCCAGTAGAGATTCTCGACGGCTGATCGCTGACCGAGCGGCAGATAGCCGCTCGTGAACAGGTTCATCGCGGTGTCGAGAGCCTGCTGCGCATCGTGGTAGCTCTCCAGCAGGTTGCGGACATTGATGTTCTGGTAGGCCTCCCAGAGATCGTGGAGGGGCTGCTCGGCGTCGGCCGACGGTTCGACGATCTCGGCGTTGCCCCCCTGCTCCGACACGCCGAGCACGCCGAAGATGAGCATGCTGTGGTACGCCACCACGGCACGTCCGCTCTCCGAGATGATCGTCGGGTGCGGCACGCCCGCCTCGTCACAGGCGTTTTGGACGTGGTACACGACGTCGTTGGCGTATTCCTGGAGGCTGTAGTTGACGCTCGATTCGAAGTTGGTCTGGGAGCCGTCGTAATCGACCCCCAGGCCGCCTCCGACGTCGAGAAAACAGAGGCCTGCGCCTCGCTTCACCAACTCCGTGTAGATCCTCGAAGCCTCGTTGAGCGCCGCCTTGATGTGGCGGATGTTGGTGACCTGGCTCCCCTGGTGGAAGTGCAGCAACTGGAGGCAGTCCTGCATGCCCCGGGATGCGAGCAGGTCGAATCCCTTGACGATCTCGCTGGCGGTCAGGCCAAACTTGCTCCGCATGCCGCCCGACGATTGCCACCGTCCGCTGCCGCGGCTGGCAAGCTTCACCCGCATGCCGATCCGAGGTCGAACACCGAGCTTTTCGGCGTACTCGAGAATCAGGTTGAGTTCCGAAAACCGTTCGACCACCGGAATGATCTTGCGGCCGATCTTCTGGGCGAGCATCGCCGTTTCGATGAACTCGGCGTCTTTGAAACCGTTGCAGATGATCGGCGTGTCGTTGTCGGCCAGCGCGATCACCGCGAGGAGTTCGGGCTTGCTCCCAGCCTCGAGCCCGAAGCGGTATGGCTTTCCGAAGCGAAGCACCTCCTCCACGACCTGGCGCTGCTGGTTGACCTTGACCGGATAGACGCAGCAGTAGTCACCCCGATAGCCGCTCTCACGGATGGCATTGGCAAACACGCGATGAAGTTCACCGAGGCGATGCTCGAGGATCTCGGCAAACCGCAGGAGGATCGGCAGGTCGATGCCGCGAATTTGCAGGCGATCGACGAGCTGCTTGAGATCGATGCTCTTCGTGGGGTCCTTGTCGGGATGGACAAGGAGATGGCCATTGGGGCCAACCGAGAAGTAGCCGTTGCCCCAGCGGGAGACCTCGTACAGGTCGGCGGCATCCGCCGTGCTCCACTGATCGAGGTCGATGTCGACCGCCATTCCTGACCCTCACGGGAAAAAGACGCCTGACGACCCGCAACGCGAACGCTGGGCGCCTCCGAGAGAGTGTAGCGTCGGAAGCCCTGAAGACCATGCCGGCGCGTTCCGCATCAGACCCGCACCCGCGTCCATCCAGGCCGGGAGACGATCACCGCCATGGCAAGTCCACGCGCCGTCAGATCGGCAGCCATGGCGAGCCACGCACCACGCACGCCGAGACCGCAGCCCTCCAGGACCCCGAAGCCGGCCGGAAGGGCGACGGTTGCCTGGGCCAGATACGCCGCCAGCGGCAGACGAATGGCGACCAGGCCCATCAGATTCACGACGAGCGGTGGCCGCGTCGCTCCGGCCCCACGGAGGCCTCCCGACAGCACCATCAAGAGCGCCAAGGGCGGCTGGGCAAACGCGACGATTTGCACGAGACGTGCCGCCAGCGAGGCCACATCGGCCAGGCCGTCCCCGCCTCCGGCAAACCAGGTGGCGAGCGGTGACGAGAAGCCGTAGAGCATGGCCCCGGCCGCCCCCATGAAGGCGACCGCCGCCGAGGCGGCCAGCCAGACGCTGGCCCGCGCCCGGCGTTCGTCATGGGCTCCGAGCGATTGGCCGGCGAGGGTCGCCGCGGCCACCTGAAACGCGCTGCCTGGAAGAAACGCAAGGGATTCGATCGTCACGGCCACCGCGTGGGCGGCGGCATCGACGTTGCCAAGACGATTGACGATCGACAGGAAGGTGAGGTGGCACGCCGCATTGGTGGCGGCATCGACGCCAGCCGGAAGGCCGACCCGACCGATCCGACGGATCCAGCTGGCTTCGGGCCACCAGTCGCCGGGCCGCCCTGCGAGGCTGAGGCCACCCCGCATCAAAAAACCCACCACACAGGCCGCGCCGCACCAATAGCCGAGAAACGTACCCCATGCGAGCCCCTCCCACCCAAGTTTGGGAAGGCCGGCCAAGCCACACCCCAGCATGAGGCTCGCCCCGGCGTTGACCACGTTGACGACCGACATCGACACCATGCCGGCCGTCATCATGCCGGCGCCTCGAAGGCCGGCCACCCCGATGGCGATCACCATCATCGCGGGGAGGGCGGGAATCACGATCCCGAGGTACGTCGTCGCGAGCCTCGTGCTCGCCTCAGGAAGCCCGAGCAGTCCCATGATGCCGCCGCCCCATCGCGAGGCGACCATCACCACCATGACGGCTGGCACAATCGCCACGACAAAGCATTGGGCGAGCGCCCGCCGGGCCGAGGCCGGCTCGTTCGCCCCGATGTGCCGGGCCACCAGGGCCGTGGCCGCCACCGACGGCAGCGTGAACAGCACCGGCAGAAAGGCCAGACAGTAGGCCACGAGCCCCGCCGCGGCGAGCGGCTCGGCGCTGGAAAAGAGATTCCCGGCGAGCCACTTGTCGACGAACCCGACGGTCAGGGCCAGGAACTGCTCGATGAGGACCGGCGCCACGAGCCGTGCCAAGGATCGGGCGACGCCCCGGCGGCCCGCCCCGGCGGACCCGTGGGATTGGTCACCCTCCGGCTCGCGGTCATCATCACGTCCGCTCAGGCGAAGAGTTCCTTGATGACCTTGCCCGAGTTGGCAATCTTCATCGGCCGGCCGTTCTTGGCGGTGAAGGTCGTTTCGAGGGAGATGCCGAGCGACCTGAGCACGCTCGCCATGAGGTCCTGCGAGGAGTAGGCCTCCGACACCACCTCCTTGCCGTCCTCACTGGTCTCGCCCACGACGACACCACGGCGGAAGCCACCGCCACCGACCACCACGCTCCAACTCCTGGCCCAGTGATCGCGGCCCGCGCCGCCGTTGATGTTCGGCGTTCGGCCGAACTCTCCCATCCACATCACCACCGTGTCGTCGAGCATGCCCCGGTCGGCGAGGTCGGACACGAGGCCGCTCATCGCCTTGTCGAGTTCCGGCAGCTTCTGGTTCTGCAGCGTCGGGAAAATATTGGCGTGGTTGTCCCAGCCGCCGAGATCAACCTCGACGAAGGGCACGCCAGCTTCCACGAGCCGCCGTGCCATCAGGCAGCCGCGCCCAAACCCGCTGTTCCCATACCGATCGCGCACCTCCTGAGACTCTTTCATCACCTTGAAGGCGTCCATTTGCGGGCTCGTCATCAGTTTCACGGTCTTGTCGAGGATGCGGGCGTGATCCTCGGCCGACCCGCCCCGTCGCTCGCTGATGAACCTCTTTTCGATCGTCGCCAGCATCTCCATCCGCTGGGCCATCCTCGCCGGATCGACCCCCATGTCGAGGTTGCGGACATTGCCGTTCGAATCGACGACGAAGGGCGCCCAGGTCATTCCAAGGAAGCCTGGCCCGACGCTCCCGCCACCAACGGAGACGAATGGCGGGATATCGAGCTGCGGCACCTGATCAGCGAGCTCGTGCGCGATCACCGCGCCGTAGCTTGGGTGCTCGACGTTGGGATTCGGCACGTAGCCGGTGTGCATGTAGTAGCGACCACGCATGTGATCGGCTTCGCGGGTGCTCATGGACCGCACGATGGCCATGTGGTGCATCTGCTGCGCCATCATCGGCATGTGTTCGCAGATCTGCACGCCGTCGGCGCTCGTGGCGATGGGCTTGAAGGGACCACCGGTGGCGGCACCAGGCTTCAGATCCCAGATGTCCATCGTGCTTGGACCGCCGCCCATCCAGAGGAGGATGGCCGCCTTGTGCCGCTTCCGCATGTCGGTCGCGTTGGCGAGGATCGTGTTGGTGAAGGCCGTGGCGGGCGCGGCCAAGGCCGCCGCACCGGCGAGATGGTTGAGGAAATGCCGTCGGCTCATCCCGCCCGGAACGATGATCCGGCCGGCCTCATGCGACATGACTCCCATGATGCAACTCCTCGCGTGGAAGAAAAACCTTTCTGTCGCCCTTCGCCACCACCACAGTCAGTATCGTCACCAACCACCTGGTCCGCCACCCGACGGGCGAAACCCCATCGCCGATTCCCGTCACCGGTTCATGATGAACTCGTTGGAGTTCAAGACGGCCCACCAGATGTCCTGAAGCGCCCCGATCGCATCCCCCCGTCGAGCCGCCAGCATGCGATTGGCCGCGGTCACCTCGCTCTCCGCCGGCTTTCGGGCCAGCGCCGCGAGGTAGAGCGTTTCGATCTTCGCCTTGTTGGGCATCGGGCTCGAGGCAACGGTATCGAGGAAGCCCCCCTTTCCGGTGCTCGTGGCCTCCTTGATCATGTCGCCGTTGAACATCATCAGAGCCTGCGGAATCGACCCATTGAAGGTGGTCGCGTCGTCTCCCTCGTCCGTGCCAAACGCGATCACAAACTGCGACATCCACGCGTCCTTCTTCTTGGCCGCGTCCTCGGATCGGGCAGTCTTGTCGGCCTGTGTGGCCGTCAGCAGCGACTCATAGAGCTGCTCCGCCTGAAGCTGCCGGAGGTAGAAGTGGGAAAACTTCGGCTTCTCGCCGAGCGACGGATCGTCGCGCTCGTTGGCCTTCGTCATGCGGCTCGAGAGGGCGTAGGGCTGGGAGAGAACGATCCAGCGGGCCAGCTCCTTGAGATCGAGGCTCTGCTCCCGAAACCGCGAGGCCAGCCCGTCGAGCAGCTCCGGGTGGGACGGCGGATTGTGATCGCCGAAATCATCCACCGGCTTGGTGAATCCGTAGCCGAGAAAATGCCCCCACATGCGATTGACGATGGCGGCCGGGAAGAGCGGGCTCGTCTTGATGAGCGCCGCCAGTTCCTTGCGACGATTCACGCCATACGCCGTGCCGTCGGCCATGGTGGCGGGGAGGTATCCGCTTTTGGAGACCTCCGTGCCGTCGATGAACACGGGATAGGCCACCTTCATGAGGCCATTGCGAAGTTCATAGTAGAGCTCGGCCTCTTCCGGATTCCGGCCTTCGCCAGCAAAATCCTCGTCGATGAGTTCCACCCACTGAACGTCATTGGTGCCGTCTCGTCGTCGCAGGGAACGCGTCTGGCGAAAAAACGCGTTCAGTTCCCAAAACTGGTTCTGCTTTCCCTTGTTGAACGGGTGGTTGTGGCACTGCGTGCACTGCACCTGCGTACCGAGGAAGATCTGGGCCGTCTTGGCCGTGGCCTGCACCCCGTTTTCGACCCCCATCTCCTCCATCTTGCCGCTCAGGAAATTGGTGGCGCCGTTGAAGCCATCAACATCCTTTCGGTTGGCGTTGGCCCCCGTCGCGGTGACGAGCTCCTCCATGAACCGGTCGTAGGGAATGTTTTTCGAGAACGCCCGACGGAGATACTGCCGCATGCCCGGCCGATTCACCCGTTCGTTGGTCACATCGCGACCGATCAGCACGGTGGTCCACACGTCGGTCCAGTGTCGGGCGTATTCGTCCTCGTAGTCGTCCCCCAACAGCCGCCCGACAAGATCTGCCTTCTTCGTCGGCGATTTGTCGGCCACGAATGCCTGAAGTTCGTCGACGCTTGGAATGCGGCCGATGAGATCGAGGTGCACCCGCCGGCACCATTCACTCTCGGTGGCCTCCTTCGCCGGTGTCAGCCCCGCCTCCGACCACGCGGAGGCGATCTGATCGTTGATGAACCGCACGTGGGGGATGCCGAAGTCGTCGACCGGATCGGCGGCAAACGCCATCCGCCCCGCCGCCATCAGCATGACGGCCATCGCGCCTGCCAGTGCTCCGCGCATCACAGCCTGAGCCTCCACGGGACGACCTTGCCTCCCTGGATTCTACACGGCCGCTCTCGGTGCAGCCCATTGGGCACCGAGCCAGCGTGGATCAGGCACCGACCGGCTTGGCGGACTCGACACGGGGCTGCTGCGGACGGCTCGTCACGTCATCCCCGACAAACTCGAGGATGGCACGCGGACCGGCATCACCCAAGCGGGGTGTCGCCAGCTTGAGAATCCGGGTGTAGCCACCCGGACGGTCGACGAATTTGGGAGCGACCACCTCAAAAACGATCCTCGCCGCCTGCTTGTCGCCCAGGAGCGTCACCACGCGACGACGAGCCTTCACCGCCGGGGCCATGGCTCGCGCCCACTGCTGCCACTGATCGCTCGACCGCCACTGCTTCCAGGCGGCGGAATCCCGCGCCGCGGTGGTCGCGAAGGGAGCCGCCTTCGATGCGGCGGCAAGTCCGTGCTTGGCGATCGTGACGCACCGCTCGACGAGAGGACGCACTTCCTTGGCCTTCGCCACCGTTGTGATGATCCGCCCCGGCACCTTGGCCGCGCCCGGCTCATCGGCATCCACCTTTTTCGCGGTCAGCATCAACGCCGAAGCGAGATTGCGAAGAAGGGCCCGCTGGTGCGAGGGGCTACGGCCGAGCACGCGGCCTTTGCGACGGTGACGCATCGAATGGATTCCTTGGAAACGTGAACTGGCGTGAAGGGCGGATCAGCTGCCGGCGCCGGCCGGAACGTCCGAGCCGAGCTGAAGGCCAAGCTCATGCAACTTGGCCTGGATTTCCTGAACCACCTCTTCGTCCATGTTGGGAAGGTTGTGGAGTTCGCCAAGCGTGAGCGAGACGAGGCTCGACAGATCGTGAATCGCCGCATCGACAAGGCACTGAAGGGAACGGCGACTGAGGCCAAGACTGGCCACGGCCTTGCCGTCGCCCTGCGGCTTCAGGTCGGCGAGATTGAGGCCGCCCGGAACCGAAACCGCCTGGCCGGGCTTGGTGTAGCCGACGAACGGATTGAGGTGCTTCCGGAGGATCTTGGCGGCTTCGACGAGCGCCATTTCCGGCGTCACCGTGCCGTTGGTCCAGATTTCCATGGTGAGCTTGTCGTAGTTGGTCTTCTGGCCGACTCGCGTTTCCTCGACCTCATACTTCACTCGCGTCACGGGGCTGTAGACCGCGTCGACGGGAATGATGCCAATTTCCTGCGAGGCCTGCCCCTGCTCACTGACGGGCACGTAGCCACGGCCGTTTTCGACGACCATTTCGAGCTCGAACGGCACGTCGTCGGTCAGGGTGGCGAGCACGAGATCCTTGTTGACCACCTCCACGGCGTCATCCGTGAGGATGTCGCCGGCGGTCACGGGCCCACGGGTGCTCTTCTCCACGCGCAGCACGCGGGTCGAATCGCTGTGATTCTTCACCACGAGCGCCTTGACGGCGAGAACGATGTCGGTGACGTCTTCGAGCACGCCCTTGATGGTCGTGAACTCATGAAGCGAGCCACCGAGCTTGATCTGCGTTACCGCGCTGCCTTCGAGGCTCGACAGCAGCACCCGCCGCAGGGCATTCCCCACGGTGGTGCCGAAGCCTCGCTCGAACGGCTCGGCGGTGAACTTGCCGTACGTCGACGACAGCGTCTTGGGGTCGGCTGTAACCGCACCGGGCAGTTCAAGACCACGCCAACGAATATGCATGCGAAACTCCTTGAAGAATCACTTGGAACAAAGCTCGATGATCAGATTCGCCTGAACGGGAATCGACACATCTTCAGCAAGCGGAAGCCGATCGACGCGGCCTTCGGGAATCGGGCCATCGCCACGCGTCAGAAACTCGGGAACGTCGCGACGGAAGTCGGCAAGCGCGGCATGAACCAGCTGGAGGCTCTTCGCGCGATTCTTCACCCGCACGAGATCGCCCGCCTTCACGAGATAGCTCGGCACGTCGAGGCGGCGGCCATTCACCGTGATGTGGCCGTGCATGACCATCTGCCGGGCGGCGGCACGCGAGGCCGCGAAACCGAGGCGGTGCACCACATTGTCGAGCCGTCGCTCGAGGAGCGACATCAGCGTCTCGCCGGTGTTGCCCTTCCCGCGCTCCGCACGGGAGAAGTAGGTGCGAAACTGCCGCTCGAGCACGCCGTAATAGTGCTTCACCTTCTGCTTCTCGCGAAGGTGGAGCCCGTAGTCGGTCGGCTTGGGGCGACGCTTCTGCACCATGCCGGGAGGCGTGGGACGACGCTCGATCGCGCACTTCGGCGTGTCGCAGCGGCTTCCCTTGAGAAAGAGCTTCAGGCCGTCACGTCGACAGAGGCGGCAGACAGGTCCAGTGATTCGTCCCATGGTCTCAGCAGTTCGCGGTGAAGGGGGTTGTGTGAGGGGTGTTCAGGGAGGGCCGTTGAGTCGCGTCAGACACGACGCTTCTTGGGCGGGCGGCAGCCGTTGTGGGGCAGCGGGGTGATGTCTTCGATGCTTTTCACATTCATGCCGGCAGCCTGAAGGGCGGTGATGGCGCTTTCACGACCACTTCCGGGGCCTTTGACACGAACCTCGAGGTCCTTGACACCATACTTCGCGGCCTTTTCCGCTGCCTGCTGAGCGGCACACTGGCCGGCGAACGGGGTGCCCTTGCGGCTCCCCTTGAAGCCGCACGTTCCGCCGCTCGCCCAGCAGAGCGTGTCGCCGCGGGTGTCGGTGATCGTCACGGTGGTGTTGTTGAACGTGGCAACGATGTAGGCAATGCCTGCCGACACGCTCTTCTTCTTGGTCTTGGCAACCTTCGACATCTTGATGAACTCGAGTGGGATCGTGCTGGTGAGTGGAAAAGAAACGCCGGGAAGGGACTGGCCGGATTACTTGAGATCCTTGACGCCCTTCTTGCCGGCAACCGTCTTCTTCGGGCCCTTGCGGGTCCGGGCATTCGTGCGGGTCCGCTGGCCTCGCACCGGAAGACCACGGCGGTGGCGAAGGCCGCGGTAGCTGCCGATGTCCTTGAGACGGGAGATGTTTTGGGCGACCTGCCGACGAAGCTGACCCTCCACGGTGTAGTCCTTGTCGAGCAGGGCCGCGAGCCTGGCAAGTTCGTCTTCATGAAGGTCGCGGGCATTGCCCTGAGGATCGATCCCGGCCTTGTGGCAGAGCTCACGAGCCACCCGAGGACCGACGCCGTAGAGATACTGCAGCGAGTAAATGGTCTTCTTCTCGGAGGGGATGTCGACACCCATCAGACGCGGCATGTTTCAGTTCCCGAAATTCGTTCGAAATGGATTGTCTTGACCACACACAGCCGGCTGCCCGGCCTCGCCCGACGTGGCCGCAGCCTCGCCTTGGCTTCCGGAGGCGGCACCATCGGCGCCACACCACCGGGCAGCGCTCCGGCCGATGCCAAGCGCCACAACCGACACGGATTCTTTCACCCCTGCCGCTGCTTGTGCCGCGGATCCGCACAGACCACGAAGACGACGCCACGGCGCCGGACGATCTTGCACTTATCACACATGCGACGAACGCTGGCGCGGACCTTCATGGACGAACTCGCGAACAACGGCCTGGGAGGCCTGAGACGGAAGGGGGGACTGAAACCGAGCCACAAACTATAAGACGCAGGGTAGTGGGTCACAAGGGGGTGGTGAGATTCCCGCAGCGGCACGGTTTTTCCGCCGAAAGGCCCCCGCCACCCGCCGGCAGTGTCAGGCAGTTCCGCCTCCCACCGCCTCGCCGTTGGCCGGCGGGGCGGTCAGCACCACGGGCCCCGATTCGGTGATCGCCACGGTGTGCTCGAAGTGAGCGCTGGGACGACCATCGATCGTCGACTGAGTCCAGTGATCGGCCAAAACACGCACCTTTTTTGAGCCCATGTTCACCATCGGCTCCACCGCGATCACCAGCCCAGGCTCCAGCTCGAAATCATGATTTTTCCGAAACGCCGGGGTGCAGAAGTTGGGCACCTGCGGATCCTCGTGCATGTTCCGGCCAATCCCGTGGCCGACGAAGTTTTCCACGACGGAAAACCCGTAATCCCGCACGTACTTCGCCATTTCTGATGCGACATCGCTCCAGCGATTCCGGCTCGCCATGAGTTCGATGGCCAGTTGGAGCACCCCCGACGTGCAGTCGAGGAGCCGCTGCACATCGGGCTCGATCTCCCCAACGGCATGGGTGATGGCCGAGTCGCCACACCATCCGCCAAGGCTGCATCCGGTGTCGATGCTGATCACATCGCCCTGCCGAAGCACACGCGGCCCGGGAATGCCGTGCACCACCTCGTCATTCACCGACATGCAGCAGACCGCGGGGAACGGCACCTTGCCGGGAACACCCTTGAACAGAGGGATCGCCCCTTGCTCAAGGAAGTAGGCCTCGACGGCGTTGTCGATCTCGCCGGTTGTAACGCCTGGACGCACCATCGCCTTGGCGACCTGATGCGCGCCCCACACCACCAACCCTGCGCGCCGCATCAGCGCGATTTCCCGCGGAGACCGAAGATTGACCACGACTCGACCCGCCCTCTGCCAAAAAGAAACGAAACCACCCTCGCGGTCAGGGCGTCATCGGCACGCCTCCGCAGGTTTCTGGAGTATACCGGAGCGTCGCCCCTCCCGCCCTCAGAGACCTCGGGCCGATCGCTCAAACCGCCTCACCGCCTCCTTGACTCGCTCGAAGATCTCGTCGGCCGTCCCCAACCCGTCGATCGAGGCGAGTTTCCCCTGCTGGCCGTAGTAGTCGAGCAACGGTGCCGTCTGCACCTCGAAGCTGGTGATCCGCTTGGCGAAGATCTCCGGATCGTCATCCTCTCGCTTCCGTGCGAGCATCCGGCGGATCAGTTCATCGCGGGGCACGGCCAGTTCGATCACCCCGTCGACCGTCATCGCGAGCCGCTCGAGGAGGTCGTCGAGAATCTCCGCCTGATGGCGGGTTCTCGGAAACCCGTCGAGCAGGCACCCGCCCCGGCAGTCCGGGGCCTGCAGACGGCGCCTCACCATCCCCACGATGATGGCGTCGGGCACGAGGTGGCCCTGCTCCATGTACGTTGCGGCCTCGACCCCCTCGGGGGTTCCCGCCCGAACGGCGGCCCGGAGCATCTCCCCCGTGGAGAGGTGTGGAACTCCGAGCAGTTCCACGAGCCGCTGGCTCTGCGTTCCCTTCCCCGCCCCGGGTGGCCCGATGAGGATGATCCGCATGAGAGTGTCACGGGGCTGACGGAAGGGAACCTAGCGACATGGGACAACGCTTCACCGAGACGACGGCCTTCATGCCGCGTCTCGCAGGGCGATTGGGCCCGGCGGCATCACCCCTTCTCGAGGAGACCGTTGTAGTTTCGCATCACGAGATGGCTGTCGATCTTCTGCACAAGATCAAACGCCACGCTCACCGCGATCAAGAGCCCCGTGCCCCCGTAGAAGCTCGCGATCTGTGCCGGAATCCCAAGGGCACCGCCGACGATCGTGGGGATCACCGCCACGAGCGACAGGAAGCCGGCCCCAACATAGGTGATCCGTTCCATCACCCGCTCGAGGTAATCGGCCGTTCGCTTGCCGGGGCGATACCCCGGGATGAACGCGCCGAAGTTTTTGAGGTTGTCGGCCATCTCCTTCGGATTGAAGGTGATCGCCGTCCAGAAGTAGCAGAAGAA
>JAFMIU010000177.1 GCA_017853835.1 Pirellulales bacterium | reverse complement strand
GCTCATCGGCCGGAAGACCGTTGAGGAAGTGCCATTGACCGGGCTATCCTCAGGATGAAGTCGCTGGTAGACTCGCGGACAGCAAAAGCAGCGATGCACCTCCGTGCGTGAACAAGGGCACTGGCTTTTTTTGACCAGTCCCCTCACGGAGATGTCCTCATGGCGTCGCGAAGTTGGCTTGCGGTCATTTGTGTTTTCAGTCTGGCGATCTCGTGCGTGAGTGGCATTCCTGCCCACGCCGTCACCATCGACTGGGTAACGGTTGGCGATCCGGGGAACACGGCCGACACCACCGGGCAACCGAATCCTGCCGGTGCCGTGTCAGAGGCGTTTCAGATCATGACGTACGAGTTCACGAACCAGCAGTACACCGACTTCCTGAACTCCGTGGCCGCGACCGACACCTACTCCCTCTACAACGCGGACATGGGCAGCAACGCCCGTGGGGGCATCACACAAAGCGGGACCTCTGGGGCGTACACCTACTCGGTCAGGACCAACATGGGCGACAAGCCGGTGAACTTCGTGAGTTGGTTCGATGCGGCGCGGGTTTCCAATTGGCTGATGAACGGAGGGACGACTTCGTCGAGCACGGAGACGGGGGCTTACACCCTCGTGGGCGGTCAGACGAGTGGCACAGCCCCGGCGGTGAACCCCGGTGCGACGTTCTACATCCCTACGGAAGACCAGTGGTACAAGGCGGCCTTCTACAAGGGGGGCGGCACGAACGCGGGCTACTGGGACTACGCCACACAGAGCGACACGGCTCCGACGGCGGTGACATCAGGAAGTACGGGCATTGGTTCGGCAGGTAGCACAGGCAACTTCGCGAACTACAACAGAGGTGCCGACTGGAACAGCCAAGACGGCAACGTGACGACGGTGGGCACCAATGGCGGGGCGAATGCTTATGGTGCCTTCGACATGAGCGGGAACGTACAGGAGTGGAACGACCTCACGGGTGCTGCCGGCTCGTCTCGTGGGTTCCGCGGCGGCGACTGGTTCGACGGAATCTTCTTGTCGTCCTCCGACAGGACCACGAACGCCCTGTCGCCCGAGCGCAACAGCATCGGTTTTCGTCTCGCAAGTCCGGCTGCCGTGCCCGAGCCATCGACGTGGGTGATGGGACTGGCGGGGATTGCCTGCGGTGGCTTTTCGATGTGGCGTCGTCGCAAGCAGGCCTGACGCCGCACGTCTGGCACGATTCACACGACGAGGGGAGCGGGCCACGCGGTTCGCCTCCCTTGGGCGTTTGTGGGGTGAGGTTGCCGCCGAGGATCACGCGAACGAATGGCCGAGCTCCGTGCGCGGGTCGTTCAGGGCGGGCGGGGGACGCTCTCGCCGCGGATTCGTCCCAGCCCTTGGCGGATTCGTCCCTATTTTTTCCCGATTCGACCCTACCAGTGCCCGATTCGTCCCTTTGTGGCGTTTGGGTGAGCGCTGTGGCTGTAGAACTGTTCGCGGAACTGTCGGTTCCTATGTCCCGCCAGAGGAGTTTCTCACGATGTCGTTCGCCCGCCTGCCCCGCTTCTCCCAAGTAGCCTCGCCCGGAAGGCTGGGTTGCTTGATGTCCGTGCCTCGCCGAACGCAACGCATTCGTCCGTTCGTCGCGGCAGCACTTTGTCTTTTTGCCGTCTTCAGTCCATCACTTTCAAAAGCGGCGTTGCTCTCGTATACGTTGTCGGGCGGGCTCATCAGCGGAACACTCGGAGGAACTCCGTTCACCGCGGCAAATTGGACCATCACCGCAACGGCCAACTCATCAGCGGCACAGTTCCTTCCACAAAACTCGTGAACCGGCGGTCCGATTTGGGCGCCCGTGTGGTATCAGACGGTGACGCCTGCGATCTCCATCGCAAGCGGGACTTCAGTCCTTACGGCTACGCTCACTGGAACCGGACAGTGGTTCCTCGAGTCACGCGATTACTCTGTTTTTGGCACTCCCAATGATGGCGCCGTTGGTTTTTTCTATTCAACGAGCGGAGTAGAAGGGGGCAACGGTGCCTATATAGGGGGTCTTATTGGATTTAATAACCTTCAGACGACAGGGACGGTCAACGGCCAGAGTGGCTTTGACAACGGGTCCGGAGGCATTCTCGGTTTTCCCACATCAGTCGGCGACCTTTTCATCGCTTCAGACACTGGGGCTGCGGGCACCTTCGTGACGGCCGTCCCCGAGCCCTCCACCTATGCCATGGCCCTCGCGGGTCTGGCCTGCGGCGGCCTCTCGATGTGGCGGCGAAAGCGGGCCTGACGCTCCAGCCAACGTGATTCCAACGCGAGGGGAGCAGGTCGCCATCACGGGCCTGCTCCCCTCTGTGTTTTCACGGCCAGACTCAATCTGCCCGCACCGCTCTCCTAATCCGACCGCCGCTGCCTCCTTCCGACCGCGAATACACCCCCGCCCGAACCGCCGACAGGCACCGACCCGAGGCCCATTGGCGTAACCCTTCGATCTTGTCGCCCGCAGTCACAGCCACGGGCACGACGTTCTGTGCGGCCTGAACGAGCGGCTGAGGACTCGCTCTCGCCGCGGATTCGTCCCAGCCCTCGGCGGATTCGTCCCTATTTCGACCGGACTCGTCCCTGCCAGAGCCCGATTCGTCACTTTGTGGGTTTTTGGCCCTGTGAAAGGTAAAGGCTCTGTTAGCCTCGCGTTTATCAAAAGCAGCGACGCACCTCCGTGCGTGGACAAGGGCACTGGCTTTTTCCCGGCC
>JAFMIU010000026.1 GCA_017853835.1 Pirellulales bacterium | reverse complement strand
TGCTCGCCGACGGCAAGCGCGGCGACATCGGCTCCACCGCCGAAGCCTACGCCGATGGATGGCTCGCCGGCCCGTGGGCCGCCGACGCCCTCACGGTGAATCCCTATCTCGGCAATGACTCGATCGAACCGTTCGTGAAGGTGGCCGACGCACGCCAGGCCGGCATCTTCGTGCTCGTGAAGACGTCGAACCCCGGCAGCAAGGATTTCCAAGACCTCACGAACGACGGCAAGACGATCTTCGAACATGTCGCCGCATGCGTGGAGCAGCACGCCGCCCGCACCGCCGGAGCCGACCGCTACGGCGCCGTGGGCGCCGTGGTGGGGGCGACCTGGCCCAAGCAGCTCGACGATCTCCGAGCCACCATGCCGCACGCCTGGCTCCTCGTGCCGGGCTTCGGCCGACAGGGTGGCCGAGCCTCCGATGTGCGTGGCGCCTTCCACCCCGACGGCCTCGGCGCCCTGATCGTGAGCGCCCGGGACGTGATCTTCGCGCATGCCCGGCCGGACATGAACGGCGGGCTCACCGACAGCCAGTGGCAGACGGCCGTCGATCGCGCCTGCCACGACATGATCGAACGCCTGGCCGCCGACACTCCCGCCGCCGTGCTCCGCGGGTGAGCCGCTCGACACGATCCATGGCCCGCCGCCGTGTGGCTCCCGAGGGATGCGATCAGGCTTCGCCCGGAGCCTGAAGCCAACACGCGAGCGACGGATCCCACTCCTGGATCTCGTCGGCCTTGAAATAGATGCCAATCTCACGCGTCGCCGACTCGGGCGAATCGGAGGCGTGCACGAGATTCATCTGACGGCTGGCTGAATAGTCACCACGAATCGTGCCGGCCGCCGCCTTGAGGCCGCTCGTGGCACCGAGCATCTCACGAACCACCCGAATCACCTCCGGGCCCTGGAAGATCGTCGCCACCACCGGCGATGCGGTGATGAACTCTTCGAGCCCGGGATAAAACGGCTTCTCGACATGCTCGGCGTAGTGCTGCTTCGCGAGGGCGGGCGTCACCCGCATCATCTTCATCGCCACCAGCCGAAGTCCCTTCTCCTCGAATCGACCGAAGATGCGGCCGAGCAGGCCTCGCTCGAGACAGTCGGGCTTGAACATGACGAAGGTGCGTTCCATGGTGTCCTCTGAGGGGGCGATGACGGTGTCGGCCACGCGGCGCTGGCACGACGGCCGGTCCGGCGGGGGGCCGAAAGTGTAGGGATTTCACGGGTTCCGCCACAAGCGAACTCTGCTTGAACGGCGGTGCCCTCGCCTCTACCCTCCCGCCCCGACCGTCACCCCGCCACACCGGAGCACGCCACCATGCGTCGCCGTGCCACCGTCCTTTTGGCCATCGCCATCGCCTGCTCGGTCTCGGCTACCCATGCGGCGCCGGCCGACATGCCTCCCGAGGTGATCGCCGAGTTCACCCGCAGGGTGCAGCCCCTCCTCGTGAACCGCTGTGCGAACGGCGCCTGCCATGGCATGCCCAATGGCCACGAGCCCCGCTTCGCCCGCGGCCACGCCGCCCTTCGTCCCGACCGCACCGACACGCTGGCCAACATGCGCACGCTGCTCGAAGCCATCGGCGACACCCGCGACCCGCAGCCGCTCGTCACACTCCTGGCCTCGGGCCATCCCGCAAAGCCCGCGAGCAGTCGCCTCACCGCCAAGCCGTTGTCGGCCGGTGAACGACTCACGCTCGAGTCATGGCTGACCGGCGTGCGACTCGCCGAACACCATTCCCACGCCGACTCGAAGGTGGTGCTGGCCTCTGCCGAGGAAGCGGTTGAGCCGCTGCCTCCTCACCCCCCCGTGCCACCCGTTCGGAATCGGTTTCGCGACCTGCTCGATGCGGCTGCCAATCCGCCCGAGCTGCCGCCGCCTCCCGAACCGCAGGGGGTGATCTTTCCCAACGATCATGGCGAGACGCCCGAGCCGCCCACCGCCCCACTGCCTCCGCTCAACTGAGCCCGTCGCGGGAGGGCATCGGAGCCTCGAGCACCAGCCGCCCTTCGGCGATCGCTTCAAGAAACTCCCGATTGCCCGACAGCAGCGTCGGGTCGGCGAGCATCTCGTCGAGCGACAGCCACAGGATCTCGTCCACCTCCACCGGATGCGGCACGAGTTCGCCCTCCTCGAGCTGCACCGTCCACCACGCCAGCGAGGTGCCCCACGCGGTCACGCTTCGGTGCACGCACGCCCCCGGGGCCACCACCGCCGCCAGTTCCTCGAGGCACTCCCGAACAACGGCCTCGTGCTCCTCCTCGCCCGGCTCAATGTGGCCACCCGGAAAGCAGACATGCCCTCCGGCGGCGACGGTCTTGCCGCGTCGTATGGCCAGAAAACGGTCGGCCCGCTGCGCCACCGCCACGACGCCCCGCTTGATGGGCCTTCCCTCCGATGGATTCACCTGCATTGCCGCATCCTCGAGTCCACGGGCCACCAGACCGTCGCGGGGCCAAAACGCCCTTGGCCCAGCCTCCATACACTAGACTATCCTGTTTCCTCGGCCGCCCCGCGCCGCCCCCCGCCTCGAATCGTCGGAGAAGACCGCGCTCATGGATTCCGCCCCGCGCCCCAAGGGACCAGCCAACCCGCCCGCAGGAAACGGACGCCCCCTGGGACTCCCCATGGTGATCCTGCTGATCCTCGGAGCGGTGGCCCTCGCCACCCTCATCACGGGCAATGCCACCCAGGGCCGCGACTCCATCCGCTACGACGAGTTCGTCAAGCAGGTCAACGACAAGAATGTCGCCAGTGTGGTGCTCGCCGGCGACCATCTCGAGGGCACGTTTGCCAATGAGATGACGTCGGAATCCCCTGGCGCCAAGCCACAAAAGACGTTCTCGTTCGACCTCAACCCCTACCTCCGCGAGGGGTTCGATCGCCTGATGCAGGATCATCCCGAGATCAAGAAGGAAACCCGCACGCCCACCGACGGCACCGGCATCCTGATGGGGCTCTACATGATCGTGCCCCTCCTTCTCATGGCGGGATTCTGGATGACCCTCCGCAAGGCTCGCGACCCGCTCGGTGGCTCCGGCTTCCTCGGCGGCTTCTCGAAATCACCGGCGAAGCGCTACGCCGCCGGCGACAAGCAGGTGACCTTCGCCGACGTGGCCGGGCTCGAGCAGGTGAAGGGCGACCTCCAGGAGATCGTCGAGTTTCTGAAGGATCCCAAGAAGTTTCAGCGGCTCGGGGGGCGGGTGCCCAAGGGCGTGCTGCTCATGGGCCCTCCGGGCACGGGCAAGACGCTGCTCGCGCGGGCCGTGGCCGGCGAGGCGGGCGTGCCCTTCTTCTCCATCTCCGGCAGCGAGTTCATCCAGATGTTCGTGGGCGTGGGCGCCTCGCGCGTGCGCGACATGTTCAAGACGGCCAAGGATGCCTCCCCCTCGATCCTCTTCATCGATGAGATCGACGCCGTGGGCCGGGTGCGCGGCGCCGGCCTCGGTGGCGGCCATGATGAGCGCGAACAAACGCTCAACCAGATCCTTTCCGAGATGGACGGCTTCAGCCCGTCGGAATCGGTGATCGTGCTGGCCGCCACCAACCGTCCCGACGTGCTCGACCCCGCCCTGCTCCGCCCGGGCCGCTTCGACCGCCACGTGACGGTTGATCGTCCCAATCAGAAGGCGAGGCTGGCGCTCTTCAAGGTGCACACCCGAAACGTGCCGCTCGCTCCCGATGTCGACCTCGAACGGCTCGCCGGCGCCACGGTGGGCCTCACCGGCGCCGACATCCGCAACCTCGTGAACGAAGCGGCCCTCTGGGCCACGCGGCACGACAAAAACGCCGTCGATTCCTCCGACTTCGACTACGCCCGCGACAAGGTGCTGATGGGCCCGAAGCGGGAAGAGGTGCTCACGGGGCGCGAGAAAACGATGACGGCCTACCACGAGGCGGGGCATGCGCTGGGAGCCTGGCTCCTGCCGGGCGTCGACAAGCTCCACAAGGTGACGATCATCCCGCGAGGCCGCGCCCTCGGCGTGACGCAGCTCGTGCCGGAGGAAGACCGGATGAACATCGGCGAATCGGACCTCGCCAACCGGCTCACGTTCATCCTTGCCGGGCGGGCCGCCGAGAAGCTCGTGTTCGGCGAATACTCCGCCGGCGCGGAGAACGACCTCCAGCAGGCCACGCGGATCGCCCGCAAGATGGTGGCCACGTGGGGCATGAGCGACCGCGTGGGTCCGGTGGCGTGTTCCACCTCCAACGAACATCCGTTCCTCGGCCGCGATGTCTACGAACAGCGGGAGTTCAGCGAACGGACGGCGCAGATCATCGACGAGGAAGTGGTGCGCATCCTCGGCGAGGCCGCCGAGCGGGCCACCAAGCTCCTCTCCGACAATCGCGACAAGCTCGACCGGCTGGCCGACGCGCTGGAAAACCGCGAGATGCTTGACGACACCGAGGTGGTGGAGATCATCGGCCCGGCCACACCGAGGCGGGCCGGCGAGCAGCGGTTTACCTCCGACCCCGCGCCGGTGCAGGCTGTGCGGGATTCGAACCCATCCTGAAAGCGAGTGACATGCCCCAGCTCTCCCACGCCGTTTATTTCACGCTCAAGGACCGCACGCCGGAAAACGCCGCGGCCCTCGTGGCGGCCTGCCACACCCATCTCACGGGCCATCCCGGCACGGTCTTCTTCTCGGCGGGCACGTGTGCCCCGGAATACGACCGGCAGGTGAACGACCTCGATTGGGACGTGGCGCTCGTGATCGTGTTTGAGTCGCACGCCGCCCACGACACCTACCAGACCGCCGAACGGCACGAAGCGTTCATCGCCGAGAACGCCACGACCTGGTCGAAGGTGCGGGTGTTCGACGCCAACCTCGCCTGACGCCCACGGCAGGGGCCGTCGAAGCCCAACGGCTTTGGATGGTGGAGCCCGGCGTGTCCCAGGCCTCACGGCCTTGGGCTTGGACAGCGGCAGGGCCCGTCGAAGCCCAACGGCGTAAGCCGTAGGACCGGCGTGGTGCATCACGTTGGATTTTTGGCAAACCCGGTTCCGTGGGGGATCGTCCCGTCCAAGCCCAACGGCGTAAGCCGTGGGACACGCGAAACCATTCGCACGGCGTGGTGTTACACCACGCGGAGCCGCGACACGGCGATCCGGCCCCCAAAGCACACATCGACGTCGCCGCCAGCCACCCGTGGCCGCTGGTGGTAGCACGAGGCATACGTCCATCCGGCGTCGGTGAGGCCGTAGTCGAGCCCATGCGGCGAAACATCGACGTCGCAGGCCACCACCTCCGGGTCGGCCGCCTCCGCGGGCAGGTCGGGGAGGTTCACGTTCCAAAACTCCCCCGCCACCGACGGCGACGCTCGCCATGCCGCCAGCACGGCGGCCAGCCACCGCGCCGCCCGCTCCCAATCGGTGGCAGTGCCACCACCTCGATACTGCGACGCCGCCAGCGCCGTCACGCCATGGAGCGTCGCCTCGCGGGCGGCGGCCACGGTGCCTGAGAGGTGGATGTCGGCCCCAAGATTGCCCCCCGCATTGATTCCCGACAGCACGATGGCGGCGTCGGGCACGAGCTTGGCCAGGGCGATCCGCACGCAGTCGGCCGGCGTGCCCCCCACGCGAAACCATCCGTCGGCGATCTCGTCGACCCGCAGGCCACGATCGGTGGTCACGCGATGCCCGCAGCCGGAATGGCACTCGGCCGGCGCCACCACCACGAGCGGCATGCCGAGAACAGCCGCCGCCTCGTGAAGCGCGCGGATTCCCGGCGCCTCGATACCGTCGTCGTTGGTCAGCACGACACGCATGAGATGCCGGCCGCCCGTGAGGCGAACGCTTCGAGGATCGCCCACACACCCTCCGCCGCATCGGCGGCCATCGAGCACACGTCCTCGGCGTCGGTGGTCGTCGGCGCGTCGGGCTTGGCGACGTTGGTCACCACGGAGCAGACGGTCACATCGAGTCCCATGCGGGTCGAGGCCACCACCTCGGGCACGGTCGACATGCCGACCACGTCGGCGCCAAGCCGCCGAAGCATCCGGTATTCGGCGCGGGTCTCGTAGTTGGGGCCCGACAGGAATGCATACACGCCCTTGCGGGCAGGAAGGCCGGTGCGGCGGGTCGCTTCGAGCGCGAGATCGGCGAGCACGGGGGTGTAATACGCCGACCGCTGCGGCACCTCACCGGCGAGGTCGGGTTCGAGCGCCTCGCCCCACGATCGGCGCACGAGGTCGATGTGGTCGGTGAGCACCACCAGTTCGCCGCTGACCATGTCGTGCTTCAGGCCTCCCGAGGCATTGGTGAGGAGCACCTGCCGCACGCCGAGCGCCGCGAGCAGCTCCACGCCCCGCGTGAGCGTTTCGGGCGCGAAGCCCTCGTAGCCGTGCACGCGGCCCTGGAGCATCACGATCGGCACACCGCGAAGGGTTCCGCAGACGACGCGGCCGGCATGGCCGGTGGCCGTCGACTTCGCGAGCCAGCCGGTGTCGACCGACTTCATCGCCCACGCCCCGGTGAGGCGATCGGCGAGCCCGCCGAGCCCCGTGCCGAGCACGACGCCGATGGTGGCCGGGCATCCGCCCGCCTCCACAAATCGGTCCGCCGCCTCAAACGCGCCAGGTCGGGGAAGCCCCATCCGAAGGGCCGCTCGTCCGGTTTCCACTGCGTGCTGGCCCATGCTTGGCCACCTCGACGAAAGACAACCGGGGTTTGCCGGCCCCGGGGAAAAACCATATCCTCGCGCTCGCTGCCGAAATGAGCAAGCAGCACCACGGCTTCGGCCGCGGCCCTCCCTCCCCCGCCCTTGCAGGATCGCCCCGATGCCCACCCGTGCCGAGAAGTTTGCCGGCCTGTCTGTCGCCCTGGTCACGCCGTTCCGCGACGGCAAGCTCGACTCGGCACGCCTCGAGGAGCAGATCGACTTCCAGGCGGCGGCCGGCACGACCTGCATCTGCCCCGTCGGCACCACGGGCGAATCGCCCACACTCACCCACAATGAACACGAGCGGGTGATCGCCGAGAGCATCGCCGCTTCGGCAGGCCGCCTGCTCGTGATGCCGGGGACCGGATCCAACTCCACGGCCGAGGCGGTGCGGCTCACGAAGTTTGCGGCGAAGGCCGGCGCCGATGCGGCGCTCGTGGTCGGCCCCTACTACAACCGCCCGACGCAGGAGGGCATCTACCAGCACTTCAAGGCGCTCGCCGAGGCGGTCGACATCCCGATCTGTGTCTACAACATCCCGACTCGCACCGGCCGCAACATCGAGCCCGAGACGATCATCCGCCTCGCCGAACTGCCCGGCATCGCCATGGTGAAGGAGGCCACCGGGTCGCTCGACCAGGCCTCGCAGATCCTCTCCTCCACCAACCTCACGGTGCTCTCGGGCGACGACAGCATGACGCTTCCGCTCATGGCGATCGGCGGCCGCGGGGTGATCTCCGTGGTGGGCAACATCGTGCCCGGCGACATGAAGGCGCTCTGCGACGCCATCGACGCCGGCGACCTGCCCCACGCCCGCACCCTCCACCACAGGCTCTTCGCCCTGGGCCGCGATCTGCTCGGCCTCGCGAGCAACCCGATTCCGATCAAGGCGGCGATGGCGATGCTCGGCCGCGACACCGGCGAAATCCGGCTGCCGCTCGTGCCGCTCGATCCTCCGCTGGCCGACAAGCTGCGAGCCGTGCTCGCCGCCTACGGCCTCTCGGTGAAGGCCTGACGCGCCGCTCAGCCGGTGACGCGGAGAATCGCGCCCTGCGAATCGAATCGTGAGATCACGATGTCGTGGTGACGTCCAAGTCCGAGCGACTCCAGCCGCTCCACGAGGCCTCCGGCCCGCTCGAGCGATTCGCAGCAGGCCAACACGGCCGGGCCCCAGCTCGACTGCGTGCAACCGGGTACGCCAAGCTCGGTGAGGAGTTCGAGCAGGTCGGCCGTGGCGCGTGCGTAGGGGAGCTTGTCGGCCTCGTCGGCAAAAGGCTTGCCGGCAAGGGCGCCGTAGTTTCGCACCGCGAGTGAAAACTCGATGAACTTCCCCTCCACCGCCGCCGGCAGGAGATCGAGCAGCGCGATCCGGGAGAGTTCGGCGGTGATCTCGCGGGGCACGGGATGCAGCCGTGAAAACGCGGCCCGCTCCGCCTCCCCCGACAATCCGGTGGCGTCGCGGGCCATCAGCACCACGCACCGCCACGGCGACGGCAGCCGCACGCGCGACACCATCGGCGAGAAATCACGCGTCTCGTGATCCTCGAGATCGGAGGGGTCGCGGATCATCCGGCCCGACTCGATGATCAGGCCGCCGCGGCTGAAGCCATACACGCCCACGCACGAGCGGCGGCCCCGCCCGACGGCCCTGGCGAGTTCCATCGCATCGCGGGTGTCAAACAGCCAATCGTGATCGGTGGGCTGGAGTTCTTCCTCCATGGGATGGGCCATCGCCGGCGCCACCTGCCCCTCCACCGAGAGCTTGAAGAGATGCCGCATGCCGGCGGCCACGGCCAGTCCCAGCTGGGTGCCACTGCCAAGGCCCACGTGGGCTGGCGGCGCTGCCACCACCTCGATCGAGCAGCCCACGTCGCCAAGCCGCCACGCCTCGACGCACGCCTTCGCATACGCAAACGCCCGTTCGGCCAAGAGCCCGCGGGCCTCGAGGCGGCTCGACCGCCGCATCTTCACCTGCACCGCGGGGCGGTCGAGCATCACGCCCACACCGCCAAAGGAGCGGGTGTCGGTGTGGCCAAACGACAGCATGCCGAGGTGGAGCCGCGCCGGCGCGCGGACATCAACGGCAGTGGTGGCGGCGGATGGAATCGGGGCGGAAAACGGCATGCGTTCCAAGCATACCCAACAATCCCCAACTCGCACGGAGGGCGCGATGCCGGGCCGTTCAACCGCCGATCAGCCGCCGGGAGAGGAGGCTGAAGGCCTCCCGTTCGCGGGGACCGCCCGTCTTTTCCACGAGGGGCTGCAACGCCCCAAACTGCCTCGTGAGGTCGTCGGCGCCGAGGAGATGGCGACGGGAAAAAAGGATGGCCGCCTCCACGACGGCATGGGCCGCCCGGTGAAAGCCGAGAAACGGCCGCCCGGCATGCTCCGCCACCACGCGGGCCTCCATCTCATATCGCTCCCGGGAGTCGTCCACCCGGTCGATCACAAACTCCCAGGCCCGGCAGGCCTCGCAGAGCACCCGCCCTGGCACCGCGTCGGCCGGTCTGGAGGCCGGCATCGTGCCCAGTTCCCCCGCCACCACCCGCGCGAGCAGAAGGACGTCGTCCGTGATCTGAAACACTCCCGCCTTCGCCCGTTGCAGGTTCGTCGCCGTGTGGCTCGTGGCAAACGGTCGAAGCAGGAGCCGCCGGATCGTCCCGGAGGCCCGTTCGGCGTCGTCGACGAGCGGCCCCATGGCGGCCAGGTGGAGGCTGCCGTCACTGGCGACGGTCGTGACGAGTCCTTCGAGAATCATCGGTCGCTCGGGGCGGCGGGGATCGGCGGGATGTGCATGATAAACTCGGATCTCCGCCGTACCACGAGCCCCGCCCGTGACCGCCGCCAGCCCCCGCATCCACTTCGTCACCGGCCGGCTCGCCGAGCACTCGCTCGTGCAGGTGCTCGAACGGCTTGCCCCTCGGGCCGGATTTTCCTGGACGGTGCAGGTGATGCCGATCACGGTGGCGTCGCTGATGACCACGCCCTGGATCGCCAAACGGCTGGCCGTGCCCGAGGGAACGACGCGGGTGCTCATTCCTGGCGGCTGCCAGGGGCCGCTCGACGCCGTGGCCCACGCCACCGACGTGCCGGTGGACCGCGGCCCGGAAGACCTCCGCGCGCTCGATGAGTTTTTCGGCCAGGAGCGGCCTGCCCTCGAAGGCTACGGACGACACGACATCGAGATCATCGCCGAAATCAACCACGCACCGCGGATGGCCTCGGCGGACCTGCTGGCCGAAGCCCGCCGGCTCGTCGCGGCCGGCGCCGACCGGATCGACGTTGGCTGCGACCCCGGTGCATGCTGGGCGGGGGTCGGCGACGCGGTGGCGATGCTCGTGGCGGAAGGATGTCGCGTGTCGATCGACAGCTTCGATCCGCGGGAGGTGGAGCGGGCCACGCGGGCCGGCGCGAGCCTTGTCTTGTCGGTCAACTCCTCCAACGTGGCCGCCGCGGCCGACTGGGGCTGTGAGGTGGTGGCGGTGCCTGACGTGCCCGACTCGCTCGCCGGTTTCGACGCCACGATCGAGGCGCTCGATCGGGCGGGCGTGCCGTGCCGGCTCGATCCGGTGCTCGAACCGATCGGCTTCGGGTTTGCTGCGAGCCTTGGCCGCTACCTCGACGTCCGGCGACGATACCCGAAGGCTGAGATGATGATGGGGATCGGCAATCTTACCGAACTCACCGACGTCGACTCGGCCGGCGTCAACGTGATGCTGATCGGCTTTTGCCAGGAGACGGGTATCCGCTCCGTGCTCACGACGGAGGTGATCCACTGGGCGCGGAGCAGCGTGCGGGAGTGCGCGATGGCCCGAACGCTCGCCTGGCATGCCGTCACCCATCGCACGCTCCCCAAGCACGTCGAGCCGGGGCTCGTGACGCTCCGATCGGGCCGGCCTCGGGAACACGGCCACGACGCGCTCGAACGCCTGGCGGCGGCGATCCGCGACCCCAACTTCCGCGTTTTCGCGGAAGGGAGCATGATCCACGTCGTGGGTGCGGGCCTTCATCTGCAGTCGGCCGATCCGTTCGCGCTGTTCGACGCGCTGGGGAAGGCCGGACGCCGCGACATCGATCCGAGCCACGCCTTTTACCTGGGCTATGAGATGGCCAAGGCGGTGACGGCCCTGACCCTCGGCAAGGACTACCGGCAGGATCAGCCGCTCGACTGGGGTCACCTCACGAGGGCCGAAATCGGTCACGGCCCCTCCCGGGCGGCTGCTCGCGTCGCCAGGACCGCAGGACTGGATGGAGCGAGCGGCGGCCACGAACCGACGAACGACGCATGACGCCCCATCACGCCACGTGTGCGGAAGATCCAGCCGACGGCGCTGGACGATCGTGGATCCGTGGCATCACGACCACCCCCTCCGGTGCCGTGGTGGCGGAGGCGGCCCGCGGCCTCGATGCCGTCACGGTGTTTCGTCACGTGGCACGACGGCCCCACGCCCTGTTTTTTGACAGCGCCGCGATCGACCGCCCCGCCGCCACCGCGCCGCCCGTGCGGCTTGGCCGATTCTCCTTCGTCGCCGCCGATCCGATCCATTCGTGGCGGGTGGATCGAGTCGCTCCATGGAGCGACACATGCCGCGACCTCGATGCCGTGTTTTCCGCGGCCCGTCGGCTGCTCGCCGATTGTGCGATGGCGACGATTCCGAACCTTCCGCCCTTCCAAGGTGGCGTGGCGGGGCTCGTGGGCTACGACTGCGGCCTTGCACGCCTCGGGCTCGAGCCTCCGCCCGCTGCGGCCGAGGAGCCGATCCTTTCGCTGCACGCCTACGACGTGGTGTTTGCGTATGACCACGACCGCGGCAGGGGCTGGTTCGTGTCGCAGGGAGTGCCGGCTCGGGATTCCTTGGAGCGGTCGCTGCTGGCCCGGGCGCGACTCGAGGCGTTTCTCGCGCCGTCCGCTGCCGACAGCGGTGAAAAAAATGCTCGGCCGCAACGCGTCGAGCCCACCGACCACCGCCATCCGCTGGAGGGCCGGCCGCACGTCTCCTCGACGCACTCCCGCGACACCTACGTCGCCATGGTGGCCCGAGGCATCGAGTCGGTGCGGGCGGGCGACATCTTCCAGGCCAACCTCGCCCAACGATTCACCACGGCGGCCGGCATCGATCCCGTCGCCGCCTATCTCCGGGCCCGCGAGGTGAACCCCGCCCCCTTCGCCGGCTACCTCGACACTGGCGACATGCAGGTGCTGAGCATGTCGCCGGAACGGTTTCTCCAGGTCACGCACGGCACGGTGCGCACCCATCCGATCAAAGGCACGCGGCGGGTGACCGACCGGCCGGAGGCTGATCTCTTCGCCGGCGACGACCTGGAGGCCAGCGCCAAGGATCGGGCCGAGAACGTGATGATCGTCGATCTCCTTCGCAACGACCTCGCACGGGTCTGCACCCCGGAGAGCGTGACGGTGGAGGCGCTCTGTCGGCTTGAACGCTACCGCTATGTGCAGCATCTCGTGTCGATCGTGGCGGGCCGACTGCGGGATGGGCTCGGGCCCCTCGACGCCTTCGAGGCCGCCCTTCCCGGCGGCAGCATTTCGGGGGCCCCGAAACACCGCGCCTGCGAAATCATCTCGGAACTGGAGGGGGTGGCCCGGGGCTCCTACTGCGGCTCGATCGGCTACGTGGGATTCGACGGCACCGCCGACTTCAACCTCCTCATCCGCACGCTCGTGGTCACGCCCGGATCGATCGCCTTCGCCGCCGGAGGTGGCATCACGGCGGCGAGTGATCCTTCGGCTGAATATGCCGAATCGCTCGCCAAGGCGGAGGGCATGCTCCGGGTGCTCGATGCGATCGGCGTGGGAGGTGGCCGCGCATGATCGTCGTCGTCGACAACCGCGACAGCTTCGTCTTCAACCTCGCCCGGCACTTTCGGCTGCTCGGCGTGGAGACGGCAGTGGTGTCGAGCCATGAGTCGTCGGCCCGCGATGTGCTCGCGATGCACCCCGCTGCGATCGTGATCTCGCCGGGCCCGTGCACGCCCGCCGAAGCAGGCTGCTCGGTCGATCTCGTGCAGCTCGCCATCGGACACGTGCCGATCCTGGGCGTCTGCCTCGGTCATCAGGTGCTCGCGGCAGCCACGGGGGCGCGGATCGTTCGCACCCCCGCCACACACGGCCGCACGAGCGACGTGCATCACGACGCGGTCAACCTCTTCGCGGGCATCCCCTCGCCGATGACGGCCTGCCGCTACCATTCGCTCGCCGTGGCGACCGGTTCCCTCGCCGAGGGCATGGCCGTGATCGCCACCACGGACGACGGCACGATCATGGCGATCGCCGACGAACGCCGCGTGGCCTACGGCGTGCAGTTCCATCCTGAGTCGATTCTCACGCGAAACGGATTCCGGCTGTTGGCCAACTTTCTCGTGGCCGCGGGCATCCCGCATCACGCCACACGCGTGGCGACGCTCGATGACGACGTGGCCAGGCAGGCCGCCCCCACGCCGCCGTTTGACGATCGTCCGGACGAGCACCGAGCGAGCCCGGTGGCCACGTTCTGACCTGGTTTGGATGCGTCGCGGACGCCAAACGGTTCAACGACCGCGTTCGCCACCGCGACCCGACTTGTTGCGGGCGTCGAGGTTGCCGGCGATCACGATCCCGATCGCCTCCACCCAACTCGGCACGTCAAGCACGGTGTTGAGCCCGCTCTCGGCGAGGATCTCGTCGTCTTCCGGCGCCCGAGGACGACGCTGGCCATCCTGGCCGGCCTCCTCGACGCCGAGAAACTCGAGGCCCTCATCATCCTCCTCGTGCCGACCGGCGACGGGCGTGAACGCATCACGACGGCCGCGGGAAAACGACGACGATCGTGTCTCACTGGAGGAACGACGGCGGGATCGCGACTTCGACTCGGATTCACGAGAACCCGACGGCTCCCGTTCACCCGACCGTGACCCACGCCGACGGCGACGGCGGCCCCGACGTTCGCCGTCGGCCGATCCATCGCTGCCCTCGCGGGACGCGGCGGGGCGATCGCCTCGACCGCGGGTGCCGCCAGATCGTCCCTCGCCGCTGCGGCCTTCACCGGCACGTGGCTCATCGGACGGCCGGCTGCCATAGGGGGCCGGCATCGGCTCATCGTCGTGGGCCTCACCCTCGCCAGACGGACGGGCAGTGGCTTCGCCCCCCTCGGTCGACGAACGGCCACGGCCACGGCCACCACGACGGCCACGGCGACGACGGCGGCGCGGACGACCTTCCTCATCACGGTCGGACGACTCGCCATCGCGGCGTTCCGATGATTCGGCAGAGGCGGGCTCCCCGACGGACGAGCCCTCTCGCGGGTCGTTGTCGCGACGGTCGTCACGGATCTCCCAGGCATCGTCGCGTTCGAAGCCGTTTTCGCGGGCTTCGCCGGAATCGTCGGCCGGCCGTGCGGCATCGACATCACCGCGATCCCGAGGAGCCTCACGATCACCCTCACGACGGCCACGGCCGCGGCCTCCGCGACGACCACGGCGACGGCGACGGCCGCCTCGCTCCTCGCTCCCCTCGCCTTCGGCGCGGGGTGGACGGTCGCCGGCAGGTTCAGTGGCATCGCCAGCCTCAGCCGCCGCAGGACGATCGTCGCGACCGCGGCGCGAGCGGCCGTCGCCTTCGTCGTCTCGGCGACGTCGCGGCTCACGGTCGCGATCGACCGGCCGCGACTCAACCGGCCGCGACTCCACGGGACGATCCTCCGCCACAGGGCGGGGAGCCGGACGGGGAGCAGGAGCCGGGGGCGGTGTCGGCGCTCCGGCCACGCCAAGGTCGGCGGCAAGCGAATCCCAATCACCACCACCGGCAGCCGGCTTCGGCCGGGCGGGGGGCTTCGGCTTCGCCTGCTGGCGGGGCTGCGAGGCGGCAGAACGCTGGGGCTGGTCGTCGACGGGCTTCGCGCCGAGCGATTCGGCGAGCGAGGCCCACGGGTCGTTGGAGCCGTGGTCGGGCATGGTCGGTTTCCGTGGCGGGCTGGGGGACGGCGACGGCAAACGGCCGTCGGGCGACGTCAACCCCGGTCCCCGGAGGATACACGAATCCCTCCGATCGTGGCAGACGCAGCCGCCCCCGGGGCCGCTGGCGGGCCATCTGGCGGCCTGCCGCGGCCCGTGAGCCGGAATCGCCGGGATCAGGGACGACGGGTGGCACTAAACTCGCGGATCATGCTGCCGTTGTCGGCCACCTCGAACAGCGGCCGATACGGGCTGGCCAGACCACGCCGCGAACGGCCGGCCGGGTAGTAGACGAGGTTCACACCGAGGTTCCAGGCGGCCGGCGCGAAGCTGGTCGTCACGCCGGTGCCGGTGATGTCGATCGTGCGAGTCTGGCCCGGGATGAGGTAGGTAAAGGTGCCTTCCATCGCCAGCGACCGGGCCAGCGGCGCCCTCAGGATCGAGCCGATGATGCCCTCGCCGTCACCCGTGCCACCGCCCCACACCTTCCACTCGTTGGCATCGCCAAACTGCAGTCGGTAGAAGCCCGTGTAGAGATCGACCGTGCTCGCCGTGCCGTTGATCCGACTGCGGCGGCCGAGTGAGCCGATCTGGTCGGTGATGTTGGCGGCACCCCAGAAACCGATCTCGTGGTAGCCCCACACGTAGCTGATCTCGGCACGGACCTGGGCGATGTCGGCGTTATCGAGCCAGCTGTCGCTGAGGTAGTCATACACCGCACCGCCCTGCAGGCCATGGCCTTCGAAGGCCCTGGTAAAGAAGCCGGTGGTCACGAAGTTTTGATCGCGGGCATTCTTCCGGAAGATCGAATCGCCCACCTGAATCTGTGCCGGCTGGAAGTTGGTCTGCGTGCCGCGCCAGCCGATCTGCCAGCCGACACCAAACGCATTCCAGAACGGCATGGCCCAGTTGAGGTATTCGTTCGTGCCGTAGTTGCCATGGATGCCAAGATTGGTGTCGTTGGTGAACGCCGTGACGCCGGCGCTCGCGGTGAAGTCGCGATACCACCTCCAGCCGTAGTATGGCTTGCCAAACCGACGCAGCCAGGCGCAGAACCGGCCGCTGTGGTGGCAGAGGGGATCGTCGTCCTCGCAGGCATACGGGTCGTCGAAGAAGGACTCGACGTGGAGCTGAGCGGGATAGTCGCCCATCAGAAGTCCGGCGTCGCCCATCATGGAGCCGTCGTCCATCATCGAGCCGTCGCCCATCGGCATTCCGTCCATGCCCATCGAAGGATCCATGCCTTCAACGCCGGGATCGAAGCCGTCCATCGAGATCGGCGCATCCCCGTCGGACGACGGCGGCGTGGCGATCGTCTCGGGAGCCACGTCGGCCGCCGAGGGAGCGTCGGCCATGGCGGGCGACGACTGGCTCGCCTCCGTCATCACGGAGGGCAGGCCGTCGGCGTTCATGGCGATGCGGTCGATCCGCGGCCGGGCGCCGGGCGTGGCGGAGTAGCGGGGAGCGATGCCGCCGCCGAGGCGTTCGTTGCCCGCCGAGGTGAGCTGGAGCGCCTCGGCCCGCTGCTGCATGGCGACCGCCTGCTGGCCTTCGGGGGCGAGGATCGGACGCGAGGCATCCCCCTTCGGCGTCCGCATGGTCATGCCGAACACGCGATTGGGATCGCTGGTGTCGAACACCCGCTGCATGGGACCGGCGATCCGGTTGGGGCTCGACCAGTCTGACGACGGGGCAGCCGCGACCGGACGCCGCGCCGGCTGACGGTTCTGCGGCGCGCGGGCAACCTGCTTCGGCACTTCGTCGGGGAGCACAACCGCAGCGGGCGATGCGGCCGGTGCCTGCATCGCGGCCGAACGACCGGCAACTGGTTCGATCCGCTGCGGCGCGGCGGGATCCTCGGAGGTGCCCTGGGATGCGGCCCGATGGGGTGTCCACTGGAGCTGCGACTCGGCCGCGAAACCTGCCGGTGCCGCCACCACCGCCAGAACGGCGACAGCCCGGGCCACGACCAAGAAACGTCGACTCGTCTTCATGCCTCGACCTCCGATTCACGTTGCCCGACCGGTCGATGGACCGGCAGTCTCTTCTCAATCGGAATCGGTATCGTCACCGGCAGGGTCGCGACTTTCGTCAAAATCCACGCGACCGGCAGACTTTGCCTACTTTGCCTGAAGTGCGTCGGCGAGATCGTCGCGGAGATCCTCGAAGGCCTCGAGGCCGACCGACAGCCTGATGAGCCCATCGGCGATGCCCACCGCCCGACGCGCCTCGGGCGCGTACGACCCGTGCGACATCATCGCTGGGATTTCAATGAGCGATTCCACCGCCCCGAGGCTCACCGCCAACTGGAACAGACGCGTCGACTCGACCACCCGGCGGGCTTCCGCCACGCCCCCCTTCACCTCGAAACTCACGATCGTGCCGCCAGCGGCCATCTGCCGCATCGCCAGGGCGTGCCCCTTGTGGCCGGCGAGCCCCGGATACAGCACGCGGTCCACGGCCGGATGCTCCACGAGCCACTCGGCAAGATGGAGGGCCGTGGCCGACTGGGCGAGCACCCGAAGTTCGAGGGTTTTGAGTCCACGCGAACAGAGAAACGCCTCGAGCGGCCCCATCACGGCGCCGGTGGCGTTTTGAAGCCAATGCAGCCGGGTGCCCAGTTCCGCATCGCGCACCACGAGCGCGCCGCCCAGGAGATCGCTGTGCCCGCCGATCGACTTCGTGGCGGAGTGCATCACGATGTCGGCCCCGAGTTCCAGCGGCCGCGACAGCGCCGGCGTGGTGAGCGTGGCATCGCAGGCGAGGAGCGCACCGGCGGCGTGGGCGATCGACGCACACGCGGCGATGTCGGTGATCGTGAGGAGCGGGTTGCCCGGCGACTCCACCCACACGAGCTTCGTCTTCGGGCCGACGGCGGCGGCGACGGCATCGGTGTCGGAGGTGTCGACCGCCCGCACCACGATCCCCTTTTCCGCGAGCACCCGGTTGAACAGCCGCCAGGTGCCGCCATAGATGTCGGTGCCCGTGACGATTTCGTCGCCGGGCGCCAAAAGCATCGTGGCGCCGTGCGTGGCCGCCATGCCCGAGGCGAAGGCGAGGGCGCGAACGCCGCCGTCGAGATCGGCAAGCGTCTTCTCGAAGGCATGCCGAGTGGGGCTCCCCGTGCGTGCGTAGTCGTAGGCCGACGTCATCGAGGCGTCCGGCTGCACGAAGGTGCTCGCCACATGAAGCGGCGGCACCACCGCCCCCGTCGTGGGGTCGTGCTCCTGACCGACGTGGATCGCCCGCGTGCGAAACCGCATGGAGGTGCCTACGTGCGATCGAGGGCCTGCGCCAGATCGGCGATCAGGTCCTCGGCGTCTTCGATGCCGCAGGCCATGCGGATCATGTTGTCGGCGATGCGGAACGACGCCCGCTCGGCCGGCGAATAGTTCCAGTAGCTCATCACGAGCGGCTGCTCGATGAGCGACTCGACGCCGCCGAGGCTCGGCCCGATCCGCGGAATCCGAACGGCATCGACGACGTCGGCCGTGCGCCGCCAGTCGGCGTCTTTCACGAAAAACGTCACGAGTCCACCGCAGCCTCGCATCGTTCGCTTCGCGACGGCGTGGTAGGGATGGCTCTCAAGCCCGGGATAGAGCACCCGCTCGACGCGGGGATGGCCCTCCAGAAACCGCGCGACGGCGAGGCCGTTGGCGTTGTGCCGCTCCATCCGGAGGGCCAGGGTTTTGAGGCCGCGCTCGAGGAGGTAGGCGTTGTGAGGCGAGTTCACGCCCCCCATGATGCCGCGAAGGGTGCGAACCGGCTCGAGCAGTTCCTTCGAACCGATCACCACGCCGGCCAGGAGGTCATTGTGGCCGCCGAGATACTTCGTAGCCGAATGGAGCACGAAATCGACCCCAGCGGCGAGTGGCGTGAGGTTGTAGGGCGTGCAGAGGGTGGCATCGATGAGCGTGTGCACCCCGCGGCGGCGGCCAAGATCGGCAAACCGCTCGATGTCGATCACGCTCAGGTGCGGGTTGGTGGGCGACTCGCTGACCAGGAACTTCGTCTGCGGCGTGATGGCCGCCTCCATCGCCTCGTAGTCGGCGGTGATCACCTCGCGAAAGCCCACGCCGAAGCGGGTGAGGTGCCGACGGCAGAACTCGCGGCTGCGATGGTAGCACTCGTCGAAAAACACGATCTCGTCGCCGGCGCTGCAATGCGCCATCAGGAGCCCGACGAGTGCCGCCATGCCACTGGAGAAGAGGGCCGCCGCCTCGCCTCCTTCGAGCGCCGCGAGCTTGTCTTCGACGACCCGCTCGCCGGGATTGCCGTAGCGGCCATACTCCTCGCGAAGCTGCTTCTGCTCGATGAAGTCGACGATCGCCTGGGTGTCGGCAAACGTGTAGGTGCTCGAGGCGAAAATCGGGTCGGTGATCGAAAACCCGGGCTTCTGGCGAGCCTCGCCCGCGTGCACAGCCACCGTGGAGGGGCCGCCTTGGCCGGTCGAGGCAGACGGCGACCGAGCCGGATCTGGGGCGTTGGTCGTGAGCATGCCGATTCCTGCCGACGGGTCTGGGCGACGTACCGCGGGGAGTGTAGTCGCGGACCCGCGGTTCTTCCAGTAAAAGGGTGTCATGCGCCGCCGCCGAAAGGATTCCGCTGCTTCCCCGCCCGCCCCGAGGCCCCTCACGCCCCCGCGTCGGGTGTTCGTCACGCTCGCATCCCTGGCCGCCGCCACGGTGATGGTGCGAGCCGGACTCCTCGAGCCGCTCGTCGGGAGCGTGGTCGATGCCGCCGTTCGCAACATCATCACCCTGATCCTGGTCTTCTCGGCGGCGATGTCGGTGCTCGGCTGGTTTGTGCTGGAGAGCGGCCACTCCACGCGGGCCAAGCGGCTGGTGCTCGGTGGGCTGGTCGGCCTCGTGGCGGTGGCGTGCGCCGTGCTTCGGATCGAGCGGGTGTCGGGCGACCTCGTGCCGCAGTTCATGTTTCGATGGACGCCGTCTCGCGACCGACTCCTGCCCGACGTGACGGCGTCGGCCGAGGCGTCGGCCGGTTCCTGGGAGGCAACCCCGAGCGATTTTCCACGGTTCCTCGGCCCGACCGGGTCTGCGGCCATCGAGGCGCCGGAGCTCGACCCCGACTGGAAAGCCCATCCGCCATCACCGCTGTGGCGCCGGCCGATCGGTGCCGGCTGGAGCGGCTTCGCCACCTGCGGCGAACATGCCGTCACGCTCGAACAACGCGGCGACGACGAGATCATCTCATGCCAGGCGATTCCGACCGGCGCCGTGGAGTGGACGGTTTCCGTGAGCGGACGACACGAAACCGTGCTCGGGGGCATCGGCCCCCGCTCGACCCCCTCCATCGCCCATGGCACGGTCTACGCCACCGGTGCCACCGGCTGGCTTCATGCGATCGACGGATCGACCGGCCGCGTGGTGTGGAAGCAGAACGTGCTGAAGGATCTCGGAATCGATCCCGACGCCCATGCGGCGGCGGTGGCCTGGGGACGTGCCGGCTCACCGCTTGTCACCGACTCGCTCGTGATCGTGCCGGGCGGCGGCCCCACCCGTGACGGCGGGGGGGTGTCGCTGGCCGCGTATGACAGGCTCACCGGAGCCCGCGCCTGGACCGGTGGCGACCAGCAGATCAGTTACGTGTCGCCCCAGCTTGTGTCGATCGGGGGCCGCGAGATGGTGCTCACGGTGAACGAGTCGAGCGTGGCGGGACACGATCCGATCGACGGCACGCAGCAGTGGCGGTTTGACTGGCCGGGTCACTCCAACTCCGACGCCACCTGCTCGCAGCCCCACCTGCTCGACGACGGACGCATCTTCATCTCGAAGGGGTATGGCATCGGCGCCGCCCTGTTCGCCGCCGCCGACTCCGATGCCCCCGAGTTCTCGGCCGTCTGGCGGCAGCCCTCGTCTCTCAAGACGAAGTTCACCAACGTGGTCATCCACGAGGGCTTCGCCTACGGTCTCTCCGATGGCGTGCTCGAGTGCGTGTCGCTCGCCGACGGCACGCGGCAGTGGAAGGGCGGCCGCTACGGTCAGGGGCAGGTGCTCCGCGTGGGCACGCTGCTCCTCGTGCAGGCGGAATCGGGCGAGGTGGTCGCGGTCGGCTGCTCGCCGGCGAGGCATGCCGTGCGAGGCCGCTTCGAAGCTCTCGGGGGCCAGACCTGGAACAACCTCTGCCTGTCGGGCGATCGGTTGCTCGTGCGCAACGCCGAAGAGGCCGCGTGCTACCGCCTGCCTCTGGCGACGGGTGCGACACCATGAACGGGGTGGATGCATCGGCCGTCGATATCGATCTCACAGATCGCACCGCCCTGGTGACGGGCGCCACGCGGGGCATCGGCCGTGCGGTCGCCCTCGAACTGGCCGCCGCTGGAGCGCGGGTGGCGATCCACGGCCGGTCGGCCCCGGCGGCTGTCGAGGTGGCTGGTCGGCTTGGAGACCGTCACGCCGGCACGTTCCTCGCCGACCTGGCCGAGACGGGAGCCGCCGACCGCCTCGTGGCTGAAGTGACGGCCGCCCTTCCCACGATCGACACCGTGGTGCTCGTGGCGGGTGCCGACGTGCTCACCGGAGACGCGGCCCATTGGGCCTTTCGCCGCAAACTCGACACGCTCCTGTCGATCGACGTGATCGCCACGATGGAAATGGCCCGTGGCCTCGGCCGCTGGATGGCCGCCCGCGACGGCGGCACGGTGGTCACAATCGGGTGGGATCAGGCGGCCGTCGGCATGGAGGGCGACAGCGGCGAGCTCTTCGCGGCAGCGAAGGGAGCCGTGATGGCCTTCACCCGGAGTGCCGCGCGATCGCTCGGCCCGAAGGTGCGGGTCAACTGCGTGGCGCCCGGCTGGATCAAGACGGCCTGGGGCGAACACGCCAGCGAAACCTGGCAGCGACGGGCCGTGCGGGAAAGCATGCTCGGCCGCTGGGGCACGCCGGAGGATGTCGCCCACGCGGTGCACTTCCTCGTGTCACCGGCCGCCGGCTTCATCACGGGTCAGGTGCTCCCCGTGAACGGTGGCTTTCGCCGCGCCTGATCATTTCGCCCGCTCACACGGGGCCATCATCTCAACGCGGCGGCCAACGATCGTGTTCCCGCCGGTCGAAATGAAAAATGCCCCGGCGTGAGCGAGCGAGGCGGATTGCCCGCCCACGCCAGGTGGGGCATCCTTCTGGATTCGGGCCGGGCGGGGCACGCTGGCTGTCGCCAGCCACCCTGCTCCGGCCGTGTGGCTCAGTGAATCACCGCCTTGCCGCTGCCAAGATCGCTCGAAGCGATCCAGCCCGAGGGGTAGGCGAGCATTCCGTGTTCATGCATGTCGAGCCCCTCAATTTCTTCCTGGGTCGACACCCGCATGCCGATCGTCGCCTTGATCGCGAGGAACATCGCCATGCTGAGCCCGAATGACCAGGCGAAGGCGATGACGACGCCGAGCAGCTGGATCATCAACTGACCGGCACCACCGCCGTTGACGAGCCCCAGGTCGCGGTGAAAGAGTCCGACCGCGAGCGTGCCGAGGGACCCGCAGACTCCGTGCACCGACACGGCACCGACCGGATCGTCGATGCCGAGGCGGTCGATCGCCAGCACGCTGAGCACGACCACCACGCCGGCGATCAGGCCGAGCAGACCCGCCTGCGGCACCGGGATGCAGTCGCACCCCGCCGTGATGGCGACGAGGCCAGCGAGCGCCCCGTTGAGGGCGAAGGAAACGTCAGGCTTCTTGAAGAGCAGCCACGACATCACCATCCCGCCGATCGATCCGGCGGCGGCGGCGATGTTCGTCGTCACGGCGATGAAAGCGAAACTGCCTCCCTTGACGCTGGTCGTGCTGCCTGGATTGAAACCAAACCAGCCCAGCCAGAGGATGAACACGCCGAGGGCTGCAAGCGGCAGGGAGTGCCCCGGGATCGCCTGGGGCTTGCCACCGACAAACTTGCCGATCCGGGGACCGACCACGATCGCGCCGGCGAGGGCAGCCCAGCCGCCGATCGAATGCACCACCGTCGAGCCGGCGAAGTCGAGGAAGCCCTTCGCGCCGAGCCAGGCTTCATTCACCGCGGTGGCGCCGTCGGGCTTCCAGAGCCCGCCCCACACCCAGCCGCCAAAGATCGGATAGATCACGGCGGTCATCACGATGCTGTAGACCAGATAGGCGGAAAACTTCGTCCGCTCCGCCACGGCTCCCGAAATGATCGTGGCAGCGGTGGCGCAGAACACCGTTTGAAACAGGAGGAATGCCCAGCCCCAGTTCTCCGAGCCGGGGCTCTGGGAGCCGGCGTCGAACATGAAGTGATCCATGCCCATCCAGCCCCCCTTCGTGGCGCCAAACATGAGCCCGAAACCGACGAAGTAGAAGGCGATGGTTCCAATGCCGAAGTCCATCAGGTTTTTCATGATGATGTTGCAGGCATTCTTCGCCCTGGCGAAGCCCGTTTCGACGAGTGCGAAACCAGCCTGCATGAAGAACACGAGAAAGGCCGCGATGCAGGTCCACAGGATGTCGGTGTCGGCCCGAAGTGCCTCGAGCGTATCGGCAGGCTCGGCGACGGTCTCGATCACGGCGTCCACCGCCACCGCATCGTCGGCCACCGCGTGTTGAAGCGTGCCGCCTGAGAACCCGATCCCCACCGCCACCAGCATCGCGATGGCCGCGCACCGCTTCATCGTCGTTTGATTGAGAAAGCCCATGTCCGCCTCTGTGTTGAAACAACGTCGTGCGAGGCACACCGCTCATGCCTCGCTGCGTACCGTGCTTGCAAAACCCATGCCAGCAGGCGTGTCTCATTCGCGTGACAGAACGCCCACGCTCCCTCCCTCGGCCAAAAAACGGAACAATTTTCATGGCCGCCATCGCCGCGACTGGAACCACACGTCAGGCCGCCGCGCGCCGTGATTCACAGCAATGGAGCGCCGAACTGCCTCGCAGCCGCCCAGCAAACAGGCAGGGAGTGATGCATCGCGCGTCAGCGGACGCGGTGCAGGAGCATCCGCATGGCTACTTGAGCGAAATCGTGCGGGCGAGCGGCCGCAGGATCTGCTCCGTCACGCAGGAATCGACCACGTCGCGGGCCAGTTGGGCCAGCCGGTCCATCGCATCGACGTAGGTCGTGTCGGGATCGAGGCTTCCATACTGCCGAGCCGTCACGTAGACGCTCAGTTGCTCCTCGTGGAACTCGCCGGTCCGCACCTGGAAGGCGTTGGTGCGGGTCTCGGTGCTCACCCGCACCTGGATCCGGCAGTCTTCATCGAGGGCGATGGTGAGGGAGGGCTCGTAGTTGATCACGCGGGCACCGGGGGCATCCCCCAGCCGCTCGAGCGCCGGACCGATGCCCAGGGCCTCCGCCAACAGCGCGTTGTGGTTGCCACGGTAGGCAAAGTCGAATCCAAACAGCACGTCGAGCGCCTCGCAGTCGAGCGGGCTGACCGACAGGAACGACGGGGCGAGATCGAGCACGAGGCGGTGCTGCTCCAGCGCCGCCTCCACCGACGAGGGGTTCACCTGCCCCGAGCAGAGACGCTTCGACTCCACGGCGGCCCACCGGTAGCGGCCCTGGTCCTTGTCCTCCTCCAGAACGTAGTCGCGCTTGTCGCGGCAGTAAAACTTCCGCATCGTCGGGAACCGCTTCTGGACCCGCTCGAAGTAGTGGAGGATCGTTTCCCGCTGGGAGGGCAGCTCCATCTCCGTCGCGAGATTCACGTTGACGTAAAAGTCATCGGCGAGCGACGAGTAGGGAGTCATGGCGAAAGAGGGCCTCCTCGAGACGGGTCGGACGTCGGAGTATACCAGCCCCATCCGTGCGATTCCCGAAGGACCCCGCGGCCTTCCCGGCGAGGACTGGCACGTGGCGGAGCCAATCGGCATAATCGGAGCCGTCATGGGGGGAGTTCGGCTGGGGCCGCACTGCCCCCCGGGCTCCTCGCCACGAGTTGAGAGCCCACGGAATGCCTCCCACCTCCGATTCTTCCGAGATCCCTGCTGACCGCCTCAGCGTCGAGAAACGCTCGGATGGTGCGGTGGTGGTTCGCGTGAAGTCGGAAGGTTCGGCGGAGAATCGTCTCCCCGACGCGGTGTTTTCCTTCCGGTGCGGCGACCCGCAGTATGCGTATTGGCTGTCGCGGCTTTCGACACCGCCCCGCCCCTGACCACGCGCACGCCTCCCACCGTCGGCGGGCGAGCGAACCGACGTTGTCTGGCCTACTCGTCCCGTGAACTGGCGATCAGCGCGATGAACTCGCGGTTGCTCTTGAACTTCGCCAGCTGCTTCGTGAGCTGCTCCATGGCATCGACGTGGTGCATCGAGGAGAGCGTCCGCCGCAGCATGTTCACGGCGTGAAGCGTGTTGGGGTCGAGAAGCTTCTCCTCGCGTCGGGTGCCCGACTGGGAGATGTCGATGGACGGCCACACGCGGCGGTCGGCCAGTTTGCGGTCGAGCACCAGTTCCATGTTGCCCGTCCCCTTGAACTCCTGAAAGATGAGCTCGTCCATCCGACTGCCGGTATCGACGAGGGCGGTGGCGACGATCGTCAACGAGCCCCCCTCTTCGAACACACGGGCCGTCGCAAAGAGCTTCTTCGGGATATCAAGGGCCTTGATGTCGACGCCGCCCGACATGGTGCGGCCGGTATTGCCGACCCACTTATTGAACGCACGGGCCATGCGGGTGATCGAGTCCATCAGCAGGAACACGTCCTTGCCCGACTCCGCCATCCGCTTGCATCGCTCCACGACGAGCTGCGAGAGCCGCACATGGCTCTCGACATCGCAGTCGAGGCTGCTGGCGAGCACCTCGCCCTTCACGCTCCGTCGCATGTCGGTGACTTCTTCCGGCCGCTCGTCGATGAGCAGCATCACCAGGCTCAACTCCGGATGGTTGGTCGAAATGGCTTGCGACACCTGCTGCAGGAGCACGGTCTTTCCGGTTCGCGGCGGCGCCACGATCAGCGCCCGCTGGCCCTTGCCAAGCGGCGTCAGCAGGTCCATCACGCGGGTCGTGATCGGCTGCTGTCCGGTTTCGAGACGGAGCCAGGTTTCGGGATTGATCGGCGTGAGCTGATCGAACGTCTTGACGTTGATGTACTCGTCGGGAGGCATGCCCTCCACCGATTCGATCTCACGAACCCGCGGCCCCTGCTGGCGACGGCCCGGCTGCACGAGCGCTTTGATGTACACACCTTCGCGTAACCGGTGGCGCTCGATCATCGCCGCGGGCACGAAGGGGTCGGTGCGCTCACGCGTGTAGTTGGTTTCGACGCTGCGGAGGAATCCGTAGCCGTTGGGGTGCATTTCGAGCACGCCTTGGCCCGGCTCCAGCGGGATCGGCTCGCCGTTTTCGTTGACCTCGGGCTCCGGCTCCGGCGGCCTCATGCCCTCGCTGTCCATGCCCACGGCCCCGGCGCCCGCCTGAGGCGGAGCCCCGCCGCCACCTCCGCCTCGGCGATATCGACGACGACGGCCGTAGCCACCGCCTCCGCCACCCTGGAATGGCTGGCCGCCACCCTGGCCCTGACCGGGGGCAAAGCCTCCCTGTCCCTGACCCTGACCGCCAAAACCACCGGGACGCCTCGATCGCCTACGCTTCGACATGGATGCTGAGAACCCCTGGACCCTGACTGCGGGAAAATCCCGAAAAAAACGCGACTGCTCACAAACGTCTCAGAAAACGCCGGCCCAGAGGGCGACTGCCCTCGACACGGACGGCGCTCAAGATCCCCGGCTCAGATGCACCGCTTTCGCACGGGATTCGGGCCACACACGACCCGGGTCCTGCATCAAGCCCGCGAAAACGGGCCCCGAAAACGATGCCGTGAAAGACACGGCACTCCTGAAACGCGATCGCGGCGTGAAGCCCCAGACCAGCGGAACACTGTGTCTGGGCAGGGACCGAACTGGACCCTCACCCCTTTTGCCGCAACCCGCCTCAAACGCTGCTGAGACGAAGTTCCTGCGACGAACTCTCCGAAACAGCTCAAAATCCGTTTCGGAATCGCCGTTCACGACGATAAGGGAATTATCAGTGCCGCCTCCGTTCTTGTCAAGGAGGCCGATGGCTAGCCCTCCCAAGGCCGATTCTGCCGTCAAACAACCGAGGATCCCCAGATCCGCAGGCCGATGCCCCGATCCTGGAGGCCCGGGAAGCCTGCGGAATCTATGACGGACGTCGGTTTTTTCGGTGCGACTCCTCCTCCCGTTTCAACCGATACAGAAGGACGGGTCGTCCCAGGGAGGGAGCGGGTGTCTATCCCACGGGGCCCCAGCTGCATCATCGAGACGCTCGAAGCGAGACCGGAACCATGCCTCGGTACATCCCCTGTTGTTCGATCCGTGTCCGACAGAGCGGCCGATTCCTCGGCCGCGCCGCCCCAGCCCTCGTTCTGGCCTTGCTGGCTGGATCGTCATGGGCTGCCATCCCGTGGCATGCCGACATGCAGACGGCCCGGACGGCATCGAACGCGAGCCGAAAGCCCGTCTTCGTGGTGTTCACGGCATCGTGGAGCCCCGAATCGACCGCCTTCGAACAGCGGGTGCTCGCATCACCGGAAGCCGAATCGATCGTGACCGCCTGCTTCGAGCCGGTTCGTGTCGACGTGGATCAGCGGCCGGGACTCGCCAAACGGCTCGAGGTGGCGCATGTTCCCTCGGCATGCGTGCTGGGCGCCGATGATGCCGTGCTCGCACGGTTTGACTGTCCAGAAACCCCCACCGCCTTCATCGCCGCCGCGGCCAAGGCGGGACAGGACGCAGCTGCCCGTGCCGTGCCGCAGTCACCCGCGCTCGATGCCGCGCTGGCGACAGGTGGCATTCAGCCGGTCGCGCAGCCCGTGGCGACTTCAACGAGCCCATCTCTCGAACAGCCATCGCCGCAGGCTCCACCATCGCCCACCGCGACGGTGGCTGCCGTGACGGACACGCCCGTGGCAATCCAGATGACCCCGCCCCCGACGCAGCCCATGGCCGCGATGCAGGCGGCCGCCCCGCAGATTCCGCCGCCGTCCACACCATGGCTCTCGCAGCCAGTCTCGGCGTCACCGGCGGCAACGGTGCCCTCGGCGGGCGCGCTGCCCGAAGAGCCCGAGGCCTCTGCGACCGTGACGGATCTGCCAGCCACCAACCGCGCCGACACGGCCGAAGCCGCAGCGCCCAAGTCGGGCTGGTCCACGTTCGTGGAAACGATGCAGAAGCCGTTCGCATCGTTCACCACCGCGAAACCCAAGGCGATTGAGCCACCGACGCTTCCCCCTGCCAAGCCGGAATCACCGCTGGCGGCGATCGTCCCCACGAAGCCCACGGCTCCTGAGAAACCAGATCCGCACGGCTCGATGCCGCTGGGACTCGAAGGCTACTGCCCCGTCACCCTGGCCGACCGAAACGTGTGGGTCGAAGGGCGGGCCCAGTGGGGTGCCCGGCATCGCGGCCGCACGTATCTCTTCGCCGGCCCCGAACAGCAGCAGGCGTTTCTCGCCAATCCCGATCGCTACGCGCCCGCCCTGTCGGGCGACGATCCGGTGGTGGCCCTCGAACACGGACGCAGCACTCCGGGCCGCCGAGCCTACGGCGTCACCTACCAGTCGCGAATGTATCTCTTCTCATCCACCGACACGCGAGCGGCGTTCGCCGCCAATCCCGAGCGTTACACCAGCGGCGTGATGCTGGCGGAACGTCCCGTGCCGATGGACGTGACCCGGCGGTATTGA
Source organism: Pirellulales bacterium (assembly GCA_017853835.1). Taxonomy (GTDB): domain Bacteria; phylum Planctomycetota; class Planctomycetia; order Pirellulales; family UBA1268; genus QWPN01. The sequence continues at coordinate 11,972 of JAFMIU010000026.1, read as the reverse complement.
GATGTCGGTGTTCGGTGAGTTCGCCATCCTTGCGGCGATCGTGGCGCTCGCCGGCGTGGTGCTGGCGACCGCCGCCGACGGGATCGCCGAGGCAACGGGACTCGGGCGGCTGCTCGTGGGCAGCCTCCTTCTGGCTGCGGCCACATCCCTTCCCGAACTCACTGTCGACATCGCGGCCGTTCAAAACGGCCATCAGGATGTGGCCGTTGGCGATCTGTTCGGCAGCAGCCTGATGAACCTGCTCATCCTCGCCGGGATCGACCTCGTGCAGCGAACCCGCGGCCGCCCCATGCTTTCGCGAGAGGCCGCAGCCCACGCCCTTCCAGCGACACTCGGCATCGCGATGACGGGCATCGCCGCCATGGCCGTGCTCACCGCAGGTCGACTGCCGAATGCCTCCCTCTTCGACATCGGCGGCTGGTCATGGGCCCTCCTGATCGCCTACCTCCTCGGATTCCGCACCGTGTATCTCGACCAGCGGATCGCCGCTCGCACGGCGAGCGAGGCCGAGCCCTCCCCGATGGCCCGCCGCCCGTGGCCGCTGGCGCTCTCGATCGCTGGCTTCGCCGGTGCCGCCGCCGTGCTCTGGGTCGCCGGCCCGCGATTGGCGGAAGCGGCCGCCACCGTCGCGGATCGCACCGGTCTGGGCGGCACGTTCGTCGGCACCACCCTTGTGGCACTCACCACCTCGCTTCCGGAACTCGTCGCCGCGGTGGTGGCCGTTCGGGCCGGGGTTCCGGACCTGGCGATCGGCAACACCTTCGGCAGCAACGCCTTCAACATGGTGCTCTTCGTGCCGCTCGATGCCTGTCACCCGGGGCCGTTGTTCGCCGCCGTCTCTGCCAGCCACGCGGTCACCGGACTCGCCGCCATCATCGCCACCTCGGTGGCCGTGCTCGGACAGCTCTACCACGTGGAGCGGCGACTCCCCATCTGCGAACCAGATGCCTGGCTGGTGCTGCTGACCGTTCTCGGGGCACTCGCTCTCGTCTATCGACTTTCGTGACTGCCGGCCGGATAATTCAGCCGGCATCGAACGACCTGCGGCCCGTCCGGGAGTCTTCTCATGATCAAGCGACTGCTCGTTGGCCTCGGCACCACCCGCACGGCTGCATCGGTGACGGCGCATGCCATCGACCTGGCCCGGGCGCACGGCGCGGAGCTTCTCGGCGTGACGGTCACCGACACCGTTCGACTCGACTGGGTCGGCCCGAGGCCGATGGGCGTCGGGGTCGACGAGGCGTCGGCCGAACTCCGCAGGGAACGGCACGCCCGGGTGGATGCCGACATCGCCTCGGCCCACACGGTGTTCGCAAACCGCTGCCGTGCGGCGGGGGTGGCCCACAGCATCACCGACGAGGTGGGGGATCCGTTCGAGATCGCCGCCGACCTCATTCGGTATCACGACATGGCGGTGTTCGGACTTCAGGATCTCTTCGAACACGCCGTCGTCCCCGAGCCTGCCGATGCCCTGGAACGGCTGATCGCCTCGGGCGTGCGTCCCATCCTGGCCGTCCCCGAGCAACACAGACCCATCGCACGGGTGCTCGTCGCCTATTCCGGCTCGCTCGAGAGCGCGAAGACGTTCAAGCACTTTGCCACGTCGGGCGTCTACGCTCCGGCGACGATCCGTGTGGTCACGTTCGGGGGCGATCCCGCCGCGGGTCGCCGCCGCTGCGAGCAGGCCGCGGAGTTTCTCAGGGCCCATGGCCGCACGGTCGACACCGATGCGGTGCCGGGCGATCCGCGCGAGGAACTCCTCGCCTACGCGACGCGCTGGAACGCCGACCTGATCGTGGCAGGCAACAGCGGCCGCAACATGCTCCTTCGGAAGCTCTTTGGCGAAACGGCCCTGACGCTCGTTCGCGAAAGCACACTGCCGCTCTACCTCTCCCAGTGACCTTGCGGAGGGTATCTCGCTCAGCGACCGCGGGCCCATCCCCGACTCCGCTCGATCGCATCCCGCCAGGTGGTGAGCGTGCGCTGCCGCCATGCTGCATCGGCCTGTGGCTCGAAGCGGCGATCGACACACCGCGCGGCGTTGGCCGCCGCCGCGTCGGCGAACACCCCCGTGGCGATCCCGGCCAGCAGGGCCGCCCCAAGGGCCGTCGTTTCCAGAACGACCGGTCGTTCCACGGGGATTCCGAGCACGTCGGCTTGGATCTGCATGAGGAGATCGTTGCCGCTGGCGCCTCCGTCGACGCGGAGGTGCGAGAGGGCGACCCCTGAATCCCGCTGCATGCAGTCGACCACGTCGGCCACCGACAGCGCGATGCCCTCGAGGGCGGCACGGGCCACATGGCCGCGGAGGGTTCCGCGGGAGAGACCGATGATCAGGCCCCGAGCAGCGGGATCCCACTGCGGTGCCCCGAGCCCCGTCAGGGCGGGAACGACCATCACGCCTCCGGCATCGTCGACGCTCCGTGCCAGCGGCTCAATGTCGGCGGCACGCTCGATGAGGCCGAGGCCGTCGCGGAGCCACCCCACGAGCGCCCCCGCGATGAAGACGGATCCCTCGAGGCAGAGGTGCCTCCTGCCAGGTTCCACCACGCACGCCGGCGTGGTGAGCAAACCAGCCTGACTGTCGACCCGCTGATCGCCCGTCGAGAAGAGGAGGAAGGCACCGGTGCCGTAGGTGTTTTTGGCGTCGCCCGCCTGATCGACCCCTTGCCCGAACGCCGCCGCCTGCTGGTCGCCGGCGCAGCCTGCGATCGGAATGGCGGCGCCACACACCGTGGGATCCGTGATGCCAAACACGCCGCATGACGGCCGCACGTCGGGCAGCATCGCCCGGGGCACGCCGAAGATTCGGCAAAGGTCGTCGCTCCACGCCTGGTCGTCGATGTCGAACAGCAGCGTGCGGCTGGCGTTGGTCACATCGGTGGCGTGCACACGGCCACCGGTGAGCCGCCAGATCAAAAACGTGTCCACCGTGCCGAAGAGCACCTCGCCCCGCTCGCACCGCGCACGAAGTCCTGGGATCGATTCGAGCAGGTGGGCGATTTTCGTGGCAGAGAAATAGGGATCGATGACCAGCCCCGTGCGCCGCCGAACCTCAGGTTCATGCCCCGACTCCGTCAGCCGCCGGCAGATCGGCGCCGACACCCGGCTCTGCCACACGATCGCAGGGGCAACCGCGGCGCCGGTCGCCCGATCCCAGAGGATGGTTGTTTCGCGCTGGTTCGTGATGCCGATCCCGGCCACGCCCCCGGCGGCCACGCCGGAGGCCGCCAGCACCTGCTTGGCGCACGACAGCTGCGATCGCCAGATGTCCTCCGGATCGTGTTCGACGATCCCGAGATCACCGCCGTCGGGGCCGCGTTCCGTGCGGACATGCTGGGGGAACTCCTCCTGTGCCACGCCACGCGGCATGCCCCGATGGTCGAAGAGGATCGCCCGACTCGACGTCGTGCCCTGATCGAGTGCCAGCACATGGGTGGCTGCGCCGGTCGTGGTCATGCGAGGGCTCCTTCAGATGGCATGGCCGCCCGCCGGCGGCCCTGGGTATTCTGGACGCCCTCGGACGCCCGCCATGCCGCCCCGACATCGACCACCGCTCCGCACGAATCCTACCGGCTTGGCGCCGACCCGTCGCCGTGCGTGGCTCCTCGCGGCAATCACGATGCGAGCGGCGGCGGCGATGAGCCTCCACGCCGCTCCGATCGATACGGCCATTTCGGCCTCGTGGACGGGCGTGCCGCTTCGGCAGTGGACTGACGCCGCCACGACGCTCGCAGGGAGGCCGGTGATCCTCGACCGACGGATCGACCCCACCACCCCCGTCACGCTCGACGTGCGCGAAGAACCGTGTCTCGCCATGATCGAACGCGTGGCCGCAGGGGCCGACGCAACGATCGACCGCCTCGCCGCAACCCTCCGCATCGTGCCCCGAAGCCAGGCGGGGCGAGCCGCCGCGGGCGAGGCGGCTCGGCAGCGCGACCTCGCGACGCTGCCCGCATCCCTGCGACGGGCAGCCGCCACCCGACAGCCTCTGACGTGGCACGACGCTGCGACACCACGCGACATTCTTGCATCGCTCGCGGCCGATGGGGGCGTGCAACTCTCCGAGATCGCCAGCGTCCCGCACGATCATCTCCCAGCGGCATCGTTCCCCGCGCTCACACTCGGCGAGCGATTCGACCTGGTGCTCGCCTCCTACGATCTCCGAGCCCGCTGGACCACGGAGGGCGCCACGATCGAGCCCCTGCCCGAGGCCGCGAAGCCGACGGCCCGTCCCACGCCGCCCAAACCGCCGCGGGCGCGTCCGGTGAAGCCCGGCGCGGTCCAGCGCTACACGCTCACGCTCGACGCCCCTTTCGATCAGGCCCTCGAGGCGGTCGCCACCCGCCTCGCGCTCGCCCTCATGCTCGACCGCCCCTCGCTGCAGGCGGCAGGAATCGCGCCCGGGGAGATCGTCCGGGTTCGCGTGCGCGACGCGTCGCGCGAGGAACTGCTCAACGCGCTCGTGGCTCCGATCGGCCTCACGTGGCGGATCGACGGCTCCGCGCTTCACGTCGCCGCGCCCGCGTCGGTCGATCCCGCACCCGGCTCAAACGCCCCACGCTGACGGCTGTCGATGAATCGACCGACCGGCGGAGCCGACTTACGGCTTCTTCGCGGTGCCCGCCATGCTGCGGGCCATGGCAAGGTTCTTGAGCGACTCCGCGTGCTGCGGATTCCGCTTCAGGGCCTCGTCGTAGGAGTGGATGGCAGCATCGAATCGACCCTGCCGGGCCTGCGCCACCCCGCGATTGAACCATGCCCGCACGTCGCGCGGATCGTGTCGGATGGCCTGGTCAAAATCCGACTCGGCCTTCCGGGGCTCGTCCGTGTCGAGGTAGGCGAGCCCTCGGTTGAGGTAGGCGAGCATGAACGTGCGGTCACGGCGAATGCTCGACGCATAGGCATTGATCGCCTCGAGCGGCCGGTCGAGTTCCATGAGCGTCAGGCCGCGCCAGAGCTCCGCGCGGGGGTCGTCGTAGGCGATGCCGGCAGCATCTTCGAAATCCTCCAGGGCGATGCCGTAGAGCCCGAGGTGGAACCAGGCGATGCCACGACGCAGGTAGAGTTCCGAGTCTTGCGGATCGATGGCGAGCCCCTGCGAGCAGGCCTCCACCGAACCCTCGAAGTCGCCGAGCCGACGCAGGGTCACGCCCAGCGCAAGGTAGCCCAGCGTCAGGCGAGGATCGAGCTTGATCACCTCGTGAAGCTTGTCCTTTGCTTCTAAGAGCTTGCCTTGCTTATCGAGCTCCTCAGCCTCGACGAGCAGCTTTTCAGCCGGCGTCGGCTCCCAGGAATCACGGCCGCGCGAATCCATCCCGGGCATGTCCATACGGGCACGACCCGCTGGCCGGGCAGCCGGATCGCCGGGAACGGTGGTTTCCGGAAACGGCACCGGCAACTGCGGCCGCGGGCGGGTGGACTCGGCCGCCCCAGGAGCCGAGGGCATCGTGGGACGAACGGGCTCGCTCGGTGCCGTCGGCCTCGTCGTCGCGGCGCCCGAGTCGGTTGCAGGCGTGATGCCCCGGCCGAAGGGATTGAGTTCGTCGGCGAACGGATCGTCCGCGGGAACCGCGCCCTGAGCCAAGGCCGACGACGTCATGCCGACCGGCGTCAGCAGGCCGACACAGCAGGCGGCGGTGGTGAGCAGGCGGGCGAAGGCGGCGGTGAAGGGTGTGTGATTCACGGGCTGAGTCATGAGAATGCGATATCCCGGGGGTGTCATCGGCAGATCACGATTCGGAAACGTTGAGAGGCTTGATGAAAGGGGCGTCACCGGCACAACCGTCGCAACCGGACGGGGCGTGCCGCTGAAAAAATCCTGCGTTACACGGGCTTGGCTTCGAGAAGCCCTCCGAGACGGCTTTCGATGCTGCTTTTGATCTGCCCCGCAAACAGGCTCGCCATGGCCGGAAGCGAGAGCCGAACGGCCAACTCCGTCGGCAGAATCTCCACCTCGCTCGTCACCGCCGTCCCCAGCACGTCGAACGACACGTCGAGCGTTGTGTCGTCGCGCCACGACGCCGTGAGGCCCGAGATCTTGTCGGCATACTCGCCGCGTGCCTTGCCGACCGCGAGGTCGAGCCGGCGATGGACCTCGGCTTCGTCGAGTCGATGCGGGATTCTGACTTCCAACGGCTTCACGGCATGCCCTCGATGCTGCCGGCGACGACCGGCGTGGGGGTGAGTGTACCTACCAGCGACGCGACTTTCCCGCGTTCGACCCGGCCGAGTCGCCCCCCCTCGCAGGCGGCCGATCGAACCCCCAGCACCGCCGCCCCCAGGGCTGCAAAAACAGGGAGATCCCTCGCAGCGAGCCGCCCGGCGAGGGCGACGCGGATGCCCGCCGCAGAGGCGTCACGCACCCACGCGGCCACCGTCGATGCGCCCGGGCAACTCGCGATGCCGGGCGACCGTTTGTCGAACGTGTCGATGAGGAGCGTGGTGGCGCCCGCCGCTGCCGATGCGGCGATCACGGCCGTCGGCGTCGGCGCCGACGCCGCCTCCCAGTCGGCATACACCACCGGCACCAGGTTCGGGCCGTCGCCGAGGGCATGCGAGAGCGCCCCAAACGCTTCCGTCCACGCCCGGATCGAGAGGCCAGCCGGCCCCGCCTTCACGGCGGCAAGCGTCGCTCCACGGGCGGTGCGTCGCCGCACCACCTCGCCCACATGCTCGGCGATCAGCCGCCACCCGCCAGCGAGTTCGCCGCACGCGAGCGTCCACGCCGCACGGCCCGCGATCACCTCTCCGATCTCGATCGCGACGGCAGCATCCGCACACCCGAGTGGTCCCCGTTTTGGCTCCTTCACATCGATGATGGCGGCGCCGCCGGCGATCGCCTCCTCAGCCTCGTCGGCCGTCCTCACGCTCACGAGCAGGCCAGCCGGCAGGATGCGACTCATTGCTGGCCCGCCGCATCGCGTCGCCTCGCTTCGAGCAGTCGCGTCGAAATGTCGCGTGCAAGCTGCGGAGAGAGCGGTTCGCACCAGCGACCGTCAAACACCACCTGCCCATCCTCCCACGATCCCCACGAGGGCGACGTGGAACGCGCCTGCCACTCGCCGGCGCGCTCGGCGATTCGAAGGATGAGCGTGCCAACCCGCCGCCCTTCGCCTTCGGTGGCCTCCACGATCGACCGCGACCCCGGAAACACGCACTCGACCATGACGAGCGGCACGCGGTGCACGCCAAAGGGCGCGAGGCGGATCTCGACGACATCGCCATCCCAGACGAGCCGCGGCCGGGAGGCACGCCACGCGAGGAAGCCGGCGACGACCACCTCCACGATGCCAACCACCACCACGGGCACAAACACCCACGGCGGTGCCGCCAGCTTCACGACCACGGCCATCGCGACGGCCGACAGGCCCACGATCCCCAGCAGGGCGAGCGCCGGCCGGGGATTCCCCCGGAGCCAGACCTCGCGGCGATGCGTGTTTCGAATCAAATCCGCTTCCGCTGCCATGGCTCCTCGCCTACGATCTGCCGTCACAGCCCAGTCGCTCCAGGGCCACCGCCGATGCACGACGCACCCACCGCCACGCCCACCACCCTCCCGCTTCGGATGATCACGGCGGCCGTGTCAGCCTACCTGCTCGCCGCCGTGATGGGCTGGCCGCAACATGGTCGTGACTTGCTGGTGCAGGCTCAAGCGGACCATGCCGGCGGGCACCAAGACGTCGTGTCGCACGGTCACGGCCAGGCTCCGGGCCCGGACCACGCGGCTGCCGAAGGCCCTCCCGTGGCGATGGTGCTCCCCTTCGCGGTGCTGCTGGGAGCCATCGCGGTGCTACCGCTCACGTCCCGTCTGTCGCACTGGTGGGAGCACAACTCGAGCAAGTTCGCGGTGGCGAGCTGCCTCGCCGCCGTGACACTCGCCTATTACCTCTTCTTCCATCACGAGCCTGTCGATCTCCACTTCCCCGCCCACGCGGTCGTTTCGCCGGCCGCTGCCGGTCCCTCATGGGGCACGGCAGCCGCCGTGGTAGCCAATGCCCTTCTCGCGGAGTTCGTGCCGTTCATCACGCTGCTCTTCGCCCTCTACGTGATCACCGGAGGCGTTCGCATCGAGGGCGATCTCGAAGCGACCCCCACCGTCAACACGGTGTTTCTGGCGGTCGGCACCGGCCTGGCAAGCTTCATCGGCACCACCGGTGCGGCGATGCTCCTGGTGCGACCGCTCCTCGAGACCAACCGGGAGCGGCGGCATGTGGCGCACACGCTCGTGTTTTTCATCTTTACGGTGTGCAACTGCGGCGGGCTCCTGCTGCCGATCGGTGATCCGCCCTTGTTCCTCGGCTATCTCCAGGGGGTCGATTTCCTCTGGACGATGTCGCTGTGGCGGCCGTGGATCTTCACGAACGGGGCGATCCTGGCGATCTATTGGCTCGCCGACACGTTCGTCGTCCATCCGCGGGAAACCCGCGGTGATCTGCTCCGCGATCGCATGCTCACCCGCCGCCTTCGGTTTGATGGGCTGTGGCCCAACGTGCCGCTGATCGCCGGCGTGATCGCGGCGGTGGCGCTGCTCGATCCGTCCAAATCCCTGCCGGGCACCTCGTGGCACCCCTGGATCTTCCTTCGCGAAGCGGTGCTCCTCGCGCTGGTCGGCCTGTCGCTCCTGCTGGGCTCCGGCGAGGTGCGTCGCAAGAACGCCTTCACCTACACGGCGATCCTCGAGGTAGCGGCGCTGTTCGTCGGCATCTTCATCTGCATGCAGCCGGCCCTCGCCCTTCTCGGAATCCACGGCGACCGTCTCGGCATCGCCTCCCCACAGGCCTTCTTCTGGGCCACCGGCGGCCTCTCGTCGGTCCTCGACAACGCCCCGACCTATCTCGTTTTCTTCGAGGCGGCCGGCATCGATCCGTCGGATGGCCTCACCGCGACGGAGAGCGGTCTGCTCGCCGCGATCAGCCTCGGGGCCGTGTTTCTCGGTGCCATGACCTACATCGGCAACGGTCCCAACTTCATGGTCAAGGCGATCGCGGAGCAGTCGGGCGTCCGGATGCCAAGTTTCTTCGGCTATCTCGTGTACAGTATGGGAGTGCTGCTGCCAGTCTTTGTCCTCATGGCATGGCTGTTCGTGTAGCGGCATCCCTTTCGCCTCCTGCTTGGGCCGACGGAATATCCCCCGGCCTTCTGAAACGATGCACGCCCGCCCCACGCCCGACGCGTTCGAGGTTCTCACCACCGATTCTCAGGTTCGCGACCTGGTCGATCGGCTCGCCCCGCTCCCCCACGTCTGCTTCGACACGGAGTTCGTGTCGGAGCACACGTATCGCAGCCAGCTCTGCCTGGTGCAGGTGGCGGCCCCCGGAATCCTGGCCGTGATCGACACGCTCCAGGCGAGCGACCTCGAGCCCTTCTGGCGGCTCTTGGCCGAGCCGGGACGGACCACGGTGGTGCATGCGGGCCGGGAGGAGTTTGGATTCATTCTGCATGCGATCAAGGCTCGCCCGTCGCACCTTTTCGACGTGCAGGTTGCCGCCGGACTCGTCGACCACGACTTCCCTGCCGGCTACGCCTCGATCGTGCGACGGTTCCTCAACCTGCCGACCAACAAGGGCGAAACCCGGACCGATTGGCGGCAGCGGCCGCTCACCCGGGCCCAGCTCGAGTACGCGGTGGACGACGTTCGCCACCTCGAACAACTCTGGCAGAAGCTCGAACGCAAACTCGAGTCGTTCGACCGCGTCGAATGGATGCGGGAGGAGATGGCCACCTGGCAGGACGACGTCGAGGAGTCGTTCGTGCGGAAGCGGTGGCGTCGGGTGTCGGGGCTGAACGGACTGTCCCGCCGCGAACTCGCGATCGCCCGCGAGGTGTGGCACTGGCGCGATACGGTTGCCGAACAGCGCGACATGCCCCCGAAGCGTGTGCTGCGCGACGACCTCCTCGTGGAACTGAGCAAGCGAAAGAGCGGCGACGAGCGCCAGATCTCGGCGATCCGCGGCATGCAGCGATCCGACCTGCGGTACATCATCAAGGGACTTTCGGAGGCGATCACCCGGGGCCTCGAACTTCCCGAGGAGGAGCTGCCCGGGGGCGAGCGGCATCGCGCCCCCCCGCCGCAACTCGCGATGCTCGGGCAGTTCATGGCCACGGCCCTGGCGGGCATGTGCCGAAGCATGAACCTCGCGCCGGCCCTCGTCGGCACCTCATCCGACATGCGCGACCTCCTCGCCTACAAGCTTGGCTACCACCACGGTGATCGCACCCCCTTCCTGGCGACAGGATGGCGAAATGCGGTGGTCGGCCCCCTCGTCGACGACCTGCTGGCGGGCCGGGCGGCACTCCGGATCGGCGACATCCGCTCGCACGATCCGCTCGTGATCGAGCGCTGGAGCGACCGGGCCGCTACCGCTCCGTGAGCGAAAGGTCGTGACGCTGCTGTCCCCCACGGACCTCGACGGAGAGTCCCGACGTGGCGGGATCGAGGTAGCGGTCGGGAAGTGACCCATGGTGCGCCGTCGTGCCGAGGGACGACGGAGGCGCGATGGCGGGCCGTGGCACCGACCGCACCGCGATCCCCCCGGGGCGCCGACCGGAACCTGCTCAGCGGCGTAGGCTCCATCGATCACCGGAGCGGAAGCCACACCCGACGTGCCGCGGAAATCGACCATGCCGTAGTCGAGTGGCTTGCCGTCGATGGTCACCGTGCCCGACACCCGGCCAGAGGTGGGCCCGCAGCCCGCCAGCGACGCGATCAGGCCCGCCAACACGGCGAGGAACACGACACGCCTCATCAGAGATCCCCGAGGGATTCGGAGCCCTGCGCAGTGAGCCAGGAGGCCCACACGAGCGGATCGACGCTACCGTCGACACTCCGCAAAGCGCCATCGCCGGTGGCAACATTCATCGTGGTGTGGGCGGTTTGCGCCTTTGTCCAGTCGCAGCTCGTGGACGTGCCGAGCGGATTCGACGGGGCCACCTGAAACATGGCGAATCCCCACAGCGCGCCGGTCTTGGAGTTGAACGGCGGATTGCACGATGCGAAGGCTGGCTGATAGCTGTCGAGCAGATCCCAGCGGGCTCAGAGAATGCCGCCGAACATCCGGCCGCAGACGGCATGCTTCTCCGCCAGGAACACCGTTTTTGAGAGTCCGTCGGTGATTCGCGCGATCTTCTTTCGTCCTTCCCAACGGCTCCTCGCCGTGTCGTCGAGGCAGGTGGAGCGGGTTTCGCCATAGGGCTGAAAGGTGTCGCGGGCGAAGACCTGGAAGTTGGCGGCGTAGCTGCAACCGGCCCAGCCTGGGCCTTCAGGCGGCGACGCGAGGGCGCGGTCGTAGGTGGGATCGGTGGGACACCGGTAGGTGTCGATCGTGGCTTCCTGCACGGACTTCTGTCGGGAATCATGCGTGCCGGGCACGGTGATGAACGACCCGCCATGAAACGTGATGGTCGTGGCCGTGCTCACGAGCGACGAGTGGTAGAGCGGCTGCTGCTCGAGGTACGGCAGCAGGTGGAAAAAGACCGTGCCGATACCGCCCCGTTGGCCGTCGCCGCTCCAGCCAAACTGCGGAGGAAGGCGGCCATGCGACACCTCGTAGCTGACCGCAGCAAGCCCGGTCTGCTTGAGGTGGTTGGAGCACTGCGAGCGTCGGGCAGCCTCCCGAGCACTCTGTACCGCCGGAAGCAGGAGCCCGATGAGCGTGGCGATGATCGCGATCACCACGAGGAGTTCAACGAGCGTGAAGGCATGACGCGAGCGTGGAGGCCGTCGCGGGCCTCGCCCAGCCGCCATCCGATCGATGGTGTGCTGGCCTCGCCGATCCACGGTGCCCGCCTCCCGGCCGCGATTCATTCACAACTGTACTCGCCAGTTGCCTCGTCCGGTCAAGCCGATCGGCGCGTGGAGGTCGCAAAACTTTTACAAAATCAACCGGATGAACCTCGTCACGGCGAAGCCCAAGGTGGCATCGCCCCTCGCGCCGCCGGCCGCCCGGATGGCGGCCGTCTGGGATCAGGTT
>JAFMIU010000025.1 GCA_017853835.1 Pirellulales bacterium | reverse complement strand
ACTGACGCCGTCTCCCGGGGCATGGGCAACCCCTCGCTCGTCACACGGCGGGTCGGTGCGGTGCGGGGCGGTGCTTCGGGTGCCCGTGGAAGCCCAACGGCGTGAGCCGTGGGACCGGCGCGGTGAAACGTGTGGCGTGATCGGCGTGTTGGGCGTGTTGGGCGTGGTCAGCGTTCGCTCGCCCAATCGCGTCGGGATTTGTAGCGAGGCGTGTCCCAGGCCTTACGGCCTTGGGCTTGGACATGCACGGAGGGCTCGTTTTCCCGTGGAAGCCCAACGGCGTGAGCCGTGGGACCGGCGCGGCGATGCCGCGTGGAATGTGTGCACACAAAGCGTCACAGCCAAAGCCATGCGGCGCGACCGTGCGGATTCCCTTCGGGGCCCCACCACCTCGGACCGCATCCTCACGACTTCGACTTTCGGTGCGGTCTCTTTTCCGGCGCCGGCCGACGTGCCTGAGCGTCCTTCGACGCGGCCCCACTGCCGAAGAAAAAAGCTTCGGCGGGCCAGAGGTCTTCGTCGCGTGCGGCCTCGGGCGGCGGCACCGAAGGGATCGCCGCACGCGCGTCAGGACGCGGCTGCGGCGACGACTCCACCACGGTCACCGCGTGGGCCGGTGCCTGCCACAGGGCCTTCGGATCATGGAACGCCCGCACGTGCGCGCCGGCGGCGGCGAAGGTGCGGGCGACGTGCTCGTGGCAGGTGAGGACGAGCATCTGACGGTCAGACGCCTGTTCCGCGACAAACTCCACGAGCACGCGAGCGGCCGAACGGGCTCGCGCGTCATCGAAATTGACGAGCGCGTCGTCCATGACCACCGGAAGCGACACGTCGTGACGGCCGAGGTCGCGGATCAATGCCAGCCGGAGCGCCAGAAACACCTGCTCGCGCGTGCCACGGCTGAGCCGCTCGGGGTTCCAGATCGTGCCGTCGGCATCGTGCACCTCGAGCTTGGCCTCGTCGATCGCCGTCGTGATCGAGGGGTAGCGGCCGTCGGTCAGCCGCGAGAGCCAACGAGAGGCCTCCCGAAGCACCGGCGGCTGATGGTCGCGGGCGACGGCGGCACGGGTCTGTTCAAGCAGCACGTGGGCCCGATGGAGCAGGTCGCGGCGTTGCTGCTGCTCCACGAGCTGGGCCTCCACCGTCGCCAGCTCGGATTGCAGGGATTCGAGCGAGTGGTCCGTCGAAGCCGCGGCCACCCGGCTGGCAACGGTCTGACGCCGTTCCGACGCGATGGCCAGGGCGTCACGGTGCCGCTGCGTGGCCTCTCGGGCTTCCGCCAAGCGGCGGGCCAACGGCACGACGTGGGCTTCCGCGAGCCAGCGGTCGACGTCGGCCGGTTCGGTGGTGCGGCGTCGCGCGTCGGCCCAGGCCTGTTCGGCCCGGGCGGCGTCGAGGCGTGCCTGCTCCTCCTCGGCCCGTCGATCGACCTTGGCGAGAAACGCCTCCTCCGTTTCCACGCCCCATCGGGTGAAGAAGTCGTGGACGGCTCGCGTGGCCGCGCGAACCTGCCGCAGGCTGCTGCGATGCCGCCGGCGGGCCGACTCGAGACGACGGGTGAGCTGGCCCCGGCGTCGAATCGCGGAGCGAGCCTCGTCGAGACGGTGGCTGAGAAGTTCGAGGTGTTCCATCGCGGTCGTTTCGGGCGCGATCTCGCACTCCACGAGCACCTCGTCGATACGACGCGAAAACGCAGCCAGCTCCTCGCGCTTGTGTCGGGCCTCCTCGGAGAGACGACGGCGGTCGTCGTCGAGCGTGAGGAGGGTGTGACGATGGGCGGCGATCTGGCGAACCTCACGCGGGGTGAGCGTGGTCGGAAGGCCGCGATGCGCCAGCGACTTCTTCCATCGGGCCTTGGCGGCGCGAAGCGACTCGGTGGCACGGGCCACGGCCTGCTCGGCGAGCGTGACCCGATCGGCCAGCACGTGCATCGAGCCCTCGCGAGCGATGAGTTCCTCGAGCCGCTCCACGTCGGCCTGGGCCTGCGCCAGCTTGCGCTCAAGCGACGTGCTGGCATCGGAGGGAACATGCCCGTCGAGGTCCTCGCACTGTGCCACCAGCTCCTCCCGCTGGCCGCGGGCGACGGCGAGCTGATGACGGAGGGCATCGAGCCGGGTCGTGGAGGTCTTGTCGAGCGACCAGGTCGTGGCGGCAGCCACGCCCACGCCGGCGAATCCGAGGGCCGACATGGCATAGGCCATCGGTCCGGTCACCTCGCGAGGCAGGAGGAGGCCGGAGAGGCACATGCCCGTTCCGATCGTGAAGAGCGTGCCGAGGCCGAGCAGCCAGGGGGCGGGAACGAGCTGGGTGCCCATGCCCTCGGCCACCTCGCGATCGATTCGTGCGATCGAGCGATCGAGCTCGGCCATCTGCTCGCCCGCGGAGATCCGCTTTCGGATCGCGGCAGCGCGGCCCGCGGCCTCTTCGAGGGCTTGTGTGATCGTCAGGCCGCCGAGACCGCTTCCCGCCTCCCGCACCGTGCCGCGGGTGTCGGTGACCGATCGCTGGGCCTCGGCAAGGGCCTTTCGGGCCTCGCTCACGTCGGCAGCGGCCCGGCTGCAGTCGCGGGCGCGGGCCTTCAGGGGGCCGAAGGACAGCGCGAAGCCCTCGGGCAGCAGCACCTCGGGCGTGGCGACGGCGTCGTCGGGATCCGGCGACGCCACCGGTACCACGCGGGAGAGTCCGGCGAGCCCAACCTGTTCCCCGAATCGACGGGCGGCCAGCAGGGCGTGGCTTTCGGCACGCGCGGCCTCGGCGGCGAGCCGCTCGAGCTTCGGCGCCTCGTCGAGGACCGGCTTCACGATCGCCCGCTTGCGCCACACGGCGCATTCGGCCGGCAGGTCGCGAAGCTGACGGGCGAGTTTCGACCGTAGTTTCTTTCGTTTTGCGGCCAGTCGCTCCACACGCCGCAGCCGGCGATTGGCCTGGCGCCACGAGTCGCGGTCAGGGTGGACGAGCGGCACCGATTCGAGGGCGGAGAGCCGCTCGGTGGTGCGCCGCCACTCGGTATGAAGCGGTTCGAGGGCGAGAACGCCCCGCACGACATCCTCGGCATGCTCGGCAGCTTCGATTCTCGGCTCGATCGACGCGATGTCCGCATCGAGATGGGCCAACTCCATCCAGAGGCCGCCCGCGGCGAGTGACGGCGACCCGGCCGTCGCGATCCGCTCGAGGAGATCGGTGCGTCGTTCTGCAAGTGAGGCGAGCGGTGAGACGACGGGGTCGTGCGAATCGAGGCTGGCCATCGCCTCGCGGAGGCGGGCGAGCACACGGGCCACGGTGGAGCGGTCGAGGCCCGCGGCCAGTTCGTAGAGACGCCGGCCACAGCCTTCGGGCTCGAGCGTGCGGAGCTCGTGCAGTTCGTCGAGGCCAAAGGCCATCACGCTGGTGAAGGTGGTCTCATCGATGTCGCCGACGACGTCCTGCAGATAGATCTTCGCGGCCGCCTCGCCGGCGTGCCGGGGATCGACGTCGGTGATGCGAACGAGATCGCCGGCGTCGCCGCCGAGCCCCACCACACCATCGGCATAGCTTTCATTGGAGAGGGAGACGAGTTCCGGCCCTTCGTGACGCCGTTCGATCGCCACGGCGGTGCGCTCCGGCGGCATGCGGAGCACCAGTCGGCCGGCGCACGGCTCGCGGGCGTCGAGCACGCCGCGACGAAAGAGCCCCTCGAAGCCGAAGAACACCGCACGCACAAACTCCAGAAGCGACGTCTTGCCGGTTTCATTGGTGCCGTAGAGCACCTGCACGCCGGGGCCGAGGTGGTCGATCGTCGCGTGGTCGAGCGGTCCGAACCGTTCCACGTCGATGCGTTCGATGAACATGCAGAACTCCAGGATGCGTGAAGAGGAACGGAGATCAGACCGATTCGATGAGTTCGAGCGCGAGCCAGCCAGCCTCACGGGCTTCCGCGGCGGAGAGCGTTTGCGACTCCTCGACCATGGTCACGATGTCGGCGAGCGCCGAGGAAAACGACGTGGTCGATCCGGGGCGGCCACCAGATCGGTCGTGCCCCAGCGCCGCGAGGGACTCGCCGGGGTCGGCAGTGAGCTCGTGACACCAGACGCGGGCCGTCGTGGCGTCTTCGAGACTGTGGAGGCGGGCGAGCGTTTCCGCGGCGATCTCCCCGACACGTACCCGACGGGCGACGCTGGTGCCGCATGCCACCGAGCAGCGGACCAGCTCGAGGGGCGACGAGGCGTCACGAGGAAGCTGCTGAATGGCCGACCAGAGGGCTGCGGCGAGTTCTTCATCGTCGCCGGTGGCTGATTCGATCGTGACCGTTCGCCAGGCGACGCGATGCGTGGGAACCTCCCGCCAGCTGGCTCGCCAGTCGGCGTGGGGCGACACGAGGCCGTCGTCATCGCCGGCCTCACGATCGAGAAGCGTGAGCGTGCAGCAGGCCCCCATCGACGCTTCATGGCTTCCACGTGCCTGAAGCGCGGGGAGGAAGTGAACGCCCGGCGGAAGCTGCTGACGCTGACGCGACCCCCAGATCCAGAACGTGCCAGGTTGTGACCAGGCCGCCGACGCCGTCGCGGTCGCCGCGAATGCCGACGCGGACGGCGTGAGCCGCCTGGTGACGGTGCCGAAGTAGGGTTCATCCGCCAGCCATTCCTGGGGGCTCCACAGGGAATGGTCCCAGCCCACCACGATCCGCCGAAGCAGCGGCGCCTCGTCGTCCTCGTCGGGCCGACTCACGGTGGCACCAGCCGGGCCGTGGGCCGAGACGAGCTCCACGCGTAGCCCGCGGACATCGATCTCGAGCGGCGCCGATGGCGTGACGAACGCGAGGCCACGTGGCTCGCCGAGCATGCGGACGAGATCATGGCACGCCATGGGATCGTCGGCGAGGACGATCGTGCGGCACTCCGCGGAGGCAAGGTCGGTGATGACACGGCGCAGGTCGGCGGCCTGCGCCGGACTGCTCCGCGACGGATCGAGAAGGCGCCCGCACACCACGAGCGCCGAGGCGCGGCTCCGCTGGGCCACGGCCGCCGCGTCGTGAAGCGCCCTGGCGGCGGCGCGAGCGATCGCATCGGCGACCAGGGCCGGGGCTCCCGTCGGAACGGCGATCGGCCTGTGGATCGCCGGATCAAATGCGAACACGATGTCGGCCACGGAGGTCACCTCGTCCATGACCGCCCCGAGAGCGTCGCCTTCCTGGCGCCGATCCGTGGCGGAAGGAAATACAGAGAAGATGGGCACACTGTAACGCCCCCTGGCCTTGGAACGCCACGCCAAAATAGGGCTGGCACCCCGCCCGGCCCACGGCGGAATCAGGTGGCCAGAGGCGGGGGCGATGCGGCGAAGGCCTCCATCAGCCGAAGGGCCCACGTCTCGTCGTCGGCTGGGCCCAGGGCCGCCAGCACGCGGCTGCGAAGGAGCACGCCACGTTCGAGCGAGGCGGCAAACAGCCAGCACGCGACGTTCCACCGCCCGTCGGTGGCCTGTGCCTCGACCCGACGCGCGTCGGCGGGATGAACGGCCACCAGCACCGAAGGTTTGCCGTGATGGCTGACCAGCAGGGCGACGGCCTCGGCGGGGATGCCGTTATTCGAGTCGTGCCAGACGTCGCCGGCCGGCGCCAGCCAGCGCACCGCATCGGCAGCCAGGGTCGACCGGACGGCCAGGTCGATGCCGCTGGCCAGGCGGTCGGTTTGCGCCGAGACGATCGTTTCCCAGGCCGCGACCTCTTGGTTGGATTCGAGGCGGCGCCACATGACCGTCGAACGGAGTTCTCGCGCGTCACGAGGTTCGTACACGGCAGCCAGGTCCGGACCGCGAAGCCAATGGTCGGTGAGGCCGTCGACATCGACGCCGAGGAGGCGATCCCCTGCGCGGAGGCCGGACGTCAGTTCAAGTCCATGGTGAGGATGGGCGAGGTCGAGGATTGCCGAGGCGGTGGCATGGCTCGACGTGGCGACCGTGCCGTCAAGCGACCAGGCTTCCGATGACACGAGGGATGAAGTGGAGGACATCGCGTGGTGGGACTCCCGGTGGCGGTAACGCGGGGTGGACGTGCGTGAGTGTACTACGGGTGAGCGGTGCGCCGCGGTCGTGGGCTGCTGGGCCGGACGGGCAACGGTTCGCTACACTCGACGGTTCCTTCCGTCCCTCTCCCACCGAGTTTTTCATGCCAGCCGCATCCGCTTCGCCCGATCCGCTCGAGGTGTGTGAGAAGGCCGCCCGTGCCGGCGGGAGCGTGCTCCACGAGTGGCTCGGGAAGTTCACGGCATCGTCGAAGGGCCCTCGCGACCTGGTGACCGAGGCCGATCACGCGTCGCAGCACGAGGTCAGGCAGATTCTCCTCGGGGCATTTCCATCACACGGATTCGTGGGCGAGGAGGGGGAGGGAGGCCGCCCTCCGCTTCCGCCGGGCACACCGGGGCATGGCGGCGTCGGCACCCGCTGGATCGTCGATCCGCTCGACGGCACCACGAACTACGTGCACGGATTTCCGTTTTACTGCGTCTCGATCGCGCTGGCAGATGAGCACGGGCTTGCGGTGGCGGCCATCTACGATCCACTCCGCAACGAATGCTTCACGGCCCGTCGTGGCGAGGGTGCGTGGCTCGATGGAAAGCGACTCGTGGCCGAGCCGGTCGTCGATCCCGCCGACGCCGTCGCAGCGGTGAGTTTTCCCGCACACGTCACCCCCGAGTCACCGGCGGTCGCTGATTTCATCGCGATCCTTCCGCACGTCCACTCGGTGCGCCGCACCGGGTCGACAGCGCTCAATCTCGCCTACCTCGCGGCCGGACGACTTCATGCCTTCTGGGTGCGGAGGATCTGCTGCTGGGACGCCGCGGCCGGGATCCTGATCGCCCGGGAAGCCGGCTGTGCCGTCGGGCCTTTTGCCGGTGGACCCGACGAGGTGGGGCTCGATGACCCAGGCTTCATCGCCGCGTCGAGCATCGCCCTCCTCGGCAGCCTGCGGTCGATCCTCGGCTGACCGTCGATCGTGGTTTGCCGACGGCATGAATCGGTTATGGCGACTGTGACGGTTGGAAGGCCTGCGAAATCTGCGCGCTCTGCGGTGCGTTTCGGGCTAGGCTTGGCATGGAGCGATTCTCCGTGCCATTCGCCATGAAACCGTTTCTCGATATCCCCGCCGTCGTTCGGTCGGTCGCGGCAGTGCTGCGCCGCCGCGCCGCGCTCGTGATCGCCGCCTGCCTGGGGGGCATGTGGGCCGTCGGTGGTGTGGCGGCTCCGCCCGTCGCTGAGGACGTGACCCCCGAACTCTATTACATGGAGAACGACGCGGGGCAGCTCGTGCCCGTGCCCGGGTTCCGGTATCGCGACTTCATGGATCTGCTCCGGATGCGCGAGGGCCTCGGAGGCCCGATGCAGCCTCCTGGTGTCATCGTGGAAAAGGTCGGTGTGCGGATCGACGCACGTGAGGCGGCCGCATCCGATGAAGGCGGCGCTGGTGACGGCACCTGTCCGGTGACTGTGGAGTTTGGTGTCCGCCAGGCCCGCGCGGGCTGGACGCTCGTGCCGCTCGCCATGAACGGCGTGCTGCTCACGGAGCCGCCTCGCCACGACGGCCCCGGCACGATGCTCGTCGACGTCGATCCAAAAACAGGCGGCTACCGCGCCTGGCTCGACCTGCCGCCGACCACGGAGGATGCACGCCACACGATCACGCTCGAGGGACGAATCGCAGTCGATGCCACGGCCGCCGCCGAGGCCTTCACGCTTCACGTGCCGCCATCGGTGGCGTCGCGGGTCGAGGTGCGGTCGGCACGACCGGTTGCGTCACTCGTGATTCACGCCGATGCCGCGGCCCGAACGATCGTCCCCGAGCCGGACGGCGTCGGAAGCATCGCGGTCATCGCCGGACTCGCCGGCGTGTCGCGCATCCGTCTCGGTGACGCCGCTGTCGATCAGCCGCCGCGTGCCGGCGTCGCCCAGGTCACGACGGAGACCACGGTTCGCATCGACGGCCGGAACGCCGTGTTCGATGCCATCGTGAAGGTGGCCAACGTGGTTCCGGGGCCCGCACGATTCCGTGTCGCCCTTCCCGTGCAGACGACCCTTCGGGAGGTCGTTGCGCCGGCGATGCTGGTCGCCACGCATGACACCAACGGCAGGACGGTGCTCGATCTCGCGATCGACGCGTCGACCGACGGCACGGCCAGTTTTGGGTTGGTCTGCGAGCGCCCCATCGATTCCGCGGAAGGGAAGCCCTTCGAGGCGATCGGGTTCGCCGTGGACGGCATTCCCGAGTGGCGACAGTGGGGGCGTGTCAGTCTCGTGGTGGAGGGCGATTGGAGGGTGGCCTGGGGAGATGCCGCGAGGCTTCGTCGCGTCGATCCGGCTCCTTCGATCCGGCAGGAGGGATTCGTGGCGGCCTTCGCCTACGACGCCCAGCCCGCATCGCTGCCCGTCGAGGTGCGTCCGCGACGCAGCCGTGTGGTCATCGAACCGGAATACCGATACGACGTGGGAGCCAGCCGCGTGCGGCTCGAGGCGAGGCTGCGCGTGGCGGTTCGCGGCGCTCCGGTGGGCAGCATCGCGATGGCCATCGATCCCGAGTGGGTGATCGACGAGGTCGGGCCTTCCGGCGCGGTCGATGCCGCGGCGTGCACCGCCGAATCCGGAGAGGTGGTCATTCCGTTCATCCAGCCTCTCGCGGGAGACACCGTGATCGAACTGCGGGCGAGCCGTCTGATCGCGAAGGACGTGCCGCGGGTGGCGTGGAAACTGCCCTCACCGAAGGCCGACCTCGTCGGGCCGGCCGCGGTGGTGGTGGCGTCGCCGAGCGACATCGAACTCCTGCCCGACACCGACGGCATCAGCGGGCTCGTTCGGCAGACGGCCGCCGCCATGCCGTTGGCCAATGCCGACCGCACGTCGCTCGTCTATCGGCTCGATGCGCCCGAGGGTGCCTTCGCGGCCGCGCGTCGTTTTCTGCCGCGGCGTGTGGAGGCGACGGTGACGGCGCAGGCATCGCTCGATGCGACCGAGATCGTCGTCGAGCAACTGATCCGGCTCAACGTGCTGCACGTGCCGCTCGAGGTGGTGGAGCTTTTGGTTCCGGAAACGGTCGTGGCCGCCGGGACGTTCTCCGTGCGTCAGGAGGATGATCTCCTCGATCCCATCGAGGTGGCTGCCGTTCCCGGCCAGGACGAAGGCACGCCTCTCACCTATCGCGCCGTGCTGCCGAGTCCGCTGCTTGGGAACGGCGAGATCTCCGTGCGGTTTCGGCTGCCGATGCCCGATGTGCCGGCACAGTCGACGGTGGCGATCGAGATTCCGTTCGTCCTTCCCATCGCCGCGTCGGTGGGTCGAGAACACGTTTCGGTGGCCGCTCCGGATGCACTCGTGCTTGGCGTGCGTGGCGACACGTGGCGGCGCGACGTGGCGCCGGCCGGCGGTGCCGCCCAGGCGTGGACAGCGGTGAAGCCTCAGGCCGCCATGCCGCTGACCGTGTCGACGCGCGGTGGCGAGGCGACGCGCGGGGTGGTGGTCGAGGCCGCGTGGCTCCAGACGCGGATGCTGCCCGGGGTTCGGGAGGATACGCGGTCGTACGTGGTGGTGGCGCCTTCCGATCGCATTGCGTTGTCGATGCCCGGCGAGACACCCCTCACCCGGGACGTGCGGCTCGACGGTGAGATCGTGCCGGTCGAGCCCCGTGGCGGGCGACTCGTGATCGAACTTCCTCGCAACTCGTCGGGACGCCGCTGGCGGCTCGACATTCGCACCACGACAGCCCGCGATCGTGGCTGGGCGGCTGTCGCCGGATGGCTCGGGCTTCCGTTTGCCGTGACGCTCGAACCTCCGGTGTTCGAACCGCCCGTCATTGAGCGGCGGTTCTACTGGACGGTTCATGTCCGATCGGATGAACATGCGCTCGGCCTGCCGAGGGCATGGACATCCCAGCAGCGTTGGGTTCCTGCGAGTTTCGGGTGGAAGCAGTCGCCGGCGGCGACGTCGGCAGATCTGTCGATGTGGCTCGCCGCCATGGCGGTGGGGGACGCAGGCGGTCATGAATCGCCCCATCTCGCAGTGGTTCCGGCGACGGTGCCACCGCTCGAGGAACAGTCGTTCGTCTACTCCGGAGTCGGGGCCCCCGGGACTGCACATGCGTGGGTGGTGCCCACCTGGTCCATCGTGCTCATGGCGTCGGGGGCATCGCTTGCAGCGGGCCTGCTCGCGGTCTACCGGGCGGCCTGGCGACGAGTTTCCGTGCTCGTGTCGGTCATCGCGATCCTCGGCCTCGGCGCCGCTGCGTTTCCCGAGATCGCGCCGCTGGTCGCGCAAGCCGCCGTGCCGGGGGCGGCGTTGGCGCTGCTCGCCTGGGCGCTGCGGTTCACGCTGGAGCGTCGCCCCCGGCGGGACGATTCGTTTCCGGCTCCGGCGAGTTCCCTCACGCGGCCGGCCGTGCAGCCCTCGCTCATCGTTGCTCAGGGGATCGACCAGCCATCCACGGCGACGCACGCGAGGCTGCCATGAGCTGCCGTGCATGGTCGATGGTGTCGGCTCTGATCGTGGGCACGCTCGTCGCTGCTGGCACGCTCGCGGAGGAGCACGAAGGAGCGTTCATCCGGGTGATGGTTCCGGCCGATCGTCTGGACGATGTGCCGTTCGATGGTCGCTACGTGCCGATGCCGCTGTCGGAGTTCGACCGAGCCGTTGGCCGCCTCAGTGGCCCCGGGATGCTCCCGTCTGCCGTCGCCGATGTGTCGCGGTATCGCCTCACGATCGATGATCGGGGGCGGCTCGACGGCACGGTGGAGTTTACGGTCGGATCGACGGCCGTCGGCCTCGCCCGATCGATGTCGCTCGGGTCGGTCGATGCGTCGGATGGCCGGATGGTCACGGCCGAGGGGCTTGGTGAGGCCGTGATCTTCGGGCAGCGGGGCCGGCGGGTTGCGATCGCCACGCCGCAGCCCGGCACCTACCGCTGCGCCATCACGTGCCCGCCGGCCTTCGACGGGGGGAGCGACTACCGTCTGCCTCTCGTCGCCGCCACATCGACCGTGGTCGAGATGCGGTTGGCGGAGGGGCTCTCGCCGGTGGTCACCGGACCGGTCGGCGTCGGCTGGCTGGCCGTGCCGGTGGATGCCGAGGCAGGGACGTGGCGCATCGAGGTGGCCGCGGCCGAAGAGGTCACGATCGCGGTCGTGGGGGGCGATCGGCAGCGTCCGCGGCTTCAGGTCTGGAATCGCGTGGAGGTGCATGGTCGTCACGCCGATGTGGCGGCACGCATCGTGCCCGACACCGCGTGGGCAGACGCCGAGGTCGAACTCGAGACCGATCCGGGGGTTGCCATCATCGGGGCCCGCGATTCCACGGATGGCGCGGCGATCGGCGTCACCAAGCCGGATGGCGGCACGGCCATCTCAGTGATGCTGCCGTCATCGCTCGTTGGCACCACGACGCCGATCGATCTCGACGGCACGGTGGAAGTGAAGCCCGCTTCGGCGGTGGTGGTGCCCACGTTTCGTACCGGGGCCGAACGATGGGCGGGCGGAGGAGCCGTCGTGATCGTCGATCCCGCCTTTACGGTGGAGAATGTTCGTGTCGAGGAGTGTGTCGTCGTGTCGCCCACCGTCGCCATTCGATGGCCAACGCCATCGAGGGGCCGGGTGGCAGAGGACTCACCGATGCTCCACCTGGAACACCAGTCGCCGTTGGCGAGAGCGGAGATCTCGTTCAACCAACGGCAGCCCCAGCTCGACACGGTTCGAGTGACCACCGTCGATCTGTCGCCGGGCGCCGTCGTCGCCCGCGCGGCGTGCGATGTGCGGGTGACCACGGGAGAGGCGTTTGCGATCGTGGCCGAGGTGCAACCCGGCTGGTTCATCGACTCCGTCGAGGCCATCGACTGGCAGCCAGGCGGATCGGCCGACACCGTCGCCGATGGTGCCGAGGAACTGCCGGGGCAGGCGGTTGCCGACGAAAATCGGACGATCGACTGGAGGGTGGTGCGCGCGGGATTGGTCAACGAACTTCGGATCGGACTTGCCGAAGGAGCCACCCCCATTCGCTCCCTCGGCCTCCGGATCACGGGACACCGCAGAGGCGTTCCGCTCGGAGGTGAGTTCGCGACGGGCGACATGGACATGGTGAGGCTCGAGGGGGAATCCGCGGGCACGTCGCTGGTTGATTACCGCCTCGGTCCCGACGCGGTTGTGGAGATCGATGGCGAGCCGATCGGCATCGTGCAGGCGGAGGGGCGTCTGGCGATGCTGCTCGAGGCAGGCGCGACCCGCGGCCGCGTTCGCGGTGGTGATCGCGTCATGAGCCGGACGGCCAGGCTCGCCCGGCGCCGCCCGCCCTTGGCGACCGACGTGCTCGTGCAGGTGGTGGCGAGGGATGCGCGGATCACCGAATCCATCACGGTGTCGTGCCGTCCCGAAGCCGGCAGCGTGGATTCGCTCATCGTCCACTTCTCGGAACCGCTCGGGGATGCGGTCGAGTGGGCGATGGTCGAACCTGCGGCCGCCACGCTCTTCGCCCGTCGCCTCGAAGCCACCGAAGCCGATCGCGGCGACCAGGGATCCTCCGCGGGCATTCGCGACTCGTGGCTGGTGGAGATTCGCCCGGCGGTCGAGGGGAACGTGACGCTCCGAGCGAGTCGCACGCAGCCGTTCATGGCACCGTCGGCCGTGCCGTTGGCCTGGGTGGAGGGGGCCACGGATGCTGGCGGCACGCTCGTCGTGCGCGGCGGCGGAGGGACCCGACCGGTCGTCGTCAATCACCGACTTTCAGAACTGCCCCCGATGTCGGCTGAAGGGTGGGCCGCCTCGGCGATTGTCACGGAACTGTCGTATGGCGAGCCCGACGCCGTGACCGAACCCGGGGGGGAGGCGCCGGCGGCGGAGGTGGTGCCGGCCGATATGGCGGAGGCGCGTGCCTGGGTGTGGCACGAGGTGACCAGAGCCTGGTGCCATGAATCGGGGCGAACTGAATGCGACACCAGCTTCGACATCGAAAACCGCGGCCGCGAGGAGGTGACGATCACCGCACCGGAAGGGCTCCGCATCGAGGAACTCTCGATCGACGGCATCGCCACGCCCTTTGATGGCATCGCCGCCTCGGGCGGCACGGCGACGGTGGCGATTCCCGCCGGCAACGGGAGAACACGGCTGGTGGTGCGAGGTGTGATCGATCGCACGCCCGCGTTCGGTGTGTGGCGGCTCGATCCGCTGGCATGTGGCATCGACGTGCCCGTGCTCGACCGACAGATGGAGCTGATGCTTCCGCCGGAGCTCGATCTCGTCGCCGGTCGATCCTCCGCTCCCGACATCGGATGGACAAACCGCTTGCTCGACGCGTCGTGGAAAGGAGAGCCCGGGCCGGCGGCTTCCCTCGTCGGTGCGGAATCGGTGGGCTTTCATCGGGTTCACGTGACGAGTGGAAAGGCCGGGCTCATCGTGGTGCGGCGCGGGCTGACCTCCGCCGCCACGGTGCTGGCGGGTCTCCTCACCGCGGCCTTCGGCTGGTGGCGTGGCCGGAATCGCAGCGTGTCCGCCGTCGGGATCGTGGTGGTCATGGGCATCACGGCCTTGTGGGCCGATCCGCCGTTTCTCGACGTCGCGCGGGCGGCGTGGTGGGGCGGATGGGTGGGCCTTTGGGCCGCCGCGGGATGGTCACGGCGAGTGAGGCCGGTAGCGGCGGTGGGCGTGCTCATGGGCGCCTCCATGGTGGCGACCGCGGCCACTCCCGATGCCATGGCCGCCGAGGCGGCGGATCCGGCGCGGGTGTACATCACGACCGGTGGTGAAGGCGAGGAAACGGCCGTCGTTCCCGAGGGCCTGTTTCGACGTCTGGCCTCGGGCCTCGATGCCGAGGCGGATTCCATTCGCGTGAAGGAGTGTCGCCTCGTGACGACCGACGAGACGTGGCGACTGGAACTCGATCTCGATGTCGATCAGGGCGGCGTGATGGTGCTCCGGCAGCCTGAGGGAGGATGTCGTTGGGAGCGCAGCGCAGGGGGTGCGGCCGGCCTGGGTGTTGACGTGTCGCCCGACGGCACGGAGGCGAAACTGCTCGCCGCCGTGTCTGGCTCGCAGCGCGTCACCGTGGAACTCGTCCCAGCGGGAGTCCGTCGCGGCATCGTGGAGATGGTCGAGGTTGTGCTTCCGGATGCGGCTCGGGCGGAGGTGGTGGCGGCAGCCGGGCCGGCCGATCGGAGTTCGACCGTCTGGGAGTGCGACCGTGGCGATGGCGATGGAATCTGGAACCCAGTGGCCGCAACGGCGGGGCGGTTTGATGTGACTCGGGCCACCAGGGTTCGTCTGGCCCGGTCGGTCGATCCGCGGCACCCGCTCGCCGCCATCATCGACGAGTCTCGCAGTGAGAATCTTGTGGCGTGGCGAAACCACCGCTGCCTCGTGAAGGCTTCGTTTGAAATCCAGGCAGGACAGGGTGTCGTGCGGTCGGTGGTGGTGCGGGCCACGCCGCCCTTGCAGCCGGTCGGCGATGACCGCGAACGGCTCGTCGCCAAGCCGCTTGGCAGCCATCGATTCCTCATCGATGTGCCCGAACCAGTCGCCGGCCGAAGCCGCCTCGACATCTCGTTTGCGATGCCTCTTGCCGATCCGGTGGGCGTGTTCGAGGCGCCGGCGGTGTGGCTCGAGTCGGTTCGCACTGACCTCCGGACCGTGCGGTGCGTGACCGACGGGGATTTGGAGATTACCGCAGAACTGCCGCGGGGCTCCTCCATGGCGCGCCCGTCGGAGGCCGACGACCCCGGAGTGGTGGCCGTCTGGCGGTCGGAAGTGATGTCCTCGGCGGAGTCCTCGGCCTCCGGCTCGTCGCGTCCCAGGCTGGCGGTGCGTCGTCGTTCGCAACACCCTCGCATGCGACAGTCGCTCGACGTCGAGTTCAGGTCCGATCACGTCGGCCTTGCCTACGTCAGCCAGATGGACGCCGAATCATCGCCGCTCACCGACATGCTGGTGACGCTGCCCGGCGAGGCGGTGGTGGACCGGGTGACGCTCTCCGACGTGGCGTCGAGCACGCCAACACCGATCGACGTAAGCCACTCCCGGGTCGATCCGTCGACCCTTTCGATCGTCGTGCAGCGTCCGCGTTTGGGACGATTTCGACTGGAGGTCGTGGCCCGGCTTCGGGAGCCGCCGCCGCTGCGTGGATCGCTGCCTCTGATGCGCGCTGTGTGGCCCGCCACGGCTGGGCTCGAAGTGCGGTGGTCGGCGCGGGATCTGAGCGTGACGGTCTCTCCCGCCGTTGGTTCCGAGGGGCGTCCCGACGCAGACTTCACTCCGGGCGTGACGACGGAGCGCGAGCTCGCTTCCGACGAGCCGGCTCCAGGCTATGTGCTCGAGGAGCGGCCGCTCGATCCGAACGATGCCCCCTCGACCGATGCGGTGGCGTTGCCTCCGACGTCTGGCTTTGGCGATCAGGTGGAGTCGACGGTGGTGCACCTCGTGATCGATCCGCGAGGCCGGTTGTGGGGTGTGGTGCGATTCGACGTCGTGACGTCGTCGCCCACGATGACGCTTGCGCTCCCGAACGGCATGCGGCTGTTCGACGTGCTCATCGATGGCCGTGAGACTCGTGCAGTGCCCCAGGCGACCGGTCGTTGGAGTCTCCGACTGCACGATACGGGATGGCCGCGATCGATCCTCGCGGTGTTTGCGGGAGACGCCGGGGGCGTGACGTCGGGTGACGCCCTGCAACTCGCCCCGCCGAGGCTCGTGGGCCTGCCATGTCGCGAGGTCGTGTGGAGAATCGACACACCCACCGGCACACGTTTGCGTGTGGCCGAACCGGCGAAGCTCGTGTCGAGTGCGACCTGGAACGGTTCGATCGAGAATGCCCGACAGCGGGTTGCCGATGTGTTCGAGGCGGCCGCCGCCGCGGCGTTCTCGGGCACCCGAGAGCGGCTCCTCGATTTCGCGGAGGCTGTTGCCTCGGGGGATCGTCCCGTGCTGGAACGGGAATGGGAAAACGCGATTCGTGCGGGATCGGGATCGTCGGAGCGGGTTCATGTGATCACGGCAGGGGACGAGCCGCTCACGGTCCGAACCGTGAGGCTCGGGAGCCCCGAGGTGAGGCACCGAGGCGCGGCGACCCTGTTCCTTCTCGCCGTGCTCGCCATTGGATGGGGCCTGGCCGCGCGATGGCCCGAACGTTTCGAGGCCGTGCTCCAGGAGGCGTGGCCGTGGGGGCTCGCGGCAGCGGGCGTTCTGTGGGTGCTCGTCTTGGAACCGGCCCTGCCGGGATGGGGCATGGTCGTCGGTGGAGTCGTGGCAGCGATGCGCGGCCGGCCGGTCGCTCGTCAGCCAGCCTGACGAATGGCCTCCCCAAGGTCATTTCCCAGCGGAAAAAGCGGTCTGGCTCGGTCGGATGGCCGCCGCTACCGTCCGCCCCCTCGTCGATGACGCCGGCGGTCACCCAACGCACGTGTGCGATGGGTGCCGCGTCCCGGCCGGGCAGGATGCCCGCCGCGGCCCGTCGCGATGCACGGAGGCATGTCAGGCATGGTGTTGGGACGATGTGGCGGCGGTGTGTTGATTCGCCGCGGAATGGCAACGGTCGTCGCGGCGATCGCCCTGCTCGGAGTCGCCGTCGAGGTTCATGCCGCCGGGTATCGCACGGCCAATTTCGTGGTCGAGGCCCCGACGGAGGCCCTGGCCCGCAAAATCGGCGATGCCGCTGAGCAATACCGCCACACGCTGGCCATCGAGTGGACCGGCAGCCCTCTCCCACGATGGAGCCGCCCATGCCCGATCACGGCGCAGGTGGCCCCGAATCTCGGTGCCGGTGGGGCGACGAGTTTTGTCTTCGATCGCGGCGAAGTGTTTCAATGGACGATGACGATCCAGGGGAGCGAGGAGCGGATTCTCGACTCCGTGTTGCCGCACGAAATCACCCACACGATCTTCGCCAGCCACTTCCGC
The DNA here is from genome assembly GCA_017853835.1 of Pirellulales bacterium. Classification (GTDB taxonomy): domain Bacteria; phylum Planctomycetota; class Planctomycetia; order Pirellulales; family UBA1268; genus QWPN01. The sequence goes on along the minus strand of JAFMIU010000025.1, from coordinate 23,430 downwards.
CGTCCCTTGCCGCGGTGGGCCGACGAGGGTGCCTGCACGACGGTGGAACACCCGGTGGAGCGAGCTCGTCAGCACCGCCTGCTGATCGAGTTTCTGACCACCGGCCGCGGCATCGCCTTTCCGGAGATGTTCGCGATGAAGGAGTATCCGGCCGATGTGCTGCCGCTCTACTCGCAAGGCTACTCGCTCGCCCGCTACCTGATCGAGCGGGGTGGCCGCCACACCTACGTCGCGTTCGTGGCCGATGGCCTCGCCACCGACAACTGGTCGGGATCCCTGGCGAAGCACTACGGCGTGTCGGACGTCGCGCAGATGCAGCATGTGTGGCTCGAGTGGGTGAAGCAGGGCTGTCCGGCCCCGCCCGCCTCGCTCGTGGCGGCCGTGCCGTCTCCGCCCGTCGCCGCCACGGCCCGCGGTCAGAGTCCCGATGCTGCCGTGGGCTCGGCGCCGGTGGCAACCAGCGCCGCCCGCACCTCGATCTATGCCCAGGCCCGCCGCGGCCAGGCCGCGCCCGCCGTTCGATGATGGCCTCGGCGGGACCGCGGCCGTGCCTTCAGCCCTGTTTCGGGCAGTCCTGTTCCGATCAGCCCGGTTTCACGCCCGTGATCAGAAGCGTGATGTGGTAGAAGACCGGCGCGGCAAAGCACATGGAGTCGATCCGGTCGAGCACGCCGCCGTGGCCCACCACGAGCGTGCCGTAGTCCTTGACGCCGCGGTCGCGCTTGATCGCGCTCATCGTCATGCCGCCCGCGAAGCCCATCACGGCGACGACGAGCCCCGCCAACGTGGCCTGCCAGAGCTGGAATGGCGGTGCGGCCCACCAGAGCACGGCCGCCAGGAGCGCCGTGCTGGTCGCACTGCCAAGCAGCCCCTCCCAGGTGCGATTGGAACTCACCGATGCCGCCACGAGCCGCTGGCCGAGCATGCGGCTCCAGACATATTGCATGCAGTCGGCGAACTGCACCAGCAGGATGAGAAAGAACAACAGCCGGAAGTTGCCGCTGTTGCCCGTGCCGGCGGCGCCGGGGATCGGGATCTGCAGCAGCGCCGGCGCGAACGACAGGCAATAGACGCAGACCACGAGCCCCGCCTGGATCTTGGCGGTCCGTTCCAGGAAGCGTTTGTAGTCGCCGGCAAACGCGACGCGGGCGAGCACGAAGAGCGTGGCGTACACGGGCAAAAACACGCTGAACACGTCGTAGCGATTCAGGCCCACGAGGACGTAATGGAGCGGTGTGAAGAGAAAGAACACCCAGAAGAGGGCTCGGTGGTCGCCCTTGCGCGTCGGGGTGAGCGTGATGAACTCGCGAAGGGCCCAGAACGACACGAGCCCGAACAGCACGACCGTGGCGGTGGTGCCGAGCCAGAAGGCGGCGGCGAGCACCGTGCAAAGGATCCACCACCCGCGCAGCCTGTTGTTGAAGGTGCGGATGGCGGCCGGATCGAGTCCACGGTCGGGGTGCCGCGCTAAAAACTGGCCGACGGCCGTGGCGGCCATCAACAACGCGAGCACGCCGGCGACGAGCGCGATGGTTCGGTTGTCGTTCATGCCGGCCTCAATCCTTCATGGCCAGCACGGCGCGGCGGGCCCGGGCCAGGAAGTCGAGCTTTGCCTCGCCTCGCTCCAGCCACATTGGCGGCCCGAAACTGATGCACGAGAGCAGCGGAACGGGGAGAAACTCACCTCGTGGAAGAACGCGATTGAGGTTGTCGATGTGCACGGGGATGAGTTCGATGTCGGGGCGTTTCTTGGCCAGATAGTAAAGCCCGCTCTTGAACTCGCCCACCTCTCCCGACACGCTTCGTCCTCCCTCGGGGAAGACGATCAGGGAGTGGGTCTGTCCAGCTTCCCGGATCATCAGGTCGACGGGGCTCTGATGCACCTTGATGTCGGTGCGGTCGATCAGGATCGCATCGAACACCTCCTCGGCAAGCCACCGTCGCACGAACCCGCGTGACCAGTAGTCTTTGGCGGCCACCGGACGCGTCATTTCACGCACGCTCTGTGGAAGGGACGACCAGACCACCAGCGCGTCGAGGTGGCTGGTGTGGTTGGCGAAGTACACCCGTTGGCACGTGTCGGGCTGCGACGCGATCCACCGCACGCTCGCGCCCGCCAGGAGTCGGGCGAGGCCGGCCAGGCCGAGGCCCGCGGCACGGCACAGGGGCGACCGCCCCGATGGCGTGGGCGAGGGCTGCGGCGAGGGGATGTCTGCGGGCGAGAGCATCACGGCATCTTCGACGGCGGCAGTCACGGCGGTCAACGTGCGCCCCCGGGGCGGACGAACGGATTATGACTCTTTTCGTAGCCCACGGTGGTGGGAACGCCATGACCGGGAAAGACGATCGCTGCGTCGGGGAGGGAGTAGAGATGTCGGCGGATGCCCGCTTCGAGGGCCGAAAAATCCCCGTCGGGGAAGTCGGTCCGTCCAATGCCTTCGCGGAAGAGCACATCGCCCCCGAAGACGATCGGGGGCTCGACGGCGTCGATCACAAAGGCGACGTGGCCCGAGGAGTGGCCCGGAATCTCCCGGACCACAAGGTCGAGATTCGCCCCCCGAAAGGTCTCCCCATCGTCGAGGAGTCGGTCGGCGGGTGGGGCGACGAGGGCCAGGCCGAAGCCGGCGGAGAGGTTGCCCGTCGGGCTCGTCAGTTTGGGGGCATCGCCCCGGCCGATGACGATCGGAATCTCGGGCCATCGGGTGCGAAGCGAACCGATGCCGGCGATGTGGTCGGAGTGGCCATGGGTCACGAGGATGGCTTCAGGGTGGAGCCCCGTCTCCTCCAGCCATGTGATGATCGCCCCGGGTTCGAATCCGGGGTCGATCACCAGGCAGGATTCAGAGCCGTCGCGAAACACCACGTAGGTGTTTTCACCAAACGGTTGCGACTCGATGGCCACCACGCGGATCGGGCTGGGGGCGGAAAGGGATGCGATCGTGGCCATGGGGGCGGTGGGGTGGGCGGCGAGGGAGGGGGCCGCCTCCGAACACCCGAGCATCGTTGGCGGCGCGATGCTCCACAAGTCACGGCGTTTTTGGGCAGGAAACGGGCGTTTTCCGAGGGAACTGGCATGGTCTGGACCATGGAACCCCGATACACTCCCCCCTCCCCGCACGCGAGGCAGTCTTGCCGGATCTGCCGATCGTGCTGCCGGGATGCACCCCGGTGAAATCGCCGTGGCGTACGGGGCGATACGAGAAGAACCAGCCGGCTCGACTTCGTCGGATCCATGGAGGGATCGATGGGCTACAGTGCACGCATGCCGATCTTGGTGGCGACCATTCTTTTTGCCGCCACACCCGTCATCGCCCAGGATCAGGGTCCAGGGCTGCTGCCTCATGGCGACATCGCCAAGGGCAATGCCGGCGCCACCGACGCCCAGACGGTTGCGGGGGGCGGAGAGCATCCGCTGCAGCCTGCCCTCGAACTCGCCCAGAAGGGGCTGACCTCCCTTCGCGGCACCATCAAGGACTACTCCTGCACGATGGTGAAGCGGGAGCGGATCGACGGCAAACTCAACGACCATGAATACATGTTCGCGAAGGTTCGTCATGAGCCGTTCAGCGTCTACCTCTACTTCCTCGCGCCGGATTCAGTGAAGGGGCAGGAGGTGATCTGGGTGGATGGCCGCAACGACGGCAACATGCTCGCCCATGCCGGCAGTGGCGTGCGGGCGATGGTGGGCACGGTGGCCCTCAAGCCCGACGGCCCTCTCGCCATGCAGGGAAACCGCTATCCGATCACCGAGATCGGCGTCGAAAACCTTGCCAAGCGGCTCGTCGAGGTGGCCGAGCACGACAAGCAGTTTGGCGAGTGCGAGGTCAACTTCTACCCCAATGCGAAGGTCAACGGGCGGATCTGCACCTGCGTGCAGGTGGTGCATCCCGTGCCGCGTCGGAACTTCCGATTCCATCTGGCCCGGGTGTTCATCGACGACGAGTATCTCATTCCCGTGCGGTACGAAGCGTACGACTGGCCCCAGGAGCCGGGCGGTCAGCCGCTCCTCATGGAGGAATACACGTACATGAACGTGAAGGTGAACAACGGCTTCACCGACGCCGACTTCGACACCAAGAACGCCGCCTACAAGTTCGGCTCGAAGTAATCCCCAGGCGATCAGGACCGTGAGCGGTCTTCGAATCGCATGTGCTTCACGGAGGCGCCCGAGTCTCGGAGTTCGAGCAGGGCGTCGATGCCGATCGACAGGTGGTCGTCGACGAACCGGCGGCTCACGTCACGATCGCTCGCCGAGGTCTTGACCCCTTCGGGACTCATGGGATTGTCCGACACGAGCAGCAGGGCGCCCTTCGGGATGTGATTGGCAAACCCGACGACGAACAACGTCGCCGTTTCCATGTCGATGCCGATGGCCCGCGTCTTGACCAGGTAGTCCTTGAAGGTCTCGTCGTGCTCCCAGACGCGACGATTGGTCGTGTAGACGGTGCCAGTCCAGTAGTCGTGTCCATGCCGCGCGATGGCCGACGACACCGCGGCCTGCAGGCGAAATGACGGGAGCGCGGGGATTTCGGGCGGGAAGTACTCGTTGCTCGTGCCCTCGCCGCGTATGGCGGCGATCGGCAGGATGAAGTCGCCAAGCCGCGTCTTCTTCAGGCCGCCGCACTTCCCCAGGAAGAGCACGGCGTGCGGATCGATCGCGGAAAGCAGATCCATCACCGTGGCGGCCATGGCGCTGCCCATGCCGAAGTTCATGATGGTGAGGTTGTCGGCCGTGGCGGTTTGGATCGGATAGCCCTCGCCATGCACCGGCACACCGAAGCGGGCCGCAAAGGCCTCCACGTAGTGGGAGAAGTTGACCAGGAGCACATAGGCCCCAAACTCATCGAGACTTCGGCCGGTGTATCGCGGAAGCCAGTCACGGACGATTTCCGACTTGTCGTGCATGGGTCGCAATCCAGGGGGCATGTCACGGTGAGGGGATCAGGGCCGGCCACGCCGCCTGGAGCCGCTCGGCTGGAGGCAGTTCGATCGTGGTGCCCGGCACCAACGATACCCTCGGATCCACCGCACGGTTCCAGGCGAACAGGGCGCGATAGCAGCGGCCATCTCCGTAGACCCGCTCGGCGAGGGACCACCAGGAGTCGCCAGCCTGGGCGACATACGTTCCGCCGGTGACCAGGCCCGGTTGTGGCTCGGCAGCGGGCTCGTGGCTCGGAAGCGGATCGAACTGCGGCGGCGGCATCGGAGTCGGGGGCTCATCGAGCGGTGGCGCGTCGAAGGGCACGTCGGCCGACGCCGGCACGACCAACGGATCACGCGCCGGGGGGAGCGGCTGTGCCTCCCGCGACGCAAAGCGAGGAGCCGTGGGAATCAGAGCGACGGAAGGTGGATCGAGTTCCGGCGGGGATACCAGTTCGTGGGATTCCACGTCGGCCAGATCGGCATGGACATCGGGCCCGGCGCCGGCGGGAGGCCGCCGCACGAGCAGCTTCATGGACAGCACGCCCATGAAAACGCCCATCAGCGTGGCGAGAAGGCCGAGCAGGAGTTTGGTCTCTCGTCCCATACCGTGTCCGTGGACCGTCGGCGACCGACGGTCGCCGCATGAAAGGCGGGAAGTGTCGTGAAATCGAGGCAACGAGGCCAGATCAGCCGCGCCGTTCGCCAGCTTGCCTAGTCTGCCTCGGCGCTGCGGTTTGGGGCCCGTTGGGCAGCGCGAAGTTTGGCGGAACGGCTTCTGGGGTTTCGGCTGATTTCGTCGTCACCGGCCTCCACCGGTGATTTGGTGAGGCAGTCCCAGACCTGACGGTTCCGGAACGCCTCCTTCACGAGGCGGTCTTCGAGGGAGTGGAAGGAGATCACCACGAGGCGTCCGCCGGCTGACAGGGTGGACGGGATGCGCTCCAGGGCGATCCGAAGCGATTTGAGTTCCTGATTGACCGCGATCCGGAGTGCCTGGAATGTTCGCGTTGCGGGATGAATCCGGGAGGGAGGGTGCTGTCGTGGCACGGCGCCGACGACGATGCGGGCCAGGTCGCGGGCCGTCTTGATCGGCTCCCGCTCACGCACGGTGGCGATGCGTCGGGCGATGCGCCGGCTGAATCGCTCCTCGCCAAACTCGTAGATGATGTCGGCGAGGGTCTCAGGCCTGAGTCGATTGACTATCCGCCACGCCGGCTCCCCCTCCGTCGGGTCGAAGCGGAGATCGAGCGGTCCTTCCGAGTCGAACGAAAAGCCGCGTGTGTCGTCGGCGAGTTGGTCGCTCGAAAGGCCGATGTCGAGGAGCACCCGGTCCACGGCCGTGAGGTCGAGCGCCTCGAGTACCTCGGGAATGTCGCAGAAGTTGGCCTGCGCAAACCGCACCGGCCTGCCGGCGAGTTCCCGGGCGCCTCGCTCGATCGCCACGGGGTCGCGGTCGAGCGCGATCACGCGGCCCGTCGGGCCGACGGCCTCGGCCATCAGTCGGGTGTGGCCACCCCCGCCGAGGGTGCCGTCAACGACCGTCATGCCGGGCTCGATCGCCAGGAACGACATCACTTCGGCGGGCAGGACGCTGGTGTGGATGCTGGCGGGTTCGGCCATGCTGCCACTCTACCAGCCCCGTGCCCGCCTGCGTGCGGCCGGCACGGCAACACCCTGACGAGGCGTTTTTTTCACCGCCGCCGTGCGCTACGATGATCGTCATGCCCGACGATCTCGACGCTGCTTCCTCCTACGACTACGCCCTCCCCGAGGAGTTGATCGCCCAGGAACCGCTGGCCGACCGGGCCGCGGCTCGGATGCTCGTCGTCCACCGGGCTCGCGGATCCTTCGACCATCGCGGCATCCGCGACCTGCCGAGTCTCCTCGCGCCGGGCGACCTGCTCGTCGTGAACGACACGAAGGTGGTGCCGGCGCGGCTCGTCGGCCGCCGTGCCGCGACGGGAGGCTCGTGGGAGGGGCTCTTCCTTCGCACCGAGGCCGAAGGCCTCCACGAGGGCGCATGGGTGCTCGTGGCCCAGACCCGCGGGCGGCCTGCGATCGGGGAGCGGATCGTGCTCACCGCACGGGATGGCTTCGACGCCGTGCACCTGGAACTGGTCGATCGTGCCGCCGGCGGGGCGTGGGTGGCGCGCCCGTGCGGCACGGCGGCTGACGAACCGGCGGAAGCCGTGCTCCAACGGGTCGGTCGCGTGCCGCTTCCTGGCTACATTCGCGACGGCATCGAACGCGACGGCGATCGCGATCGCTACCAGACCGTCTTTGCGAGGGCGGCCGGTTCGGCCGCGGCGCCGACGGCCGGCCTCCACTTCACCGAGCCCCTGTTCGAGCAGCTCTCCTCCCAAGGGATCGCCCATGCCCGGGTGACGCTCCATGTCGGGCTCGGCACGTTTCGGCCCCTCGGGGGCGAGCGGCTCGACGACCATGTGATGCATGCCGAGTGGGGCGAGTGTCCTTCCGAGACCGTCGGCGCCATCGAGCAGACGAGACAGCGGGGCGGGCGCGTGGTGGCAGTCGGGACGACGGCGGTGCGAACCCTCGAATCGGCGGCACGGGGAGGCACGCTCTCGCCCTGGTCGGGATCGACCGATTTGTTCATCCGGCCCGGGTTTCCATTCCGCGTCGTCGATGCCCTGTTGACGAACTTTCACATGCCGCGGACAACGCTCATGGTGCTCGTGTCGGCCTTCGCCTCGCGAGACCTCGTGATGCAGGCCTACGCCGAGGCTATTCGCGAGCGGTATCGGATGCTGAGTTATGGCGACGCCATGCTCATTCTGTGAACCCCTGATCCCCGGAGGGATGTGACGATGTCGGACCTGCCGCAGGAAGACGTGCTCGTGGTGCCCCGGTCGCTATTTGATCGCGTGGGAGCCTTTCAGGGGTTCTGCGGCGACGTGGCGGCGTACCTTCCGGCGCTCCTCGACCGGACGCATACCTCGTGGCGGCCGCGATCGACCGTGGAGGATGATCCCTCGTTCAAGCAGCTGATTCCCTACTGCGTGCTCTCGTGGCGGGATGCCTCGGGGGTGCCGCACTACTTCGCCTACACCCGTGGGGGAGGCCAGAGCGAGGCCCGGCTCCGGGCCAAGCGATCGCTCGGGATCGGCGGCCACATCTCGAGCATCGACGGCGAGCACGGCGACGACACCTCCTACGATGCCGGCATGCGACGCGAGCTCGCCGAGGAGATCGCCATCGACGGGGCCTGGACGGCCCGGTGCGTGGGGCTGATCAACGACGATTCCAACGCCGTCGGAAGCGTGCACCTCGGGATCGTGCACGTGCTCGAGCTGGATCGCCCGGGTGTGGCGTCTCGGGAGAGCGAACTGATCGACTGCGGCTTTTCAACGCTCGATGTGCTCATGGCCGATCGTGACCGATTTGAGACCTGGTCGCAGATCACGCTCGACGCCATCCGTGAGGGGAGACTCGGCTGATCATGGCCGACGGTCCACCGACCATCTATCTCGACAACCACGCCACCACCCGGCTCGACCCGCGGGTGCTCGAGGCGATGCTGCCCTGGCTGACCGAGCACTACGGCAATGCCGGCAGCACGACCCACGAGATGGGGCGCGAGGCCCGCGACGCCGTCGCCTCGGCCCGTGCGTCGTTTGCGGAGTCGATCGGCGCCGAGGCCCGGGAAGTGGTGTTCACGAGCGGGGCTACCGAGAGCGCGAACCTTGCCATTCTCGGCACGGCGGCGCGGGGGCGTGAACGGGTGGCCGGCGCACCGGGCGGGCACATCCTGACGCTTGCCACGGAGCACCATGCCGTGCTCGATCCGATCGAGCATCTGGAGCGTGGCGGGGTGGCCGTCACCCGCCTGGCCGTCCACGGTCAGGATGAGCCGGCTCGCGCCGGGCTCGTGCGCATGGCCGACCTGGAGGCGGCGCTGCGTCCCGACACCTTCCTCGTGTCCGTGCTTCTGGCGAACAACGAGATCGGGGTCGTGCAGGACGTCGCGGCCATCGCCGAACGGGCCCATGCCGTTGGGGCGATCGTGCATGTCGACTGTGCCCAGGTGATGGGGCGGATGCCGGTGAATGTCGATGCGATCGGCGCCGATCTCGCGAGTTTTTCGGCGCACAAGTTTCATGGACCCAAGGGAACAGGGGCACTGTACGTGCGACGGCGAGGCCGAGCCGTGCGGGTGGAGCCGATCATGTTTGGTGGAGGCCAGGAGCGGGGCATGCGGAGCGGCACGATCGACGTGCCGGGCGTCGTGGGCCTTGCCGAGGCGGCACGGCTTGCCACCGCCGCCCTCGGCGAGGAGCCGAGCACCCTGCGTCGCTGGCGCGATCGTCTGTGGGAGACGCTTCGCTCGTCGATCGACGGAGTGGCCCTCAACGGTCCGCCGCTCGATGCCGTTGACGATCGAGGAAGCCCGCAGCGGCTTGCCAACAACCTCAACGTCAGGATCGCCGGGGTGGATGGGCAGTCGCTGCTGGCCATGCTCGCAAGCGACGGTCTCGCCGTGAGTTCTGGAAGCGCGTGCTCATCGGAGCACCCGCGGCCAAGCCATGTGCTGCTGGCGCTCGGCCTCACCGAGGACGAGGCCCGGGCCAGTCTTCGCTTCGGGCTGTCGCGGTTCACGACCGAGGGGGAGGTGCTCGAGGCGGCCCGGCGGATCGCAGCCGGGGTCGAGCGGCTGCGGTCGTTCTGACGGAACGGGAAAAAGGGGCTTTCTGGCCGGCGGTCCCCCGGATACGATTGCATCGCTGGGGTTTGGCATTCGCCGAGCCCCGAACCCGCCAGCATGAGGAGCCTGCCATGTCGATCACGCTCACGGAAAAAGCCGCCACCGAGGTCAAGAAGATCATCACCGAGCAGAAGCTCGCTCCGGAGACGGTTCTCCGCGTGGGCGTCGCCGGCGGCGGCTGCAGCGGCTTCAGCTACTCGTTGGGCTTCGACACCCAGTTCGACCCGAAGATCGACGCCAAGACGGAGCAGCACGGCGTGGCGGTGGTGGTCGATCGGAAGAGCGACCTGTTTCTCGACGGCACCACGCTCGATTTCCACGACGGTATCGACAAGCGGGGCTTCACGTTCAACAATCCGAACGCGAAGAAGACCTGCGGGTGCGGCAGTTCGTTTCAGGCCTGAGCGGCGCCGTTCCGCCCATCGAGGACATCAGACGTGGCGGCTACGGAGAAGGTGTACATCGTCGGAATCGGTGACGACGGCGTCGAAGGCATGACCGCCCAGGCCCGGCGTCTCGTCGAAGGGGCCGACGTGCTGGTGGGCCCGGAGTCGTGTGCTTCGCTCCTGCCCGCAACGCTCCAGTCGCGGCTCGTGGCGGCTGCCGGGCTCGAGGACCTCGTCGACCGGATCAGCGACGCTGGCGACAAGCGAATCGTCGCGCTTGCCTCGGGCGATCCGCTGTTCTACGGAACCGCCCGGTATCTCTGCGCCAAACTCGGCAAGGACCGGTTCGAGGTCGTGCCGCACGTCAGCAGCATGCAACTCGCCTTCGCCCGGGTGAAGGAGTCGTGGGAGGAGGCCTTTCTTGCCAACCTCTCCGGCCAGTCGATCGAGCGGGTGGTCGATCGCGTGCGGTCGAGCGAAACAGTCGGTCTCTTTACGAGCGACCAATGGTCGGCCGCGGCCGTCGCCCGCGCCCTGCTCGATGAAGGCATCGACTACTTCCAGGCCTACGTGTGCGAAAACCTCGGTTCTCCGGATGAACGAGTGACCCAGGGAAGCCTCGCCGACATCGCCCGCGACTCGTTTGCCTCGCCGAACGTGATGATTCTCGTGCGAAAGGCTCGCGCGGCCGACAAGCCCGGCCAGACCGGCACGAGGCTGTTTGGCAATCCCGACGAATGCTTCCTGCAGTCGCGGCCGAAGCGAGGACTCCTCACGCCGGCCGAGGTTCGGTCGCTCGCGATCGCCGAGCTTCAGGTGCAACCCACGAGCGTGGTGTGGGACGTTGGAGCGGGGAGCGGCTCGGTTGGGCTCGAGGCGGCCCGGATCGCCCGTGACGGCCGGGTCTTCGCCATTGAAATGGATCCCGACGACCACGCGCTCATTCGCGAGAATGCCGTGCGGTTCGGCGTGGCGAATCTCGATGCCGTGCTCGGTCGGGCGCCGGAGGCATGGGCGGCCCTTCCGGATCCGGATGCCATCTACGTCGGCGGCAGCGGCCGTGATGTTGCGATGCTGGTGGAGCAGGCCTGGGGGCGGCTCACGCCGGGCGGTCGGCTCGTGACGGCCTGCAACAGCATTGAAAACCTGGCGGCGATGCACTCCCTGCTCCGGTCACGCTCCGAGGACGCGGCATATTGGATGGTCAACATTGCTCGGGGGATCGAGCAGCTGGATCGCATCCGATTCGAGGCGATCAACCCCACGTTTCTGATCGCCGCCACGAAGCCTTTCTGAGTCGCCGATGGCAGACCTGCCGCCACCACTTGACGTGATCGCGGTCGGCGCTCATCCCGACGACGTCGAGATCGGCTGCGGTGGGACGCTCGCCCTGATGGCGTCGAAGGGGTATCGCATCGGGATCGTCGATCTCACCGATGGCGAGCCGACGCCACGATCGAGCGGTCCGGAGGAACGGTTGCGCGAGGCTGCCGCTGCGGCCGCGGCCCTTGGCGTGGTCCATCGGGAAACGCTCAGCTTCACGAATCGTCGGCTGTTCGACGGCTTCGAGGTGCGGGTGGCCCTGGCGACGATCTTTCGGCGCTGGCGGCCGAGGCTCGTCCTCGGATTGGGCGACAAGACGCCGCTCGCGTCCCCCGACCACGCCCAGGCGGTGGCCATCACCGAGGCGGCCGTTTTTTATTCCCGCCTCACGAAATGGGACGACACGTTCGCCGGGCTTCCCGTGCACACCGTGCCGCAGTTCCTCACCTATTTTCTCCTGGCGGGTGTGGCGCAGGTTCCACCGGGGCACTGGCCGCTGGTGGTCGACATCGCCGGGCATCTCGAGACCAAACTGGCATCGATCGCCTGCTACGCCTCCCAGTTCCCGCCGGAGAAGGCCCACGTCTATCCGCGGGTGCGGTCGATGGCCGAGACGGTCGGCATGATGGCCGGCTGCCCGGCCGGTGAGGTGCTGTCGTCCAGTCGGATGCCGCTCACCACCGATCCGATGCGAATGCTCTTTCCATCGGACGGGCCGGTGTCGTGACCGCGCCGCCTGCCACCTGGGACGCAGTGGTCGTCGGCGCGGGTATCGCCGGCCTGATGGCGGCGTCGACGATCGCAGCGTCGGGGCGTCGGGTGATCGTGCTTGACAAGTCACGCGGTGTGGGGGGGCGAATGGCCACCCGTCGTGTCGGTGGGGCGGTGTGCGACCACGGGGCGCAGTTTTTCACGGCTCGCACGGAGGCCTTTCAGCACGTCATCGACACGGCCGCTCGCGAGGGCATGGTGGTCGAATGGTGCCGGGGTTTTGCTCGTGATGGCAGCATCGGCATGGCGGCCGCGACGTCGGGTGATGGCCACCCGCGATACCGCGGCGCCCGGGGCATGAGCGACCTGCCGAAGTGGCTGGTGTCGCGGAACGAGGCCATCACGGTGCGAACAGCCGCCAGGGCGACGGCGGTGGCGATCGGGGCAGGGGCCGTTCGGGTGACCGTCGAGGACGAGCATGGCGCGGGCGACGTGGTCGAGGCGGCCGGCTGCGTGCTCACACCCCCCGTGCCTCAGTCCCTCGACCTTCTGGCGGCGGGCGCGGTGCTCGGTCGGATGGGGGCCGATCGGGTCGCACGGCTGCAGACCGTCGCCTACGATCCGTGCTTCGCCGTCATGCTCGTGCTCGCCCGGCCGAGCCTGGTGCCCGAACCGGGGGCGATTCAGTTTGCCGACGACTCGTCAGGGCCGGTTGCGTGGGTGGCCGACAATCGTCGGAAGGGCCTCTCCGCCGTGCCGGCGCTCACGGTGCACGCCACCGGGTCCTTCAGCCGCGAGCACTTCGACGCACCGCTGAGCGAGGTGGCCACCTCGCTCAGCCAGGCCATTCGGCCCTGGATCGACGGTGATCCACAGGAGGTGATCGTGGAGCGTTCGATCCACCGCTGGAAGTATGCGACGCCCACCACGGTGCTGCCCGACCCGGTCGGGGTGGTGATGGAGCGGCCTCCGATTGCCTGCTGCGGTGACGCCTTCGCCGGACCTCGTGTGGAAGGGGCGTTTGCGAGCGGCGCGGCGACAGGTGCGTGGATGGTGCAGCAACTCCAGGGAGGACATCGATGAGCCAGATTGCCGATTGCATAGTCGTGGGGGCCGGGCTCGCAGGGCTCGCATGCAGCCGTGCGCTGGTCCGTCAGGGCAGGAGGGTGCTGCTCGTCGAAGCGGCCGACCGCGTGGGCGGAAGGGTGGCCACCGATTCCATCGACGGATTCCGAATCGATCGTGGCTTTCAGGTCTTCAACGATGCCTATCCCGAGGGCCGGCGGCAGCTCGATCTCGCCGCGCTTCGGCTGGGGCGGTTTGAGCCCGGTGCCCTCGTGGCCGAGGGATCGACGCTGATGCGCGTGAGCGATCCCTGGCGCCGTCCGTTCACGGCGCTGGCATCGGTGGTGTCGGGGGTCGTCGGTCCTGCCGATGCCATTCGGACGGCGAGGCTTCGTCAGGATGCCTTGCGGGGCTTTCGATCCGGGCTCGTCGATCCGGATGCTCCGCCGGCCGCCTCCGAGCGAACCACCGCGGCGGAACTGGCGGCCCGAGGTTTTTCCGAAGGCTTCGTCAGACGGTTTTTCGTGCCCTTCTTCGGCGGTGTCTTTTTGGAGCGTTTGCTCGACACCTCGGCGATGGTGTTTCTCTTCGACTTCGCGATGTTTTCCCTGGGGCGAGCCTGCCTGCCTGCCGGAGGTATGGCGGCGATCCCGAGCCAGTTGGCGTCTGGGCTGCCACATGGGTGTCTGGAACTGGGCCGGCGGGTGCGTTCGGCGCGGCCGGGGGTCGTGACGCTCGAGGACGGCAGCGAACTCGTGGCGCGGGACGTGGTGGTGGCCGCCGACGGGCCATCGGCCGCGGCGATGGTGCCGGATGCATTCTGTGGCGGGTGGGCTCAACGATCCTGGAAGTCCACCCGGCTGGTGGCGTTTGCCGCGCCGCGTTCGCCTCTGGCGAGGCGAACGCTCCTCGTCAGCGCCGATCCGGGTGGCGTGATCGACAACCTCACCGTGCCGTCCGATGTGGCTGCCGACTACGCTCCTCCCGGGCGATCGCTGATCACGGTGTCGACACGCCACACAGCCGACAGCCAAGGCCTCGAAGAAGCCGTTCGTCGGCAGGCACAAGGATGGTTTGGCGACGCGACGGCGGCCTGGCGGCATCTCACGACCGTGGAGGTGCGGAGGGCCCTGCCCGACGAGTCCCCGACAGGACGTCAGGCGCGTCCCGGCATGCCACGGCTTGCCGACGGCCTGTGGCTCTGTGGGGACCACTGCGGCACGGCTTCGATCAATGGAGCCCTGGCGAGCGGCCGACGGTGTGCCGAGGCGATTCTGGCGGCGTCCTGAGCCGTTGGTCGGGGCAGGGACCCTTGAAATCGGGAAAGGTCCCGGGAAACGCCTGTTAAGACGCGTTGGAGCCAACGGTTTTCCTTCATACAATCGATTGAAACGCTTGTTTGACCATCCCGCCTGGCCCGGGTGCCGCCCCGCCTGAGTTCCTGCATGTCCACCGCCTCCGGCCCCCATCGAAGCAAGTCGCTGGACGACCCCAGGGAACGGATCCTCACCGCCGCCGGGCGGGAGTTTGCCGATCGTGGGTATGAGGCGGCGACCATTCGGGATATCTGTTCCGCCGCGGGGGTGAACGTGGCGGCGGTGAACTACTACTTTGGCGACAAGCGACGGCTCTACATCGCGAGTGTGAAGCACGCCCACGAGGAGCGGCAGCGGCAGGTGCCACAGCCCGAATGGCCCCCTGGAACCCCTGCGTCGCAGAAGCTTCACGGTTTCGTGGGCAACATGCTCGATCGCATGCTGGGATTCGATCATCCTCCCTGGGAGGTGCGGCTCCTGATGCGCGAGGTGCTCCACCCGACGGAAGCCTGCCGTGAACTCGTGGAAGACTACATCCGGCCTCACTTCGGCCTGCTTCTCGGGATCCTCGACGAACTGGCCGGTGGCGAACTCCCCGATGCCGATCTTCGTCGCGTCGGCCTGAGTATCGTCGGCCAGTGCTTTTTGTATCGGGCTGCCGGCGAGGTCGTGGCGATGCTCGTGCCGTCCGACGAGATCGATGCCCATCACACACCGTCTTCGATCGCCGATCACGTCACCCGCTACGCCCTCGCGGCGATGGGAGTGGCTCCGCCGCTCGTCGATGGTTCGTCCGTTCGCTTCTCCGGAGATGCCGATTTATGAAGGCCGTGAAGACCGTGCTGGGATGGATCGTGCCATTCATGATCCTCGGCGCGGGCATCGCTCTGTTTCTCGGCATGGGAACCCAGCCCCCGCCGTCGCGGCAGGAACGGCCGGCCGACGCCGCCATCGCCGTGCGGACGGTGGCGGCGGAGGACGTGCGCGAGGGGCTCACCATCGAGGCCGACGGGGTGGTGGTGCCGCTGCGTGAGGTGACGCTTGCCGCCGAGGTGCCCGGTCGAATTCGCCTGAAAGCGGAGGTCTGTGACGAGGGACGATTCGTCACGGCCGGAACGGTGCTGTTCGAGATCGATCCGCGTGATTACGAACTCGATGTGGAGCGGCTTGGGCGGGAGGCCAATCAGGCTGATCTGGCCATCGAAGAACTCGATGAAGAGGTGAAGCAGAACACCAGGCTCGTCGATCTGGCGTCGCAGCAGGTGGAACTGTCGCGCCGCGAGGTGGCACGCGTCGAAGGGCTGCGGGCAGGTCGCGTTGTCACCGAGTCTGAGCGCGATCGTGCGGTCCGCGAGGAGCTGACCGCGGCCAACGCCCTCGCCACCCTGGAGGGACAGCGGCGGGTCCTGCTCAAGCGGCGGTCCAAACTGGAGGAGGCGAAGCTCCTCACGGCGTCGCTCCTCGACAAGGCGAAACTCGATCTTTCCCGGACGCAGGTGATCGCCCCCATCGATGGCATGGTGGTGGAAGACAAGGCGGAGCAGGGATCGTTCGTCGCCAAGGGCACGCCGTTGGTGACCATCGAAGACACGACCGCCGCGGAGGTGCGTACGAACCTGGAGATGGACGACATCGCCCGGATCTGGGGCGGTCGGGAGCCGGGCGAGGGGCTTGATCGCGACGGCTTCAATGCCCCGGTGACGGTTGTGTTTCGAATCGGCGATGCGGTGTTCGAGTGGCCCGGAACGTTGTCGCGTCAGGAAGGCCGCGGGCTCGACGAAAAAACACGCTCGCTCCCCTGCCGTGTCAGGGTGCCCGACCCGACGGCCGTGCGGGCCATCGACCGCTATGGGGCGGCGATGCCCCAGCTCCCGGCCTCGGCGCCCCGATCGCTGCTGCGAGGCATGTTCGTGCAGGTGCTCGTCCATGTGCCGGTGAACGATCCTCTCGTGTCGATTCCCGAAGAAGCGCAGCGTCCGAGTGGCGAGGTGTGGCTCATGCGGGAAGGCAGGCTGGTCGTGCTGCGCCCCCGTGCGATGCAGGCGTCTGGAGGCAGGTTGGTGTTCGATGCGAGAGCCTCGGGATTCATCCCGGGCGACCGCGTGATCATCAGTCCGATCGCGAGCCCCCATGACGGGATGGCGGTGACCGAGCCCGGTGGTTCCGAGAAGCCATCGACGCTCCAGGCACGGGTTCCGGAGCCGGAGGACGCCACGTGAGAACGATCGTCGCCTGGACCGTTCGCAACATGCCGGCGATGAACACGCTCACGCTGGCCGTGCTGCTCGTCGGCCTGATGGCATTCCTGTCGATGCGGCGGGAGGTGTTTCCGGAGTTTGACCTCGAGATCGTGCTGGTCACCGTGCCCTATCCGGGGGCGACACCCGAGGAGGTCGAGGAAGGCATCTGCCAGAAGGTGGAAGAAGCCTGCCGGACGGTCGAAGGGATCAAGAAGATCACGAGCGTGGCCCAGGAGGGGATGGGATACTGCGTCTTCGAGCTGCACGACAACGTGAAGGAGGTGCAGAAGACGGTCAGTGAGATTCGATCGGAGGTCGACCGGATTCCGAGCATGCCGGAGCTGGCCGAGGACGCGAAGGTGGAGCAGGTCACGCTCCGAAATCCGGCGATCAAGGTGGGCGTGCTGGCGCCGCCTGGAGCCGGTGACGACACGGAATCGGAGCTGGAACTCCGCGACGTCGCCGAACTGGTACGAGACGACCTGCTCGCCTTGCCGGCGGTGTCGGCCGCCAATCTCATGGGGGCGAGGGATTATCAGATCGACATCGAAGTGTCGGAGGAGACGCTACGGAAATACGGGCTTTCGCTCCAGAAGGTCGCCGACATCGTGCGCCGCGAAAACCTCGAACTCCCGGGCGGCACGATCCGCAGCGAGCGGGGTGAAATCCTGCTGCGAGGCAAGAACAAGAAGTACGTCGGCGCCGAGATCGCGGAGCTGCCGCTGGTCACGCTCCCGAGCGGGCTGGTGCTCACCGTGGGCGACCTTGGCACGGTGCGGGATGAGTTCGCCGATGTCGCCTCCACCAACCAGATCAATGGCCGTCTTGGCATGGTCGTCTCGATCGACCGCAGTTCGGGAGAAGATCTCCTGGCGATGGTGGCCGCGGTGAAGCACTACGTGGCCAACGCAAAGCTGCCCGAGGGATACAGCCTCACGACCTGGGCCGACCAGTCGATCGACGTGCAGGATCGGCTCGAAATGCTGGTCGTCAACGGTCTGCAGGGGCTCGTGATCGTGTTCGTGATGCTGGCGCTCTTTCTCGACCTCAAGATCGCCTTCTGGGTGGCGTTGGGCATTCCGTTTTCGATGCTGGGCACCGGCGCCCTGATGTTCGTCACCGACCAGACGCTCAACATGCTGTCGATGTTTGCGTTTCTCATGGCGATCGGGATCGTGGTCGACGATGCGATCGTGGTGAGCGACAACGTCGACCGTCATCGACGGATGGGGAAGAGCCTCGTGAACGCGGCGATTGACGGCACCGTCGAGGTCGTGCCGAGCGTCATCTCGAGTGTGCTCACGACGGTCATCACCTTTCTTCCGCTCTGTTTCGTGTCGGGAGTGATGGGGAAGTTCATCGCCGTGATGCCGTTTGCCTTCATCACCACCTTGCTCATGTCGCTGGCGGAGGCCACGCTGGTGCTGCCGGGGCATTTGGCCCACGAGAAAAACCTCGTGTTTACCCTGATCGGGATCGTCTTCGCGCCGCTTCGGCTGCTGCTGCCGTTGGTGACGATGGTTCAGCGTGCCTGCGACCGCGGGCTGAAATGGTTCGTGAAATCGATCTACTCCCCGTTGCTCGAGGTGGCGCTCGACAACCGACTGGCCGTGCTCGCCATTGCCGTGAGCATTTTGCTGGCGGCGTTTGGCATCGTGCGCAGCGGCGTGACGCCCTTCCTGCTCATGCCGAAGATCGACGCGAATCGACTGATGGCGAAGGTGGTGTTTCCCGACGGCACGCCGGCAAGCGTGACGGAGGAGGCGACGCTTCGGCTGGAGCGGGCCGCCTTCAAGACGACCCGTGAACTGTCTCCTCCCGACAGGCCGATCATGGAGCTTGTCCATCGGGCGGTGGGGTCGGTGTCGGCTCCCGGGCAGATCGGGCCCGATGCCCGCATGAGCGGGAGCCATGTCGGAGCGGTGTCGCTCGAACTGGTCGACGGGCAGAACCGCAGCGTTACGAGCGAGGAGTTCATCAGTGAGTGGCGACGGCTGTCGGGCGAGTTTGCCGGGGCCGAGTCGGTGAACTTTGGTACCGAAAACATGGGGCCTGGCGGCAAGACGATCGAGTTCAAGCTCCTGTCATCCTCGGATCCCGAGTCGGTGCGTCAGCTCGAGGCGGCGGTGGAGCGATGCAAGCAATGGCTCGCACAGTATGAGGGGGTGATCGACATCGACGACGACTCCCGGCCGGGCAAGTGGGAGTATCAGATCAAGGTGAAGCCGCGGGCGGAGGCGATGGGTGTGTCGCTCGCCGATCTCGCCGGCACGATTCGGGCGAGCTTCTACGGCGAGGAGGTGATGCGACTCCAGCGCGGCCGGCACGAGGTGAAGCTCATGGTTCGCTACCCGCAAGATGAGCGGCGGACCCTGGCGACGCTCGATGACATGCGCGTGACCGGCCCTGACGGCGTGAAGCGTCCGATCGGCGAGCTCGCCGACGTGGCCGTCGAGCGGGGGTTTTCCGAGATCAACCGACTCGGGCAGAAGCGGTCGATCACCGTGACCGCCGACATCGACATCGCCAAGACATCGCTCACGAGTTCGCAGGTGATCGGCGACATGGAGCGACGACTGATGCCCGACCTGTTCGCCGAGTACCCCGCAGTACGGGTGCGGTGGGAAGGCCAACGCGAGCAGTCGAATGAATCACTCCGGAGTCTCGGGGTCGGCTTCGTCGTAGCCCTCTTTGCGATGTTCGTGCTCCTCACGATGGAGTTCAAGTCGTACTTCCAGCCATTCCTGATTCTCGGCGCGATCCCCTTCGGCATCGCCGGAGCCGTGTTTGGCCACGCCTTCATGGGCATGCCGCTGACGCTCTTCAGCATGTTTGGGCTGGTGGCCCTGGCAGGGGTGGTGGTGAATGACTCGATCGTGTTGATCGATTTCATCAACCACCGGGTTCGCGACGGCCATCCACTGCGGGAGGCCCTGCGGGAGGCCGGATGTCTTCGGTTCAGGCCGGTGCTCCTGACCAGCATCACGACGATCGGCGGCCTTCTGCCGCTGCTGCTCGAGAAGAGCTTTCAGGCGCAGTTTCTCGTGCCCATGGCGACGGCGATGGCGTTTGGATTGATGACGACGACGGCGTTGGTGTTGATCCTGGTGCCCGTGATGTATTCGTTCTTCGGGACAAGCGCCCGCGAAAACCACCAGGATGAGTATCTGGCAGGGCATGGTCCGGACGATCGCGGAGCCGCCGGGCCCGATGACGACGAGCAGGAGTGGCTCCCTGAGCACCTCCGTCATCCTGCCAACGCATCAACTGAGGTGCCGCTCGTCTGACGGGCACCGCGTCGGGGGCGCATCGCGACCGTCCCTCTCTGACGGGCACCTCGTAAGGATTGAAGGCATCGTCAGCGGGCGATTCTTCCGAGATCGTAGGCGAAGCGAGATGCTTGCTGAAACGCGTGGTTTTCAGCGTTTCGCACGATCGGTGAACCACCTTCCCAGGTGTTGGGAAACACCCGGGATGGGTTTCGCTGGAATGACGAACCATGGAGATGTCAGCAGGCGACTGTCGAAAAACGAAGCAATCACCATCGACCACGACGTCATGGATGAAACCTCGAAGAACGCTCGAGGCGCCGCCGCGGCCCGCCACGGGGCCTCGCTCCGGCGCGCCGTATGCACGTCATGTCCTTCGACACGGCACGCCAGGCGGCGGCCCGGGTTACAGGTTCTTCAGGAAAGGGAGCGTTGGACATGGTCGTGCGTGCAGTCGGCATCACGTCCGAACTCGTATCGAGCAAGACGGGCAGCACCTCCGGCGGCGGTCGCTGACGCCCGGCAGGGCGTGCTGCCGTCTGCAGTCCTCGACTACTTGTTGACGAGGAAGTGGCAGATGTCGCCGTCGCGCATCACGTAGTCCTTCCCCTCCACCCGAAGTTTCCCGGCCGCCCGAATCTCCTTTTCGCTCTTGTACTGCTCCAGATCGTCGAGCGAGTAGATTTCGGCCCGGATGAATCCCTTCTCGAAGTCGGTGTGGATCACGCCGGCGGCCTGCGGGGCGGTGGCGCCCACGGGAACCGTCCAGGCGCGAACCTCCTTCTCGCCGGCCGTGAAATAGCTCTGCAGGCCGAGCGTCTTGTAGGCGGCACGGGCGAGGACGGCGAGCGCCGGCTCGGTCAGGCCGGCCCCTTCGAGCATCTCCGCCCGGTCCGCCTCGTCGAGTTCCGCGATTTCCGCCTCGATTTTGGCGCACACGGGCACCACCTCGGCCCCCGACTTTGCCGCTGCCGCCCGTACCGCAGGCACGAGCGGACTCTTGCCCTCCACGTCGTTTTCATCGACGTTGGCGACGTAGAGGATCGGCTTGGCGGTGAGGAGCCCGAGTTCCTTGATCGCTTTTCGCTCGGCTTCATCGAGCGGCATCGTGCGCAGCGGCTTCTGCTCTCCGAGATGGGCGAGGCACTTCTTCATCACCTCGACTTTGAGCTTGGCGTCCTTGTCGGCTCCTTTTGCCGATCGCTCGGCTTTGGGGAGCATGTTCTCCAGGTGCTGGATGTCGGCGAGCATCAGTTCGATCTCGATCGTTTCCATGTCGGACAGTGGATCGACCTTGCCGGACACGTGAATCACGTCGGGGTCGTCGAAGCACCGCACGACCTGGAGGATCGCATCGACCTCACGGATGTGCGAAAGAAACTTGTTGCCGAGGCCCTGGCCCTCGCTCGCACCCTTCACGATGCCGGCGATGTCGACCAGTTTGAGGGCGGCCGGGATCACCTTCTGGGGTGGAATCAGTTTCGTGATCCTCTCCAGGCGGCCATCGGGCACGCTGACCATCCCCTCGTTGGGTTCGATGGTGCAGAAGGGATAGTTGGCGCTCTGGGCGGTCTTCGACATGGTGAGCGCGTTGAACAGCGTGCTCTTGCCGACGTTGGGAAGACCGACGATTCCTGCTTCCATCGATGGGGCTCCGCGGGCGGGGGTCTCGGGGGCGGCATCATAGAAGATTGTGGTCCGGCGCCAAAGGCAGCCGCCCGAACGGAGATGCGTCGGCCGATTTCGACGGTCTGTCGTCGAACCTCTGAGGGATCGGGATGCGGGCGGCTACAACATGGGGATGCCCCGCGGCCGTGTCCTTCCCGAAGCCTTCTACGATCGCCCAGCCGATCGCGTGGCCCGGGATCTGCTGGGGCAATGGCTCGTGATTCCGGATGCCGCCGGCCGACCGCGTCGCCACGTTGTGATCGAAACCGAGGCCTACCTCGGGGCCCACGACCTCGCGTGTCATGGATCGAAGGGCCTGACCAGGCGCAACGCCACGATGTTTGGGCCGGCTGGGCGATGGTATGTGTATCTCTGCTATGGCATGCATTGGATGCTGAACATCGTGACGGCTGCGGAGGGGATCCCTGCGGCCGTCCTGATCCGCGGTGTCGGAGACCACGTCGGCCCGGGGCGCGTGACCAAGGCACTCGGCATCGATCGGTCGTTCGACGGACGTCCGGCGCGACGATCCGGCGGCCTGTGGTGCGAGGGGAGCGGCCTCCGTGTGCCGCCGCGCCGGGTCGAGCGAACGCCTCGAATCGGCGTGGGCTATGCGGGATCGTGGGCCGAAAAGCCGCTTCGATTTGTGGTCGATCCCGCATGGATCTCTACAATCGACGGGAGAAGGAGGGCCACATCATGAACGGCCGACTCGCGATCCTTGTCTTGGGAGGTGCCATCATCATGGGGCAGTTGACTGGTCGTGCTGACGAGCCGGCGCTGGCGAAGGCCACGCTGGCCGGAGGATGTTTCTGGTGCACCGAAGCGGTCTATGCGGAACTGAAAGGCGTGTCGAGCGTGACGAGCGGCTATATCGGCGGGGTGGTGCCGAACCCCACCTACAAGGACGTGTGCACGGGCCTGACGGGACACGCTGAGGCGATCGAAATCGAATACGATCCCGCCGTGGTGCCGTTTGCGAAGCTCCTCGAGGTGTTCTTCGCGACCCATGACCCGACGACCCTCAATCGCCAAGGGGCCGACGTCGGCACGCAGTATCGATCGGCGATCTTCTATCACGACGAGGAGCAGAAGCGGGTGGCGGAGGACGTGATCGCCAGGTTGAATGCCGCGAAGGTGTTTCCCGGGCCGATCGTGACGCAGGTGACGCCGGCGGTGACGTTCTTTCCGGCCGAGGATTACCATCAGGACTACTTCGCGAAGAATCCCATGCAGCCGTATTGTCTTGCGGCGGCGGCACCGAAGGTCGCGAAGGTGCGGAAGGTGTTCAAGGATCTCGTGAAGGAAGGATCAGGCCCGCATGGGACGAACAGATGAACTGCGGCGGGCGGTGGAACTCGCGATCGAGGGATCCTGGGTTGAGGCGCATCTGATCGCTCAACGTCACGAAGGCGACATGGCGGCGGATTGGCTCCATGCGATCGTGCACAAGATCGAGGGCGACATGGGCAACTCGCGGTATTGGTATCGCCGGTGCGGCATGCTCGACCGGGCGAATGACGATGCGACGGTGGAGCTTCACGAGCTGAAGGCGGCGCTCATCGATTGACGAAGCCAGACACACCGCTCCGGGGGGCGCTGGAATTGAGGCTGCGCTTCGGGTGCCCGTGGAAGCCCAGCGGCGTGAGCCGTGGGACCGGCGCGGCGAAACGCGTGGTGTGTTTGGCATGGTTGGGTTCAACTCGCTGAACGGCGTCGGCTCCGGCTTGGGGACGCGTGCGTTGAGGCTACGCTTCGGGGTTGCCCACACGCTGATGGTCGCGCCGTCACCGCCGTCCCGGCGTC